>CAZNMS010000605.1:0-4865 GCA_964573505.1 uncultured Planctomycetaceae bacterium | reverse complement strand
TTGATCAACCCAACTTCCCGTCAGCGCGAACCATGCAGCCTCCAACAAGAAGCTCTTCCCGAGTCCGTTGTCGCCAGTGATGACGTTGAGGTGCGGACCGAGATGCAAATCAAGCTCGTCCGCCGGGCCGACGCCTTTGAGATGTAACCGCTCCAGCATGTTCGTCCTCACTGTTGAGTCGTAGCCCCGAGCCTATTGGAAATACTGAACCGCGTTCTTGAAGACTTCCCGGCCGGCGTGAGTTGTCAGATCGAAGCACTCGGGGCGCTCGGGTCCATTGTCGCCCTTTCGGTCCGCGAAAGTGCTTCTTTCGGTGCCGTTGCGAGAATGCTGTCTTCAAGAATCTCCGGTCGCGCGAAGACGCTTCGTCACGGAATAGTTGTGTTAAATCGCCCCCGACCTTGTGTCGGGGGTTTAGCGGCTTTTGCGCTACTCAAAATCAAGGGCAGTTTGAGTAGCGCAAAGGCCGCTAAACCACTGGGACAAGCCCGAGTGGCGATTTAATTACAGCCTCGGAGCGAAAGGCGACTGGGATCAGAGCAATGAAGCCGACTTTGGCCGGATGTTAAGCCCGCGATTTCAAAGTAGTAGGCATGCTTGCGGACCCTGCAATCGGACTTCAGCAGGCTCTGCGCGAACGGGGAATGCGTGCCGAGCTCAAAGCTGCTGAGCGGAAGCTGTGATCGAGTCTGTCGTGCGGATGACAGCACCTCACCGAGCAATTCAACGGCCTTTGCCTCGAAAAGTAGCTTGGGATTCCATCCCGAGCCGCAGCGGGACGACGTTCACTTTCACTCGTTGAATTCGTCGTCACGAGGGATCTCGCAGTCTCGTTTTCATACCACCCACCGTCCTTCGGACATTGGGAACTGCCCGGCTAATGGTTCCATGAAAACTCGGGCGAGTTCACGAGGCTCCATAAGAGGTCTTCGACTTTTGCTCCGCGATCTCGGTGCTGCTGATCGGTGAGCATGCTCGTGAAGTGCGCGATCTCTTCTTCTGTCGGGCGCCGCGTTAGGCATGCGAGGAAGCCTGCATCAATGGCGTCTCGGTCCTCGCGGCACATGTTCGCGATGCGATTGCTGACCGACAGCGGATCGATCTTGATGACGTCGCGCGTGATCTCGCCGTTCATTCGCAATAGCGCCTGCGAGATCGTGCCGGCGCGATCAACCAGTTCTTGATCGCCTAAGTCGCCGTAGGCTTCGACGAAGTCTCGCTCTTTCGTGAAGCGAATGAATCTCACAAACACATGCGAGTTCTGATCGATCGTCTGCACATAACCCGCTTGCAACAACGAGCCGATGATCTGCTCGGGACGCAGTCGAGTCAGCGGGAAGACGGCCCATGCTTCCGTTTGCCGATCAGCAATGTCGGCGTCGGTCTCGTTTGATTGGCTCGCCGCGAGAAACGGTTGCGAGAGCGCAATCACTTGAATCAGCCGCCTCAAGTCGCAGCCATGAGCACGAAAGTCTGCTCCTAAGATGTCGAGTACATCTCGCTGAGTTTCCTTCGGCGGATTCGGCATATCGTCGACCGGAGCCATGAACGGCTTGCCGAACATCAGCCCCCAAACTCGATTCGCGATCGCTCGTTCGAAGCGGCGGTTATCGCGATGAGTGATCCATTGCCCGAGTCGCTCGCGCGGCGTGCCGTCATTCGGCAGCCACTCTTCATGAAAGGGCACGGTCGGTTGAACGGTGCGATCAGCGAGCGTCTTGCGGTCCTTTACGGTGAAGCTCTTGTCGGTGTTTTCAAAGACGCCGAACTTCACTTCCGTCTGACCGAAGTGGGCTGCCAATCCCTCGAATTGTTCCTGCTTCCATTCGGCAAAGAAGTGATTGTGACACTGAGCGCAATCCATACTCTGACCGAGGAACGCCCGAGCTGATCGCGCCGCGAGTTTGTTCTCATCGAGATCATCATTCGCAAACGCTGCAGTGATGAAGTTCGACTCCGGCTGCCCCGTCCAAAGCCCGTTCGCGCCGACCATCGAGCGCACGATGTCGTCGTAAGGCCGATGCTCACGAATCTGCTGACTCAGCCAACTGTCGAAGCGGTCGCGACGAAAAATGATGAACTGACCGGGATCAGCTCCGACAAAGCAGCGCGAGAGTCGCGCGGCGAAGTAGTCCGCAAAGCGTCGATCATCGAGCAGTTTGACGAGCCATCGTTCAAGTCGCTGCGGCTGAGAATCCGCTTCGAACTGCCGGATTTCTTCGAGCGACGGAACGGTCCCCATCAGCGAGAGCATCCATCGTCGGAGCACGAGCAGTTCATCAGCCGGCGCTGCGGGCGAAAGTTGTTCGTCGCGCCAGCGAGCCGCGAAGTGTTGATTGACCTCAGTGATCGCCGGCGCGAGGTCCGCATCGACCGATCGCTCGGCAAGGAGTTCCGTAACGCGCCGCGGTCCGCTCGTCGCCCATGAGCACAACAACGCGACGAGCCCAATCACGAACAGCGGAGCAAGTTTGGCTTTCATGACATCGCCCGAAGGAGTGTGAGCAGAGAGGTTGTTTGTTTCGGATTTCGTAACGTCAGCATGCGGTGATCGTCGCCTTTCGCTCTGCGAAAGGGATTTTCTCTCGGGGCATTTGCTCCGAGGCTGTGACTAAATCGCCCCCGACCTTGTGTCGGGGGTTTAGCGGCTTTTGCGCTACTCAAAATCAAGGGCAGTTTGAGTAGCGCAAAGGCCGTTAAACCACTGGGACAAGCCCGAGTGGCGATTAAATGACAGCCTCTCCGCAGAAGCTTCCTTTCGCGGAGCGAAAGGCGACTATCGGTCAAAGGCACAGCCGCCATCATCCTGCAACAAAAATGACACTACTCGCGCGCCTCGCCGCGAGTTTCAAACGCAGTCGGACGGTGCAGCGACGCGCTGCTCACGCAAGCGGGCGAGAGCCGTTGCGGTCGCACTGATGTCGGGACGCGCTATTAGCTCACTCGGCGAACCGCTCGCGACGATCTGCCCGCCGAGTGCTCCGCCTTCGGGACCGAGATCAATGACCCAGTCGGCTGAGCGAATGACGTCGAGATTGTGCTCGACCACAAGCACGCTGTGACCGTGCTCGACGAGACGATGTAATAACTCTGTCAGCCGCTCGACGTCCGCCGGATGCAGGCCCGTTGTCGGCTCGTCGAGCACATAGAGCACTCGTTCGATGCCGCCTTTCGCGAGTTCTGTTGCGAGTTTGATTCGCTGAGCTTCTCCGCCCGAAAGAGTGTTGGCCGGTTGCCCGAGTTCCAAATACCCGAGCCCGACTTCACACAGAACATCGAGCACCGCTTTCATCTTCGGGAAGTTCGCGAAGAACTCAGCCGCTTCGTCGATCCGCAGTTTGAGCACGTCGGCAACGTGCTTGTCGCGATAACGAACATGCAACGTCTGCGCATTGAATCGCTGCCCGCGACAGTCCGAGCAGGGCACATACATGTCCGGCAAGAAGTTCATTTCGAGCCGCCTTTGCCCCTGCCCCCGGCATGTCGGGCATCGACCGTCGGGCGAAAGGAAGCTGAAGCGAGCAGCCTTAAAGCCTCTCAGCCGCGCGTCGCGCGTCTTCGCGAAGACTTGCCGAACATGATCCCAAAGACCGGTATGCGTCGCAGGATTCGAACGTCCCGAACGACCGATGGGCGATTGATCGACAACAACGATTCGATCGATCTGATGGAGTCCGCGTAATGCTCCGCAGGGCAGACCGACTTGCTGCAGGTCCGTCAGAGCCGCTCGTTCCCGGCGCGTCAAAGCATGCTTGATCGTCGGCACGAGCGCATGCGCGACGAGCGATGTCTTGCCCGATCCGCTTACTCCCGTCACTGCAACGAGCCGCTGTAATGGAAACTGCACCGTGAGCCCGCGCAAGTTGTGCAGCCATACGTCTTCGATCGTGAGCAGCAACTCGCTCTGCGTTGACGTTGAGCGATCGCGGTTCGCGGGAGCACGCGTGCCGTCACGCAGAACTCGCAGCGTTTGCGACTGAGATGCGTCGTTCGCGATCGACGGTGCCGAGAGGTCGCTGCTGCCGAGCAACGCTTCAAGCTCGCCGGACAGCAGCACTCGTCCGCCCTCTTGCCCCGCTCCGGGACCGAGATCAACGAGCCAATCTCCGGCACGCATGACCTCTTCATCGTGCTCGACAACGAGCACGCTGTTGCCGCGATCTCGCAGGTCCGCAAAGACATCGAGCAGTCGTTGAGTGTCTCGCGGATGCAGGCCGATCGTCGGTTCGTCGAGCACATAACAAACTCCGACGAGCGACGAACCGAGACAACCGGCCAATCTCGCCCGCTGAAACTCGCCGCCCGAAAGCGTGCGCGACGGACGGCTGAGTTGCAGGTAGCCGACGCCGACTCGTTCGAGAAACCGCAGACGACTCGCGATCTCCGGCACGATCGTGCGCGCGGCCGCAAGTCCTTCGGGAGTGAGTTCGGCCTGCAAGCGATCGTCGTCTGAAGTGAAGTCGCCGACAAAGCGCGCCGCGTCTTCAACCGTGAGTTCAACGAACTGCGGCAACGAGTAATTCAGCAACGTGACTGCTCGCGCAAACGGGCCGATGCGTGCTCCGCCGCAGTCCGAGCAAACTGGCAGCAGCCAAAAGTCAGACGTTCGTGCCGCGCGTTCTTCGGCATCGTCGTCCGCGCTTCCGGGAAGCACTCGCCCCAGTCCCCGACATGTAATGCAAGCTCCATAGGGACTATTGAAACTGAAGCTGCGCGGTTCGAGCGGCGGGTAACTCGTCCCGCACTTCGAGCACGCGTACTTGCTGCTGTAGAGCCGATCGTGCCAGTTGTCGCCGATCATCTCGCTCACTAAGCACGAGCCTTCTCCGTGCTTCAGCGCCAGTTCGATCGACTCGCGTAAGCGC
>CAZNMS010000604.1:2762-4882 GCA_964573505.1 uncultured Planctomycetaceae bacterium | reverse complement strand
GTCGCTCTTTGCTCTTGATCGCAAGACCGGCAAAGAGAAGTGGCGAGCGAAAGGCATTCGCGAAGCATGGAACACTCCGGTCGTTGTGACGGCGAAGTCGGGACGCAAAGAGCTTGTTGTCGCGACTCAGGGAAAGGTGCTCGCGTTCGATCCTGATACCGGCAAGGACTTATGGTCCTGCAAGACGGATATTGGCTGGTACATGGTGCCGACGGTCGTCGCGCATGACGGAGTCGTTTATTGCCTCGGCGGTCGCTCGGGCGTTGCGGCATTGGCCGTGCGAGCAGGTGGCGAGGGCGATGTCACCGAGACGCACCGATTGTGGAAGAGCATTAAGGGCTCGAACGTGTCGTCGCCGGTGTTTCTCAACGGGCATCTGTATTGGGTGCATGAGAGTCGCGGCGTTGCCTACTGCGCGAAGGCTGAGACTGGCGAGATTGTCTATGAGCAACGCCTCGAACGCGCCGGGCAAGTCTATGCGTCAGCGCTGCTCGCCGACGGTAAGCTTTATTACCTCACGCGTGAGGGCAAGACGTTCGTGCTGGCGGCGAAGCCGGAGTTCGAGCAGCTCGCCGTCAACGAGTTCAGCGACCGCAGCACGTTCAATGGCAGTCCGACTGTTGATGGCACTCGACTGCTGATTCGGTCGGACAAGTTTTTGTATTGCCTCGGCAAGTAAGGCCCGGCGATTGAGTGCCGATCGATGTCCCGCTTCGTTCCGAGACTGTGATTAAATCGCCACTTGGGCTTGTCCCAGTGGTTTAGCGGCTTCTGCGCTACTCGATTTTCCCCTGTATTCGAAGTAGCGCAAAAGCCGTTGAACCCCCGACGCAAGGTCGGGGGCGTTTAAATTACAGCCTCAGAGCGAAAGGCGACTATCTTGCTCTTCACTTCTGACCCGCTGCTCGCGATTTGCGCTGCGGCTGTTTCTCCTCACTCATTGAAAGCTTCCTGATGAAGATTGCTCGCATTCTGGCTTACCGAGTTGAACTGCCTCTGCAGGAGGTCACCTATAAATGGAGCGGCGGTAAGTCGGTGACAGTGTTTGATAGCACCATCGTGCGGGTTGAGACTGATACCGGACTCGTCGGACACGGCGAGGTTTGTCCGCTCGGTCCGTTCTATTTGCCGGCTTATGCGAATGGCGTTCGCGCGGGGCTTAAGGAACTCGGGCCGCATCTGATTGGTGAGGATCCGCGCCAGTTGGTGAAGCTCAATCGCAAGATGGATGCGGCGCTCAAGGGGCATCCGTATGTGAAGAGCGGCATCGACATCGCGTGCTGGGACATCCTCGGACAGGCGACTGGAATGCCGGTGTGCGAATTGCTCGGCGGTCGCTACGGCGAAGACGTCGGTCTGTATCGCGCGATCTCGCAAGAGTCTCCCGATGAAATGGCCGAGAAGGTCGCGGGCTATCGCGAGCAAGGCTATCGCCGCTTTCAGCTCAAAGTCGGCGGCGATCCCGATACCGATATTGCACGCATTCACGCCGTCGCAGCGGAATTGGAAGTGGGAGATCGGCTTGTCGCTGATGCCAATACCGGTTGGGTGCAGCATGAAGCGATTCGAGTGGCGAAGGCGACGCGCGATGTCGACGTCTACATCGAGCAGCCGTGCCTCACTTATGAAGAGTGTCTCGCAGTTCGACGTCAGATCGCTCAGCCATTCGTGCTCGATGAGAACATCGACGATCTCAACATCCTGTTGCGCGCGAAGGCTGATCTCGCGATGGACGTCGTGAATTTGAAGATCAGCAAGCTCGGCGGCCTCACTAAGATCAAGCAAGCTCGCGATCTCTGCGTGAGTATGGGCATCGGCATGACGCTCGAAGACTCATGGGGCGGAGACATCGCAACGGCAGCGATCGCGCATCTGGCGCAGAGCACTCCGACCGAGTTCTTATTCACGACGACCGACTTCAACAGCTATGTAACAGTTAGCACAGCCGACGGAGCACCGCAGCGAGTCAACGGTCGCATGTCAGCGTCGGAAGCTCCGGGACTGGGGATCAAGCCGAAGATGGACGTGCTCGGTCAGCCGGTTGTCGAAGTGTCGTCGAGGTGCGGCGGATAACAGCCGACGGCAAGCGATCAACGGGGGCGTCGCCCGAGGAAACGCAC
>CAZNMS010000604.1:0-2752 GCA_964573505.1 uncultured Planctomycetaceae bacterium | reverse complement strand
ACGTGCCCTCTTCTGGACCTCATGGTCTAAGGCCGCCTCAGAAAAATAAGGTTTGAGCCACAGATGAAACACAGATTGAACACAGATAGTTCGTCGCGATAGCGCGGCATCGACACAACGTTGCCAATAGAGGCTTTATCTGTGTTTCGTCTGTGTTTGATCTGTGGCCAGATAACTCTTCATGGCCTCGTGTGAGTTGGGAACTCGGTCTGAGTCGATTCGCCTTTGACGCTTGCTTCAAACCGAATGTTGACGGCGATCTCGTACCTTGTTTGAGAACTTCAGCCCGCCGAGGCTCGGGATGGAATCCCAAGCTACTTGTCCGAACGAGTTCCCGAAGAGTGTTGCTCGGCTCGTGTTCGTTCCTGTGTGAGTTGGGAACTCGGTCTGAGTCGATTTGCCTTTGATGCTTTCTTCACACCGAATTTTTGACGGCGTCCTCGTACCTTGTTTGAGAACTTCAGCCCGCCGAGGCTCGGGATGGAATCCCAAGCTACGGCACCAGCGGCCGGTTTCTGACGGTGAGTTTGTTATTCGGAGAGATCGGTGCCCGCTGAGGCTCGGGATGGAATCCCAAGCTACTTGTCAGAAGAGTTCCCGAAGTGCCCGACGTCTATCTCTTTGTTTCTGAATGACTTCTCCAACTTTGCTCAGGAGGCCTGCATGAGCGATCCGCTTCGACGTCCGCTTTCGGTCTTTGTCGTTTGGCATCCGCGCTTTGAAAACGGCAGTAAGCTCGCTGATGGGCTCTATCGCCAGTTCTGTTGCGACAGTGGGAATCTCGCGGCGCGTGCGCCTCAGATTCCGATTCGGTTTCGCTCGATGGCGGCAGAGGGATCGAAACCTCCGCGAGCTGTCGACTTTGGAGCCGAGCGGACGGCGGTCATTGTCTTGATCGACGACGAGCTGATGGATGATTCGCAATGGGTCGACTACCTCGACGCGCTATGTAACCAATGTGACAGCGCCAACGGGCGAAAGGCAGGTGCTACGCGACACATCATCGTGCCGGTGGCGCTCACTCAAAATGCGTACTTGGTTGAGTCGCGCATCAAGGACTTCAACTTCATCCGCTTGCACGAGAAGGCGGAAGAACTGCGGCCGATGATCCTCAGTCGCACTGTGGCAGAGGCAGTGGCGAAGCTCCTGTTGGGGTCAGAAGGGACCGAGCAAGAGGGGCAGGGCAAGGCAGCGGGGCCGGCAGCCGTGAAAGTCTTTTTGAGCCATGCGAAACGTGACGGAGTCGATCTCACAAAATCCGCGCGGCAGTTCTTGATGGATCACACTCAGCTCAATTCCTTCTTCGATGTGCATGACATCCCGGCGGGAACTCAATGGCGCGATGTGCTGCGCGAAGAAGCCGCCTCGGCTCGCAACGCGTTGCTCGTGATGCAGACGGATGCGTATGCCACTCGTGAGTGGTGCCGCATCGAGGTCTTAGAAGCGAAGCAAGGGATGAGCCCGATGCTCGTCGTGCATGCGATCTCGGACTCGGAGGAGAGGAGCTTTCCGTATCTCGGCAACATTCCCGTCATGCGTTGCAATGGTGCTGACTTGCTGAAGTGCGTTGAGTTGTGGGAGCCGATCTTCGCTCGCTTGATGTTGGAAGTTGTGAAGGCGGCCTTCTTCCGATTGTGGGTGCAATATGCCGGGCGTCGCTTCGGGGTCGCCCAACCATTGAAGGCGATGCCGTATCCGCCGGAACTCATCAGCCAGTTGCGTTTGGCGGAGATTGCGGACAAGGAACCTGCAACGGTCTTCGTCTATCCCGATCCGCCGTTAGGCACTGAAGAAGTCGAGATCCTGAAGAGGGCTTTTCCGAAACTCGTATTCGTCACTCCATTAGAACTGCCGCGACTTGCACATGAGGTGAAATCATGACCGAGACATTGAAGGTTGAAGGGCGTGCTCCGCTGCCGTTGGAGGGCATCACAGTCGGAGTCTCGATCTCAGATGTGCCCGCGCGGGATCTCGCGGCGCGAGGACTCGGAACGGTGCATCTCGAGCATGCGTTTTGGGAGTTGTCGCGTCACTTACTCGCGCTCGGAGCGAATGTCGCTTATGGCGGCGATCAACGAGTCGGCGGCTTCACGATGCAGTTGCTAGATCTCGTGCGGACTTACTCGCGCATGGAGCAGGACTATCGAAAGCGCGTCACAAATTGGTTGGCATGGCCGATTCATCATTCGATGAAGGCATCCGATCGCGTCCGGATCAAGGATGCTTGCACGCTGAAGGACTGCCCCCTGCCGAGCGGTCTCGAACAAGACGCGATCATCACTGCGCTGCCGGAGCGAACGTTTCTGCCTCAAAACCCCGCTGTGAACCGCAAAATTTGGATGCGCAGCCTGACGGTCATGCGCGAGCAGATGAATGACGCAATCGACGCGCGCGTGCTGCTCGGCGGCAAATACGGCGGCATCGTTGAAGGCAAGCTCGATCGCTTCGCGGGTCGCTATGCCGGTCTCGTTGAGGAAGCGCTGTTCGCCATCAACAGTCAGAAACCGACGTACTTGCTCGGCGGTTTCGGCGGCTGCACTGAGGTCATCGTGCAAGCGCTGTTGGGCGATACTCCTCAACCACTGACGCTCGACTTCCATAAGAAAGCCGACCCGGTCTATGCGGAAGTGGTCGATCAAAACTTGCTGCCGGAGAGCGAGAAGATCGACTACCCCGCCGTCTGCAAAGCATTTCGCGATGCCGGGATCAGCGGGCTCCGAAACGGCTTGAGCGAAGCCGACAACCGCTGCCT
>CAZNMS010000603.1:0-4900 GCA_964573505.1 uncultured Planctomycetaceae bacterium | reverse complement strand
TGCGATAAGGTGATGTAGTTTCGATTGCAGTACGGCTGATGGTTCAAGCCGATAGGACGCATAGGACCGAAAGGACCGATGGGACGAAGAGGATTCAGCGGAGTGTGATTCGAACGAATCGGTCCCATTGGTCTTCGAAGTGTTATGCGTCCTATTGCATTACTCGCTGCCGACATCCCGCCGCCCGCTCTCTGCTCTGCAAAGGCTCCCGCCATGAAGTACTCCCGCCCGTTGTTTGCTGCTGCGTTTTGGTTTGTCGCTGCGAGTGCCTTTGCGGACTTGCCGTCGGTGCGTTTTGATCGCATTGCTCCGGTCGGATGCACTGCGGGCAACTCAATTGAAGTCGAAGTGCTCGGGGCCGAGATCGACGAGTTGAAGTCACTGCACTTCGATCATCCGGGACTCAGCGCCGAGCACATCAAGGACCGCAAGTTCTCGATCAAAGTCGCGGCGGATGTGCCTGCGGGGACTTATGACGTGCGACTCGTCGGGCGCTGGGGCATCAGCAATCCGCGCGTCTTTGCGGTCTCGAACGGACTGCAAGATGTTGCGGAGAACGAGCCGAACAATGAGCCGAAGGAGGCACAAGAGGTTGCCCTCAACTCAGCGATCAACGGCACTTCGGACGGCAATGGCGAAGATTTCTTCGTCGTCACGCTGAAGGCAGGGCAGCGAGTCACCTTTGATTGTCTCGCACGGCGATTGGAGTCCGAAGTTGATGCGAGTCTCGAACTCTCTTCAGCGAGCGGCAAGTTGCTCGCGAGTAATGGCGATTACTTCGGAGCGGATCCCTTCATTGACTTCATCGTGCCCGAAGATGGCAAGTACGTCGTCCGCGTGAACGATCTGCGTTTTCGCGGCGGCTTTCCTTATCGGCTCGTGATCTCGGATCGTCCGCATGTTGAGAACGTCTTTCCGCGAGTGGTGCAGACGGGCAGAGCAACCGAAGTCGAAGTCGCCGGGCGCGGGCTTGCTGGCGGAGCAACGCTCAACTTGCCCATTGAAGGACCGGCGTTGCAGACCGTGCGCCTGCCGATCACTCCGTCGGACGAAACGCTCGCACTCGGGACGTATCGCTTCTTGGAGCATCCTCACGATCACAGCGTGCTGCCGACGGCGGCAACCTGCACGCTTAATGGCTTTCAAGTCCGACCGATTCCCAATGCGTTGAACGCGCTGACGATGCTCGTCGTCGATACTCCGGTGACGATCGATCAAGAACCGAACAACGATCGCGAGAAGCCTCAACGATTGGAGTTACCCGCCGTCGTTGCCGGTCGCTTCGATCAACCCCGTGACGCGGATTGGTTTGAGATCGAAGTGAAGGAAGGCGGCAACTACGGCTTCGAGGTCTACTCAGAGCGCATCAACGGTCGGGCTGATCCGTATCTCGTCATCATCGACGAGAAGGGAAACCGAGTGACCGAACTCGACGACTTCGGACATCGCACGAACGCGTTCGACGGGCATTTGCGAGATCCCTCAGGCAGCGTCGCTCTGACAGCAAACAAGAAGTACCGAGTGCTCATGCAGGACCGCTACAGCCGAGGCGGCGCGCGGTATCAGTACGTGCTGTCGATCCGCAAGCCGCAACCGGACTTCTTCGTCGCGGCGATTCATCAGCAGAACCCCGGTCCCGGCGGCACGACTCTGTGGAAGGGATGCTCGCAGTATCTCGATCTCGTGACGCACTACCGCGACGGCTTCAACGGTCCGATCACGGTCACCGCGGAAGGCTTGCCGCCGGGTGTAACAGCAACTCCAGCGAGCTTCACCGACACCCGCGCGACGATCGTGCTCACTGCTGCTCCTACCGCTGCTGACTGGACCGGCGAAGTGACGCTGATGGCGACCGCGACGATCGGGGACAAGCAGATCAAACGCGAAGTCCGACCTTACTCCCGCATTTGGGCGAACGGCGAAGCGACGAGCAGACCTGCTCGCAAACTCGGTCTCGCCGTGCGCGAGCAAGGCCCGTTTGCACTCACGATCGAGCCGGCTCAAGTGCAGGTCGAAGCAGGGAAGCCGATCGAACTGACGGTCAAAGCCGCTCGTCATTGGCCGGAGTTCAAAGCGGCGATCAGCCTCTTGCCGTTGTCGTTCCCCGGCAACATGCAGATGCCCAATGGCTCGATCCCCGAGAACTCAAACGACGGCAAGATCACGATCACCGTGCAGAACGGAACCCGCCCGGGGGCTTATACGTTGGTGCTTCAAGGGCAAGCTCAAGTGCCTTTCAACAAAGACAAAGCCGCAACGAGCAAACCCAATACGCTCGTCTCATTGCCGTCAGTGCCGGTGACGATCAACGTTGTTGCGCCGGCGAAGTGAGCCAGCAACGAAGCTCTCTTAACATCGCTCTTCCGGTATTTCGGGGAGATGAGAAATTGGCCACAGGTCGAACACAGATGAAACACAGATTAAAGACCGCAGGAATCGGATCGAGAACATTGAGTCTTGGCGCGATCAGTGAAACTGCCCGGGGAGAACGGCATCTGACTCGAATGCTTTGGCAGTTGAATGATCTGCGTTCAATCTGTGTTTCATCAGTGGCCGTAACTGCCTTTGCATTGAGTTCCCGGATTTCCGAAAGAGTGTTCATCTTTTGAGATGAGAAACGTCGCTCGTTACCTGGAGCCTTCCTCTCATGATCAGCCCCGTCCGAGAAAATATCCTCAAAGAACTCTGCCGGGTTAGCGAACTCGCCCCCGACGTTCGCTTTGGCCAATTGATTGCGAATCTTGCCTTCATTGCTGCTGGGCCATGGGAAGAGTCTCTCTGGGATCTCGAAGATGAGCAGTTGCTGGCGGCGATCAGACAGCATTTGGCTGACTTGTCGAGTCGGCAGCAATGTGTCGCATAAGTCTGCGAACAGTCGCGTTTGAAGTGCCGCTCGCGCTGCATCAATGTCTCGCCACTCCGCTTCTCTACGGCCCTTTTGGCGAGGCTCATTCATGCGCGACTTCGGAATCTCTTTGCTTGCATTGGCTGCGATTTCAACGACGGCGTTGGCTGAGTCTGCTCCGCCGGTGCGGCAGAGTTCGCAAGCGGCTCCGGCCGCGATTGAAGCTCTTGTGCAATTAAAAGCACAGTTTCGCAAAGTGCCGTCAAAGGTCGTCGGAGCACCCGAGCCTCCGCCGCCTTATCAGGCAGAGCGAGTGCTGCCCGATCTCAAACTCACTCATTCAGTCGGGGCGTTTCGAGAGCCGGGTTCGAGCCGCGTGATTCTCATCGAGGCGACTTCGAAGAAGGACGATCCGACGAAGTTGCTGCGACTCGATTTCGCGGCGGAGAAGAAAGAGACCTCGCGGTTGCTCGACTTCACGACCGACACGGCGGCCTTCAGCGTCGCCTTTCATCCGAAGTTCGCCGAGAACGGTTTCTTCTATGTAGGACTTAATGCACCCGCGACCGTGCCTCAGGCCGAGACCGAGAAGTACAAAGGCAAGCACACAAAGGTCGTGCGTTACAGGATGGAGCGCAATGCTCCGTTCGCCGTCGATCCGAAGTCCGAGACGGTCATCATCGAGTGGCCGTCGAACGGACATAACGGCGCGGCAGTCGATTTCGGTCGGGACGGCATGCTCTATGTCACTTCGGGCGATGGCACGAGCGACTCTGACACGAACCTCACCGGGCAAGGACTCGACCACTTGCTCGCGAAGTTGATGCGGCTCGATGTCGATCATCCTGCGGAAGGCAAGCGGTACTCGGTGCCGAAAGACAATCCGTTTGTCGGTCAGCCGAACGTACGGCCCGAGACTTATGCCTACGGCTTTCGCAATCCGTGGCGCCTCTTCATCGACAAGCAGCGCGATCACATTTGGATCGGCCAGAACGGGCAAGATTTGTGGGAGCAGGTCTATCTCGTTGAACGCGGTGCGAACTACGGATGGAGCGTGATGGAGGGCGGGCACGTCTTCTATGCCGAGCGACAACGCGGCCCGCATCCGATTCTCAAACCGACGTTCGATCATCCGCATTCGGAGGCTCGCTCGCTGACGGGCGGCATCGTCTATCGCGGCAAGAAACTGCCCGAACTGACGGGTGCTTATCTCTATGCCGACTACTCGACCGGCAAGATTTGGGCGGCGAAGGTCGACGACAACCGCAAGGTGCAATGGCACAGAGAGATTGCCGATACGTCGCTCGGAGTGACGTCGTTCGCGGAAGATGGTGACGGAGAATTGCTCATCACCGACTATCAAGGCGGCGAGAAGGGCGGGCTCTACACACTGGTCCCCAATCGCAGCGGATGGAACGCGAACGAGTTCCCGAAGCTTCTGAGTCAATCGGGACTCTTCGAAAGCGTGAAGGGGCATCGTCCGCATGTCGGTTTAATTCCATACTCGGTCAACGCGCAGTTGTGGTCGGACGGGGCTCATAAGGAACGCTTCATCGCGCTGCCGCCGGAAATGGTGCCGCGCGTCAAAGGCAAGATTGTCGAAGGGAAAGATCTCGAACCTTCGCAGATTGGATATGCCGGAAGTCGAGGATGGGACTTCCCGGAGAACACCGTGCTCGTGAAGTCGTTCGCGATTGAAAAGGTCGAAGGCAAGCCGGAGACGCGGCAGTGGATCGAGACTCGCTTCCTCGTGAAACAAGACGCTGAGTGGGTCGGCTACACCTACGTTTGGAATGCCGAGCAGACCGACGCAACGCTTGTCGGCCCGACGGGAGAGGATCGCGAGTTCGAAGTTCGTTCGGCCAATGGCACCGTCACGAAGCAGCAGTGGCATTACCCGAGCCGCGCAGAGTGCATGATCTGTCATAGCCGGGCTGCTCGTTACGTGCTCGGCCCGACGCTCGTGCAAATGAATAAGGAGCACGACTACGGCGGAGTGATGGGCAATCAGCTTTCGGTTCTCGACTGGCTCGGAGCACTCACGCTCAGCGACGG
>CAZNMS010000602.1:0-4913 GCA_964573505.1 uncultured Planctomycetaceae bacterium | reverse complement strand
CAGTTGCGATGCCGCAGTACTTGAGCCGCGTTTGAAGACGCTCTTTCGCGGAGCGAAAGGCGACCCCAAGGACGATTCGACGTGTTTTCCCCAACGGGAACGCCGCTCATTCAATGCCGGAAGGAGCGTCTCATGAATGTGACGCTCAATGAATCAAAGCGCGATGAGGCGGAATTGGTTCGCGATGAAAGGGTCGGGACGGAGTCTCAACCTGCGCTCGTTTCGCGACCGATGACGCTTCTCGATGTGTTGCTCGATGAGCAGCAGGATTTGTCGGCGGTCGAGAAATTTTCGAACTGGCATGACGTTGATGGGCCGCCGGTGCAGGCGAAGTTTTATTCGTCGCTCATTCCCGCCAATCCGCCGGGGCCGGGGCAGCAGTATGCGTTTGATGTTGATCTCGATCGCTGCTCGGGATGCAAGGCGTGCGTTGCAGCTTGTCATACGCTCAATGGGCTTGATGAGCATGAAACTTGGCGCGATGTCGGGACGCTCATTGGCGGGACGACGGCAGCTCCCGTCATTCAGCATGTGACGACCGCTTGTCATCACTGTTTGGAACCCGCCTGCCTCAATGCGTGCCCCGTCGATGCGTATGAGAAGGATCCGGTCACGGGCATCGTCAAACATCTCGACGATCAATGCTTCGGTTGTCAGTACTGCACTTTGGCCTGCCCGTATGACGTGCCGAAGTATCACTCGGGCAAAGGCATTGTTCGTAAGTGCGATATGTGCTCGTCGCGATTGGCGGTCGGGGAAGCTCCGGCTTGCGTGCAGGCTTGCCCGCATGAAGCCATCAGCATTCGGCTCGTTGAGACTCAGCAAGTCATTGAAGACTCCGAAGCCGCCGTCTTCTTGCCGGCCGCGCCGGATCCGCAAATCTCATTGCCGACGACAACCTTCCGCACGAAGCGCGTTTTTCCGAGGAATCTATTGCCGGTCGATTATCACGCGGTCGCCGTGCAGCATCCGCATTCGCCGCTGATTGTGATGCTCGTGCTGACTCAGTTGTCGGTCGGAGCCTTCACGACGTTGTTATGGCTCGAACGTTGGGTCGCCGACGCAACGCTCGTCACCGTTCGACCGCTGCATTCGTTGACGGCACTGGTGATCGGCCTCACCGCGCTCGGAGCGGCGGTGTTGCATCTCGGTCGCCCGCAGTATGCCTATCGAGCGATCGTCGGGTTGAAGCATTCATGGCTCAGTCGAGAGATCGTTGCTTTCGGAGTCTTTGCAAAGCTCGCCGTTGTGTTTGCGGCAACGCACTGGCTCGGAGCGCCTGTGTGGCAGCCGAGCCCGTTTATTGAAGCAACGCTCGGATGGGCGGTTGTCGTCTCGGGACTCTTAGGCGTCGGCTGCTCGGTGATGATCTATGCCGTGACGCGTAAGCCGTTATGGGGCTTCATCGCAACGACTGTGCGATTCTTCCTGACAGCGGCCGTGCTCGGAGTGGCGACAATTTGGGTGACGACGTTGCTGCTTTCGGCCTGCGGGCATGCGGGTGCGACAGAGTTGATGGTGTCATCAGCACGCCGCATCTGCCGGGCGTTGTTAGCACTGAGCGCGTTGAAACTGACGTTCGAAGCGTCGTTGTTCATGCACTTGCTGACGCGGCAAATGACGCCGCTCAAGAGATCGGCAGCCTTGCAGATTGGACCATTAGCAAACGTGACGATCGCGCGCTTCGCCTGCGGAATCCTCGGCGGAGTGCTGATGCCACTTTTCTTACAGAGCTTGTTGGAGCAGCCCGCAGACGGACAAACCGTTGTGCGAGTCGTCGTGATGACGATGCTGTTCGTCGCGTGCGTCTCCGGGGAATTGCTGGAGCGATATCTATTCTTTGCAGCCGTTGCCGCGCCGCGCATGCCGGGTTCGCTGAGACGCTAAGTCCGCCAGCAGATTCAGAGAGGCCAGATGATTAAGACAAAGACAAGAGAGCGGTGATGAAGACGACTGCTCTCAGTTCTTCTTCTGTCTTTCAATCTGCTGGTCTTTCTGAATCCGTTGGAAGTCATTGGGAAGAAGTCATGTCGTTGTTACATCGCACATCGGGGCCGTTGACTCGGGAGCTTTTATTACAGCCGAGCGGATTTGGGCTCGGGCAGATGCCGGCTCGGCTGAAGCCTGAGGCGACGGTGCGCAGCGTTTGCGGGTACTGCTCGACGGGGTGCAATCTCAATGTGCATCTCAAGGACGGGCAGGCGATCTCGCTGTCACCGACGACTGAGTATCCGGTCAATCTCGGAATGGCTTGCCCCAAAGGATGGGAAGCGCTGACGGTGCTTGATGCTCCCGACCGCGCGACGGCTCCGTTGCTGCGCGATGCGAATGGCAAGCTGCAGCCGACTTCATGGCAGACGGCGTTGATGACGTTTGTCGAACGCTTCAAAGGCATTCAAGACAAGCACGGCAAAGAGTCGGTCGCGTTCATCAGCACGGGGCAGATCCCGACGGAGGAAATGGCGTTTCTCGGTGCCCTCGCGAAGTTTGGAATGGGGATCAAGCACGGCGACGGGAATACTCGGCAGTGCATGGCGACGGCGGTTGTCGCTTACAAGCAGTCGTTCGGCTTCGATGCGCCGCCCTATACCTATCAGGACTTTGAAGAGTCCGACGTCATCGTGCTTGTCGGCAGCAATCTGTGTCTCGCGCATCCCATCATGTGGGAGCGAGTCATGCGCAATCCGCATCGGCCCGAGATCATCGTCGTTGATCCGCGCATGACCGAGACCGCGATGGCGGCCACTCAGCATCTCGCGATTGCTCTGAAGTCGGATATGGATTTGTTCTACGGCATTGCGCGGATCCTCATTGAACGCGATTGGCTCGATGACCGATTCATCATCGAGCACACAACGGGCTTCGATGAGTTCCGCCAGTTCGTGCAGGAGTACTCGATCGAGCGTGTCACAACTGCTACAGGACTTTCGGCTGAGTCGATCGAACGGTTCGCCCGGACGATTCATGAAGGCAAGCGCGTCTCGTTTTGGTGGACGATGGGCGTCAATCAGTCGTATCAGGGAGTGCGTACGGCGCAAGCTTTGATCAATCTCGCGCTGATGACGGGAAACATCGGCAAGCCCGGCACCGGAGCGAACTCGATCACCGGTCAGTGCAACGCGATGGGCTCGCGACTCTTCAGCAACACAACGGGATTGCTCGGCGGACATGACTTCGCGAACGCGGCTCATCGCGCGAAAGTCGCGGGAGTGCTCGGCATTGACGAGAGCGTGATCCCGACCGAAGCCTCATGGTCCTATCACGAGATTCTCGAAGGCGTGCTGCGCGGAAAGATCAAAGGTTTGTGGGTGATCTGCACGAACCCGGCACATTCATGGATCAATCAAAGCCACTGCCGCGAGATCTTGGAGCGGCTCGATTTCTTAGTCGTGCAAGACATGTATTCGACGACCGAAACGGCTCAGGTCGCGGATCTCGTTTTGCCCGCCGCCGGTTGGGGCGAAAAGGACGGCACCTTCATCAATTCCGAACGCCGCTTCGGGGTGCTGAGGAAAGTAAAAAAAGCGCCCGGACAAGCACTCGCCGACTTCGCGATCTTTCGCTTGATCGCTGATGCATGGGGCTGCGGCGAGATGTTCCGCGAATGGAAGTCACCGGCAGCGGTGTTCGAGATCATGAAGAAGTTGTCGCGCGGACAACCGTGCGACATCACCGGCATTCGCGGTTACGCGCACTTAGACGAAGCCGGCGGCATCCAATGGCCGCTTTCGGAGGCGGAGTCGTTTAACCGCGACCCTCTGGGGAGCGCGACTCCGAACGACGACGGTATTGCCCATGAGCGCGCTTCCCAGAGGGTCGCGGTTAAACGATCCGAAGGCAGTTCCAATCAACGGCGACTCTTCGAAGACGGGCGTTTCTATCACGCGGACGGTCGAGCGAAGTTCTTGTTCGAAGCCCCGAAGCCGATGCCGGAAGGACCATCGAAAAAATTCCCGTTCGTCTTGCTGACCGGTCGAGGCACGGCGTCGCAATGGCATACTCAGACGCGCACGTCGAAGTCGGATGTGCTGAAGAAGCTTTATCCCGAGCGGATCTACGTCGAGATCAACCCAGTCGACGCTCGGAAGCAAAGCATCCAGCAAGGCGATCGCGTGACGGTGACCTCGCAGCGAGGTTTGTTAGAAGCAACGGCCTTCGTCGCTCCGACAGTCTTGCCGGGGCAAGTCTTCATTCCGATGCACTACGAAGAGTGCAACCGCCTCACCGACGCCGTCTTCGACCCGTACTCAAAGCAACCGTCCTACAAAGCCTGCGCGGTGCAAGTGACGAAGATCTGACCTCGCGAACGCAGCGTCGCATGCGTCGCCGAGGAGCACGGCACAATCGGTATGACCGGCATGATTCGCCTGATGCTTCGAGGCCCGCTGTTCTTGGCACGAACTCGCCTGCTTTCCTAATCCCTACCTCCGAGAGCGACCTACGTTTTGGTGCTGTGAGCCGAGCGGGCTCATCACTCAGGAACAGGACGCGCCAGGAACAATGGGAGTAGGGCGATGCTAGTACTCAGCCGGAAGAAAGATGAGAAGATCGTGATCGGTGACAACATCTCCATCATGGTTGTGGAGATTCGAGGCGACAAAGTGCGGCTCGGCATTGAAGCCCCGCGCGACGTCTCGGTGCATCGACGCGAAGTTTACGACGCCATCAAACGCCGCGAGGTCGATGGCATTCCGTCCGAAGAGACGACTGAGCCTGCAGCATCGTAGGCCGAGACTTCCGTTCGCAGCCTCATGCAATTTTGCATGAGCGAAGTCGAACGAACCGAAAACACGAAGAGCCAGCGCACTTGCGCTGGCTCTTCGTGTTTTCGGTTACGGCGATGTGATGAGGCTGCCTCTAGGCCGAGCGAAATTTCGGGTTGACGGGGGAAATTGCGTTTGGGCGATCGGGCC
>CAZNMS010000601.1:0-4917 GCA_964573505.1 uncultured Planctomycetaceae bacterium | reverse complement strand
GAACCAACGTCTGATGTTGAGAAGCATTGGCAATCGCAGAACTTGAAAGCGTTGGTTCGCGGAGCGAACCACGACTATCGACGACAAGCTCCTAAGCCGGTTTGCGGATCTTCTTGAACCGCGCCGAGTGCTGACTCTCGCGCACGACTTCAACTTTCACCGGGACCTTGAAGCCTTGCAGTCGCTTTCGGCAGTGAGCCTTTGCCGCATTGATTAAGGCTTTGTCGTCGAGCGTTTCGTCGGTCGTGCTGATGCGGGCTGAGACCATCATGCCCGTGATCGGATTCTTCACACCGAAGACGACTGCGTCGCAAACTCCGGGCACTTCTTGCAGCACGCTTTCGACTTCAGCCGGGTAAACCTTCTCGCCGCCGACGTTAATGATCTCGGACTCGCGACCGAGGATCCGCATCCATTCGCCATCCACTTCAACGCGGTCGCCAGTGTTGTACCAACCGTCGTCGGTGAAGGGGCTGACGGCGTTGAGGTAACCCAACATCGCTGACTGAGCTTTGATTTGCAGGATGCCGTCAACGATCCGCGTCTCGAAGCCGTCACCGCCGATCTTCACCCACAATGAGTCACTGCTCCGCGACTTCGAACGCAAGATGCCGACTTCCGAAAGTCCGTAAGTCTGCAGCAAGTTGATTTGCGGAAAGAGTTCGTGAAATCGACGCAGCGTGCTCTCGGGCATTGGTTCGGTGCCATACGAGACGGTCTTGAGCGAGCTGAGGTCGTACCGCTTCCATGCTTCGCTGATGAGGACGAGATTCAAGAACGTCGGCGATGTCGGCAGCAGATCAACGCGATGCATCGAGATCGCGCGCAAGATCGAATCCGGTGCTCGGTCTTGAACGGTCACGAGGCAGCCGCCATTGGCCAGTGTGTAGAGCATCGTGTTGATGCCCCCAATGTGGTCGTAGAGCAAGAACGAGATCGTGCGCAGCGCGTGCCTCGGCGTCTTGAACTTCTCGAGCAGCGGGATGGCATCATGCACGGCGGCTTTGCTCTTACCGGTCGACCCCGATGAGAAGATGACGAGCCCCGGATGCTGCGCGCTTCGCAGCGTCTCATAGATCGAGTGGTCTGCCGTTTGTCCGAGCTTTGCGATCGAGACTTCATCGTGCTCATCAATCGCGATCGAGAGTTCAGCCTGCGCGACCTCTAAGAACTCCGATCGCTTTGCCGCGACTGCCGACGTCAATGGCACGAGCACACAACGTGCTTCGATCAGCGCCAAGAACAGCGCGACGGCATTCGGAGAGAAGTCAGCTTCGAGCGCGACGACAGTCCCCGCAGCGACTTCATTGAGTTGCAGATAGTCGTGCCAATGACGGATGCGTTCTGCGAGCCAACAGTAGTTGTAGACCTGATCGCGCCAGACGATCGCGTCGGCTCCTGAATGCGAGCGAAAGTTGGTGAGTAAGAAGTCGATGCAACTCATAGAGAGGTTCCTTCCTCATAGATGTTGGGCGTTCGAATCCTCGAACGTTTTCAGTCGTAGCATGGGCTTCTAGCCCGTGCTGATCGGTAACTCATAGACGTCGGCTGACATCGCAATAGGCGCATGGTTCAAAGTGAAGTCGCAGAGCCGCGCCCGTCAGGAAGCGGAATCCACTGCAAAATAGCCAGAACACCGCTTCCTAACGGGCGCGGCTCGGCGACCTAATGCGAGGCCGAAATGAACCAAACCGCAAAAGGCAGCACGGACTGGAAGTCCATGCTACGAAGACTGAGTCCTTACGAGCCTGCGCCTAGCCTGATGAAAACTTCGCCCCCCGGCCTTGTGCCGGGGGCTTGACGGCCTTTGCACAAGTTCGAGTCAGTCAGAATTCGACTTGCGCAAAGGCCGTTAAACCCCCGAGGTGAACTCGGGGGCGATCATTTCGTCACGCCAGCCAGAGCCTCTAACGATCGCGCCTCTAAACCGCGCGCCCCGAAAGCGGGGCGGAGACTAAGACAGTCCTCTCCGACGCGCGAAGATCAAGCGGCGAGCGATGACGCCGCCAGTCCGCCGCTACTTCTTCGGAGCGACATACTTCACCGGCAGAGGTGCTCCGAGAGTGTCTTTGTTTGGCTGAAAGTCGTTGCCGTCGACATCGACGAAGATCGCGTTCGTGAATGCCGCCGGGCGATCTTTGCCCCACTGTGGCCCATGCACTTTGCCGAGCGTCGAGTTCTCTCCGCCGCACGCGACGATCACATGCGCGTCACGCTCGAGCGTGAGTTCCAACTTCTCTGCGAACTTCACGACTCCATTTCGAAAGCGATCGGGATGCGTCGCGCGACGGAAGTGAGTGCTCTCGGCAATGCGGCCATTCACGAGCACAAACACGCGATCGATGTCGAGCCAGTTCGGGCATTGAACGCGGACGTCGATCGTCACCTTCTTTGACGGTGCGGCGAGATCTTGTCCCGAGATCACCCAATTCGCTTTGCCACTTTCAGCGACGCGGGCTTCGAGGAACGGGCCGTTCGACATGATCACCGCTCCGGCCGTTGAGGCGCGGACAACATCCAGCACTTTGACTTCGCTCGGTTCGTCCGTCGGTGACTTCACCCAATTGCGCAGGAAGCCCGACTCGTGATAGTTGTAGTGCGCATCAGTGTTGACGACGCCGCGCATCCGCATGCCTTGATTGAGCAACTGCAACCAATTGAAGACGCGGTTGTTGCCCTTGTACTGCGACGCGGTGAGGAACGGATCGAGCGTCAGAATGTCGGGCACGGGATGCACTTCGAAGACATCGACGAATGGCAGAATGCGAGCATTGCCTTCATCCGGTTGCCGGTCTCCGTTCTTGTCACGCAGCAGCCAGCCGAGATCGGGATGATTGATCTGCACGAGCTTCTCACTGCTGTTGTCCCATTTGGCGAGCCGCTCCACTTGAGTCTCGACATCCGCGTCGGTCGTCGGTCCGCCGCCATCTTGCCAGTGCGGCTTCATGACGAGCGGAAACGCGTTCTGATGATTCAGCGGCAGCGGCAAGCCGGTGAGTTCCATTCCCGTGCATGAGCCAATGAAGCGACCGACTTTCAAGCGGTCGATATGCGGCTGATAAGTGTCGATGCGATTGTGCTCGGTGCAGGGCGCGTACTCGATGTGATCGGCGAGCAGATTCAGCACGCGGCCCAATTGGCTGCCGGTGTTGTCGCCAGAGGGCGAGCTATGACTATGAAAGTCCGCGCTGATCCAGCCGCTCGAATCAACGACGCGCGGCAGCTTGCCTTTGATGTCGATCGTCTTTCCCGGAGGCAGCGCAATGTGCTGAAAGAGAGCGTCATGCTCGGGACCGTGACTGATCACGACCTCATACTCGCCGGGGGGTAATGGTTGTGACATCTCACCGAGCGGCAGATAGCAGAGCCCCTTCATCGCGAAGTCGGCGCTCTCTGGCCCGAAGTTCGGCTTCGGCGTTTCGCCCTTCGGCAAGAACTCGACCTTGCACGGAATCGGCTGCCCGGCACCGTCAGTGATCTGCACGTTGACGAGACCCGGCATCCAGCGATCCGCTTTGAGCGTTGCCTGCTGCGGTTCCTCTTGAGCATTCACCGTCAGCTTCAGCGGCCCGCTCATTGGAGTGATGTCGACTCCCAGATAAGTCGCGGTGAGCAAGTAATCTCCGGGCACGAGCGATGTAACAGCAGTTCCATCCGCCTGAGTGTTGATCGTCCCCAAACTCTCGTCGCCGCGTTTGACGCTGAGCCGCGCTTTCGGCAGCGGCTGACCTTCACCGTTCGTCAGCTTGAGAGTGACAGGAGTCGTCGCCTTCTGACGCAGTCCGGCTGCAATCGCTCTGACATGCAGAATGTCGCGGCCCGGATAAGCGAGTCGCGTGAACGAGAACGACTCGCCGGGTTTGAGATCGACTTTGCGTTTGCCGCTGCCGGGCGTCTGATAGCGCAGAGTCGACTCTCGCGAAGTGCTGTTGATGGCGACTTCAAAGCCGGGAGCCTCGAACGCATAGGCTTGCTCCCAGAACTGATCGTGAAACCAAAACCAATCACCGGTGCCTTCTGGAGCTTTGACGAGATCTTCTTTCTGCCCATCAGCTCGCACGGAATCTTCCGGCTGAATCGTCATCTCCTTCGCCGCCACGTTCGTGTATGTGCTCGTGATGCGGAGATAAGGCTCGTTCGGAGCGAGCTCATAAGTGACTTCAACTTGCGGTCGAGTCTCATCGCCCTTCGAACGAATCTTGATGCCGCCATTCTGAGAGGTCGCAGAAGGAGCAACGATCTCGCCGGTGCGATACGGATAAGCCTTCACTCCGCCGGGATAGAACGCGCTGAGCTGATCGCTCTGAGCATCTCTTCGAGTGAGATCGAGCAAACAGCCGCCGACTTCTCGCACGGTGAGGTTTGCATTTCGTCCGTCGACGGGCTTCGCGACGACCGCCACGAGATGCCGATTCCGCAGCACGAAGTCGCCGTAGATCGCATCGACTTCCTTGCCGCTCGGAGCAAGCTGTTCCCAATTGGTCGCATCGAGTTGAGCGACCTCCACAACATCACGGTCGGCATTGAGCGACGCTTGCAAAGCAACAGCACCAGCAATGGCTCCGAGCGTCAAGAACGCAGCAGCACGTCTCATCGTTTTGGCTCCTCTACGAAAACGAGTCGGGGTCGAAGTCGACGAACCCTATCGAAGCCGCCCATAAGTAGCATGGACGCCCACGTCCGTGCGTCTTCTTGTTCGTCTTCAAGAATGCCGACGACCGAGGGCGGCCATCCTACAGACGAGCGAACTCCGTCAACCGACGAGCAAGACGCGCGACATTCCTCTGCCTCAATTCCCCTGCCAATTCATTGCGTCCATCGGCACGACAGAGGAATGGGCGGGAACAAAACCTAGCGAGGCTCTGCCTCAGACCCGTAGGTCAGCCTCTCCGAGGCTGACTCTTTTGCGCGGCGCAG
>CAZNMS010000600.1:0-4951 GCA_964573505.1 uncultured Planctomycetaceae bacterium | reverse complement strand
GCGCGGGCAACGGTTGGACGACCGCGAGTGCTTGGGCGGGAAGCGACTACGCCTTCTTGCCCGAGTTGCTGACGTTCGCTCCGGGCGAGATGTCAAAGACAATCAGCATTCCGATCACCGACGACACGAGCACCGAGATCAATGAAGTCTTCTCCATCCAGCTCCATAGTCCGTCGAACGACGCAACGATCGGAGCGGTCAGCACGACGTTCGTCACGATTCAGGACAACGAGTCGACGATCTCGTTCCAGTACCCGAATGGCGGATGGAATTATTCTGTCATGGAGAACGCGGGCTCGGTGCCGGTGACTGTCGTGCGACAAGGCTCGCTGACGACGCCTGCTTCCGTCCGCATCAATACGTCCGAGTCGAGTGCTCTCGGCAACGTCGACTTCACTCCGGTTGATGTGACGTTGAACTTCGCGCCCGGCGAGTCTTCAAAGATCGTCAACATTCCGATCAGCAACGACTCGTTGGTTGAGCCGACCGAATCGTTCTCGGTCAACATGTCGAACGTTGTCGGTGCGACTCAGGGAAGTTGGTCGGCATGGACCAATATCCTCAACGACGACGTCGCGGCCTCGCCGGGCAAGTTCGAACTGTCTGCCGCGAGCCTCTCGGTTGCCGAGAACGGCGGCAGTTTGATCGTCACCGTGAATCGAGTCGGCGGCAGCGACGGCACCGTGACGGTGCAGTACCGAACGCTCGACGGTGCTTACGGCATGCCGAGCAATCAAACCGCATGGGCGGGCAGCGACTACTCGTCAAAGAGCGGCACGCTGACGTTCGCTCCGGGCGAGACTTCGAAGACGTTCTCTGTCCCAATCACGAACGACACGAGCGTCGAGAAGTCCGAATACTTCACCGTGCAACTCCGCAACCCGGCCGGCGGAGCGACGCTCGGCACGATCGCCGCCGCTTGCGTGACGATCGTCGAAGATGACAGCGCGATCGAGTTCGGTACTTCCAATTACACCGTCAACGAGAGCGCGGGTTACGTGACGATCACGCTCGTCCGCAAAGGCAGCACGTCGGGAAGTGCAACGGTCGATCTCAACATCAGCGGCGGCAGTGCAACCGCCGGTCAGGACTTTGTGCTGCCTGCGAATAGGACGGTGACCTTCGCCGACGGAGAAGCGACGAAGCAGATTCAGGTGCAGATCATCGACGACCTCTTCAAAGAGAACGATGAGATGTTCTACCTGTCCCTGACGAACGCGACCGGTTCGAAACTGGGCAGCTCGCAATGGGGCAACGTGAAGATCAGCGCGAACGACTGAGCAAGATGTTGAGAGAGTTGTTAGCGGCTCCGCGGTCGATTGCTGGTCGCGGAGCCGTTGACACGAGGCAATGTTGGTTTCGATCGGACCATGATTCGCCTGCCGACAGACGAATCTTGCTCGTTTATCGGGCCGTCTCGTGAGTCACTGAAACGAGTGATCGAGTCGCCGAGTAGAAGTGACAGTGCGTCTGATCTTGATCCTCGCTGGCTGTGCGCGTCTCAATATTGCTTCGAAAAAGGACCACATGTCTCAGTCTGCTGAAGCCGAGTCGCATGGCCCAGAATTGCCAAAATCTTTGCGGCGACTGCTGGTCGAGTCATACCTGACGTTTGTCGTGGCGGTCGCAGTTGGGTCAGTTTTGGGTGGTGGTCTTAGCCTTTGGATGGATGTTCGCGGCTACTGTGAGACGCATTACTTAATTGCCGATGGTCCGCCGGACGATTTCGCGATTACACGCTGGGGATCGTCCCAGCCTCACGTCCTAAGTTTTGAAACGGAGCGACGGGGTGATGAGCTGTGGGTTCGCTCGGAGTATCGCGGGCTTAACCAACAGCCGGACTCGCTTGCGGTGGTGCAGGAACTGCGATCCCTCGGCTACGACTTTCGCGGTATGAGAGGTGCCAGAATCGGAGTTCTGACAACGCTGGCTGAGCTTTTCGCGAGTCCCGTGTTTTTGGCGACATCGTTCGGCTCGCTGCAACTGGTGTTTGCGATGGCAGGCTGGTGGGGCATGCGAGCGTTGCGGAATCACTCCCTATCCCAGCACTCGGTCTTCGTGGGCAATCTAAAAGCGATTGGAGCGGGGCTGCTGTGCGGTGTGTTGCTGTTGGCTGTTGGAGCAGCGTATGGGCAGATTCTGCGAGGGATTTTGGGCAAATCACCACCGTCGATTTGGGATAACATCCAGGAGCTGCCAACTGCGGCTGTTTACGTCCTGATCGTTTTCGGTGCGATCGGAGCACCGGTCTCGGAAGAGATCTTCTTTCGAGGCTATCTCTTTGGGAAATTTCAATCAGCGGGCCGTTGCCGAATGGGCATCATCGTGAGTTCGCGCTTGTTTGGAGTGGCTCACTTTTCTGACCCGTGGCACATCCCCGGAATCATCGTGTTTGGCTGCATCCTCGCAGGAGTCTACCGGAGAACAGGAACTCTTGTGGCCCCGATCACCGCGCATGCTGTCAACAATCTGACAGGGCTATTGCTTCTGGCATCCAGTGGCTGAGCCTAATCCGGTTGTTTGAGGCCCTTGGAATAGTTTTGGAAGCGGACATTCAAGGGCTTCGGGTCTACCGAAGAGGCTCAAAGTATCGAGCGACCGCGACTCCAACGATGTACCGCATTACGGCAACTTGAAGATCAGCGCGAATGACTGAGAGTTTTGATTCAGAGACCAAACGCAACATCGGCGGCCTCTGACATCCGCAGTTCGGCCTTGCCATCCGCAGGCATCTGGCTTTCTTGAAACGGCCACTGCCTTCGGATGGCAAGGCCGAACTGCGGATGTGCCCATGTAATTCGAATTTCAGTCCATAGGTCTCCAACACCTTCTCACGCGAAACGCGACGCACAACTCACGGTCATCGGACTCAGGTGGCCATGCGAAGCGATGATCGGTCTGGCCGCGGTTTCGAGCAGGCATCAAGATCAGAGACGTTCTTCAAACTTGCTCTCGTCCTCTGATCGAGACCCCGCTGCTATGCCTAACTTTGTCGATAAGAAATTGCTCGTTGCGTTGCTCAGTCCAGTGTCGGACATGACGACGCCCGTCATTCTGTGCCTGTTCGTGCTGCACTTGTTGGCGTTTTTCATTCTCGTGATTTGGGCGAGGACTCATGGCCGGCTGCTGAAGTCGACACTCGAGGCTTACACGCGCGGGCTGAAGAATCAGAGCGTTCTCGAATCGACCGCTCATATCTCTGAGCAAGTCGATGCCTTCTTGGCTGATGTGCGAGACGTGCTTGATGGCCCTCCGACATCCGCTGATCGAGAGATGTTGCGGCAGCGCATTCCGATCCTTGATGAGAAGCGGCGGTACTTCAGTTCGATGCTCTTCGATACGGCGTTCAACATCTGCCGCACGATGATCGAGGCATACCCGCTGCTCGGCATTTTGGGCACGTGCTTAGCGCTCGGTGTTGGACTGGCTGCACGAGACCTCGCAGCCTCCGCCGGAACGTCAGCGGTCAGCGTGCTCGTGACTCGACTGGGCGACGCCATTTGGGGCACCGTCGCCGGCTTGATGGCGACCGTCGTGCTGATGTTTCTCAACAGTTTGCTTGAGCCCGGCTTTCAACGATTGGCCGAGAATCGAGCACATGTCCGCGAGACGGTGGCGCGCGTGAAACGCGAATTGCTCGGCCATTCGGAGGGGCGGTCATGAGTCATCGTCGCATCACCGTTCAACTGACGGCGCTGCTCGACCTGATGCTCATTCTGGTCTTCATGCAGTACCTCGAAATCGACGAGCACGTTGTCGAACAGCAGAAGTCTGCCGAGCAGCGCGTCGCCGCAGTGGAACAAGAATTACGCACCGTGCGCAACGAGCACGACTTCCTTGCATCCAATCTCGAAAAGCGAGCGACTGAGTTAAGCGAAGCTCGCGAAGCGCTGACGGGAGTCGAGCGAGATCTCGAACGCGTGCGCGAGGAACGCGACACATTGGTGAGCACGCTGCCGGACGTCTTTTCTCAGCCGGAAGAGAAGATCAAAAAGTTGCTGAGCACGACGCTGCCTGATGGGACGCGTCCCGTGAAGGAGCAGGTCGACCAGTTGCGGCAGGAGCTGCAAAAGCTCGCGACTCAGAAGCCGGACGCAGCGATGCGTCACTTGATGACCTTCAATGAGATGAAGAAACGCTGCGACTTGTGGCACCTGCACGTGCTGGAGAACGGCGTGATCGTGCTTGCGACCGACAAGACTCAAGTGCGGTTCCGTGCTGAGTCCGCTGCTGCTTTCGAGGAGACTTTGTTTCAGCGCTACAAGTCGCTCTCTGACCCAAAGAGTCTCGTCATCATCATGTACTCATACGGTGACATTGACTTCGGGACTTACAAAGCGGTGAAGGACGGACTGCCGCTCGCAACACGCCACATGGAGCAAGACTCGCTCGGGCGGACTCGCTTCACGTTTCGCGAGATCGGCTTCTTCGAAGAGCCGCCGTTTGACGTGCGCTGAAGCTGACGATCGAGGTTTCAGAATTGTCGCAAGCTCCTGCCTCGGCGGTTTGTGTTGCCCGAGTTTGCTGGACGCGAACCGCTGCCGGGACGCTCTTCGAGAAGTAGCTTGGGATTCCATCCCGAGCCTCAGCGGGATGCGGTTCTCAAACAAGGAAAGAAACCGCCGTCAGAACGCGGTGCGGAAAGGCTGATCGACTCAGACCAAACTCCGAACTCAAACGGCATCGCGAGCTGAACCGAGCAACTCTTCGGGAACGCATCGAATCGATGACGCCAGAACTAAGGACAGAGTTGTTACGGCGCGTCTTATCCGTGTGGGAAATATCCGTGTGCGAAGTCTTTGGGCAATTCAGCTGCGCATACGGATGTGTCTCACACGGATGCAGAACACAGAACTCAATCTGCGTTCCCAACTCACACAGGATTGCGGCAGCGAACCGAGCAACTCTTCGGGAACTCATTGTCTTTCGCCCCGAAGGGGCATCTTTTGGA
>CAZNMS010000599.1:0-4952 GCA_964573505.1 uncultured Planctomycetaceae bacterium | reverse complement strand
CCCGGTGAGGAACTGTTCTCGAATGAGCCGGCCCACCGATGGCGTGCGATCGCTTATCTCATCCTACCTTGCCGCTGAGCACGGCCAAGAAGGCTATGCTACTGCTTTGCGAACCAGTCCGAAGTACCAAAGAGAATTCTGATTATGGAGAGCGCCGTCAACTGCCGCCGAACGAACTTCGCAGCCAAAGTGCTCGCTGCCGGGTTCCTTTTGCTGCTGACACTGCACCCGTCAGCGAGCGGTGATGATACTCTTGCAAAGTCGCCGGCGCAGGGAGCCATACCGGACGAAGTCAGTTTCTCACACGAGTTGATACCGCCGATCGAAATCGTCAGCGACGGGCACCTCGCTGCGGTGAAGAACGGAGTGAAGTTCGATGTGTATTTCGACAAAGGACCAAAATCGAATGTTGCCATTTACGCAATTAACACTGGCCGCAAGCAGTTAGTGCTCACTCCGAAGCAGCATGCCGCGATCTTGCAGGATCTGATCTGCCGGAAATTCACGGTGATTGTTGCCGACTTCCGCGAGAAGAAATTGGCGGGAGTGGAACTTGAGAAATACGTCGTGCAACTCACTGCTGACGCGCGCGAAGCGGCGGACGGAATTGTGCAACGCCCGTCTCAACCGCCGCGTGTGCCGCCGTTGACGAGCAAGACTGAGACGTTTGCTAATGACTATTTCACACTGATGCCGGGTTTCACAGTTGAGCGCGACGTTGTTTGGTTTCGATATGGCGATATCCCGGCAGCGTTCCGGCAGGCGATCGCTCGACAGTTTGATAAGCCGTTCAATGAGGCCGATGCCAATAAGACGAATAGCTACGACATCATCTACCCGGTCTATGGCCCCTCGGTTCCGGTTCTGACGAATTACGCTTCCGACGAGAAAGGCCGAGAGACGTATTACCCGCTAGAGAATCGGCATCTCGTCCAGTCGTTTGCGTTGAAAAATATGGCGGTCGTCCATCAGCAATACTTCAACGATCCCGTCGGCGGATACCCAAAGGGCTACGGCTACTACGGAGATCAATTCGCCGCCTGCTTCATCCGGCATCTGAAGGGCAATGCGAGGCGGTATCACCTCGATCCGCAGAAGATCTGCTGCTTCGGGCATAGCAAAGGCAGCGAGGTGCCCGGCATGCTCGTCAATAAACTGCGAGGGACGCCGAGATTCTTGTATGAGAAGGTCGACTTCAAAAGGCTCGGGTTGAGCGAAGAGGAAAAGACCATTCGCTCGCCGTTCAGCAATCTCTCGACCGAAATTGCCTGCGCAATTCTCGGTGCCGGAGTCGCCAATAATGAAATGCGGAGTAGCAAAATGCTTCCGTGGGACGACGAACCGGCGAAGAATATTTCACCGTTCTTTGTCTTCGCGGATCATGTTGAATTGATTCGAGAACGGACGCGAGAATTGGTCGCTAAAGCAAAGGTGCACGGGATTATTGTCGAGACGGTCGAGTTAAACTCGCACACATGGCCGTTCGGAGATGCCTACAACAAAGCTTCGGCTTTCGCAGATCGGATGTTGCAGTTCAACTATGAGTAATTCGATGATTGACTGTCGCGCCCGGCAAGTGGCGGATATGCCGTTTTCCGGACTGTGTCTTAAATGATATTGGCCTGCGAAGCCTCTTGAGACTTCGCAGGCCAGTGGTTGCGGTTGATCCATTTTTCGACAACGTCGCACGCGTTTCGATTTGGTGTGCTCGCAGCGTCGTTCAGATGCCGCGCCTACTTTGCCGCGATTGCTCGTTGATACAGATCGAGCATCCGAGGCAAGCAGACATCGAGACTGTATTTCTCTTGAATCATCTTCATGCCCGCCTGACCGAGATGTCGGTACTTCTCGGGATCCTTCAGGACTTCGAGGCCGATCTCAGCGAGGCCGTCGACATCGAAGAAGTCGGCCATCAAACCGTTCTCGCCGTGCTTAATCATCTCTTGCACCGGCGCGGTCGCAGAACCCAATACCGTCGCTCCGCAGGCCAATGAGTTCATCATCGACCAACTCAAAACAAACGGCACCGTCAGGTAAATGTGCATGTCGCCGATGCTGATGAGATCGGCGAGTTCATTCGGTTCGACGCGACCCGTGAAGATGAAGCGAGAGAGGTCGTAGTTGTCCTGCTTAAGGACATAGTCGCGGTATGAGTTCTCCTCGATTCGGTTCAAGTCGCCGCCATAGCAGACGCGATCGGACCCAATGCAAACGAAGATGACATCCTTGCGCGCGTCGCAGATCTTCTTTGCTACCTTCATAAAGATGTCGAAGCCGCGCATCGATTCGAAGCCGCGCGAGATGTAAGTGACGATCTTTGTCTCAGGCGGGACGACTCGACCTTGCACCTGTCGCGGAACCTGCCGCCGATACCAAATATTGGTGTCGATGCCGTCGAAGATCGTTTCGAGTTTCGGCTGATACTCGGCGGGGAAGAGGCTGCGTTGATAGCCGGTCGGGCAATAGCCCCGCGTGCAAGTTTGTGCGTCGAGCAAGATCATCGCGTTGCGTGTGCGCGAGCGAAGCACATCAAGCTCTTTGACCGGGAAGTCCGGGCGGAAATCGAGGTCCGACCCTTTGCTGCGGTAGTAATACTCGAAGTAATTGATAATCGGGCAGTCGTAGAGATCGGCGAGCCACATCGTCGATCCGAAGCCGCTATGTCCGACGATCAGATCCGGCTTGATGTCCGGGCGATTCTTCATCGCCTCATAGACGCCGTAAGTGTGCCACACACAATTCTCGAAGGTGCGGCTGCAATAGTGAGTGTCCTTCGTCGCTCCGCCGCGCGTCTTGTATTGAATGCGTTCGATGCCATCGACGATTGCTGGCGGCAGTTCCGACACGAAGGAGCAGCGAAAGCGGTGCTTCTTAATGAGGTAACTAGCGATATGGCCGAACTGAGCGGGGAAGTTTTTATGAACGAACAACACATGCATGAAAGAGGCTCCTCAAAGTCCGTTTCGAAAGTGCGGCGGACTGTAGTTAGGAGCTCAATGGGCGAATAGTTGGGTTTGTCGGACGCACGAACTTCGGCGTCCTCATTCCGTAGCGGCCGGAACTCGCTGCCAAATAGAGACCGCTCCGTCATCGGCTGTGACGACCAATCGCTCAGCACTGAGTTCGGTGAGCTGCTCGTTCCAATGATCGCCCCATGCTTTGACTGCGATCTCGTATTTGTTGGCCGGAGTACCGCTCGTCATGCCGTAGATGATGCGGTCATCTTCGAGCTTCCAAAACATCTCCGCTTCGATCTGCTTTCCGAACGCCAAACTCCACGCGCCGGCCGGTTCGATGAGCATTCTGGCTTTGCCGTCGGGCAAGATCGTCAACGTGCGGCGACCGAACTTCTCTTGCTGCCAGACTCCGAGAATCTGCTGCTCGCGCGAATCGGTTTCGGGCTGAGCCTCTTCCTGCGTCGTCTGTTCTGAGACCTCGACCGGAGCTGCATCGTCGCTTGCGACTGCGACTGGTCCGGGAAGTTGCTGCTGTTGTCGAACGAGCCGCGCGACGCCGAACAGCGCCACCAGTACCAACACAACTGCGAGGCGGTGACGCAGCGGAAGATGAATGCGGGCCACTGACAACATTGCAGACGACTCTCATCAGGAGAGGCACTGACCGTCAGCGTCATGCAATTCAAAGCAACGACGCGCCGGTCACTTAGCCTCTGAGCACGGGGCAGCTTCTAAACGCTCGATGCACCGCAATGAGAACTCGCGGGAGAGCGCCACAATGCTCGTACCTTAGCCAGCGCGTTACGAGTTTCAGGGCATCTTCGATCTTGCTGTCGCCCAGCAACTGCCGCGCACGATCGTTCGTTGCTCGATTCTGATTGCGTCTCCGACTGTTGAAACTCTGAAGCAGCGAGTCGCAGAGCGATTCGCGGACGGAGTTAGCGGCGACGCACGACTTTCTCGGCAGCCGGCGAACGCTCGATCTTTGCTTTTGCTGCGGGTGCTGCCGGAGCGACTGCTTGCTTCGCCGGAACGATCTTCACGTGCCCCCCGCAGAACTTGCAGGCAACGTTCTGCCCGATGTACTTCGGAGCGACGCGCAGCTCTTTGTCGCAGTGCGGACAACCGACATAGAACGCCTTTGTCCGAATCCGCGAACTGGTCACGTCGAGCTGAAACTGGCCGCTGCAATGCTTACACGCGACCGCCATGCCGACGTACTTCCGATTGATCCGCAGTTCCTCTTCGCAATGCGGACATTGGACGTGATACCCAGCGACTGGTGCTTCAACCACGTTGCTGATCTCCTGCAATTTTAAGTACTCGAGAACGCTCTTCGCGCGATCTGAAGTCGTCGCCTTGAGCAAGCACCGGCAGCTTTGACACTGCACCGAATTTTGAGGCATCTCCTCACCGCATTTCGGGCACGGGCCGCCGGGCCATGCGGGCATTTCGCAACCCGCAGTCGACTTTGTCAACCGGCGTTTTGGGATTCGTTCAGCGGGCTCTGTGTCAAACGGCAGCGAACGCAGCGAGAGGCAACTGACTTCAGCATCCCCGCCAATCTGACGGCTGAGGAATCTGCTGACGACGGGACCATAGCTCGGCATGACGCAGCTCTCTTTCGAATGATCGCAACATTGAGGACTCGTTGCCGGATGAGACGGCAGAACGATCGAAAGAGTTGCCGCTATTTGGACGGTCGCGCGGAATTCATCTGAGGCAATTTGAGTCGCTCAATGCGAGCACGCGCCGGAGTTGCCGGGCTAAAGACAGTGACCGAAGCAGCACGATCATGCTGCCGCGTTATTGCATCTTTAAGACTTGAGTTTGGAGTAGCAGAAGTCGAGAGACTTCTGATCGTGCTTCGTACGACTCGTTGCGATTTGTCGTCGGCTTGCGGATTGTAGGACGCGTTACATAGTCGGCTTTTGCTCCCGCAAAAGCTTCATTTCGCGGAGCCAAAGGACACAAAAGGTTCCCGCTTCGCCCCAT
>CAZNMS010000598.1:0-4972 GCA_964573505.1 uncultured Planctomycetaceae bacterium | reverse complement strand
GCCTCGCCGTGCAGATGCGGCCTTACAACATCACCGTGAATAGCATCGCTCCCGGAGATACGCGCACCGGGCGGTATCTCGGCACGCGGCATGTTGATCCGAATCGACTCGTGAACGACGGCACTCTCGAACGAGTCGCGCTCGTCGATGAAGTGGCTCGCGTTGTCGAATTCTTTGCAGGGCCGCTCGGTCAATTCGTGACGGGGCAAGTGCTGCGCGTCGACGGCGGGACTCAATGCTGGCCGGCATAGGGGACGCGCTGCTTGCTTCGCCGGATCTGATTGTTGCGCGAACCACAAAGCCGATGCGGGATCTGATGCCCTTCTTGGCGGCGTTGTCTTGCTGCGATTTTGGCGCTTGTCGTAAGAGTTACATATCGCTTCGACGCCGCTTCGGGCTTGAAGGACGCGCGACTGAGGTTCTGCATTTCATGAGGCGGGCAGCATGTTGTTGATTGATGGAGCGGACGGTGAGGGCGGCGGGCAGATTGTGCGGTCGTCTTTGGCGCTGTCGCTGATCACCGGGCAAGCGGTGCGGCTCGACAACATCCGGGCGCGGCGTTCGAAGCCGGGGTTGATGAGGCAGCATCTGACGGCGGTGATGGCCGCAGCCGAGATCGGGGACGCAGAGCTCAATGGTGCGAAGCTCGGTTCCTCGCGGCTGACGTTCGTCCCGCGCAAGGCGCCTGCGGCCGGTGACTACGAGTTTCGGATTCGCACAGCAGGGAGCACGATGCTGGTCCTGCAAACGGTGCTGCTGCCGCTACTGATGGCGAAAGAGCCGTCGCAAGTTGTGCTCGTCGGCGGGACTCATAATCCGCTTGCTCCGCCGTTTGACTTCGTGCAGCGAGCTTACGCGCCGCTTGTGGAGCGAATGGGGGCGAAGATCGACTTGAAGTTGAATCGCCCCGGCTTCTTTCCCGCAGGGGGCGGTCAGTGTGTAGTTTCGATAACACCGTCGTCGTCGCTCGGTGAGTTGCAGTTGTTGGAACGCGGAGCGTTGAAGTCGCGCCGAGTCCGCGCCGTCGTTGCGCGATTGCCTCAGCCGATTGCTGAACGCGAATGTCAGCGCATCTTGAAAACGCTCGATTGGCCGTCCGAGTGCGGCTCGACTGAGAACTGGGGCAACGCGGCATCGCCGGCCAATCTTGTGTTCGTTGAATTGCAATTCGAGCACGTCACTGAAGTCTTCACGGCCTACGGAGAACGCGGCAAACGGGCGGAGCAAGTCGCCGACGAAGTGGCAGCTGAAGTTGCGACGTATCTGAAGTCGGACGCTCCGGTCGGTGAGCATCTTGCCGATCAACTGCTGCTGCCGCTCGGACTAGCCGCTCACTTCGGCACGGGCGGCGGGGCGTTCCGAACGGGACCGCTAAGCGATCACTCGCTGACTCATATTGATCTGCTGCGGAAGTTCTTGCAGATCGACATCACCACTCACGCTGCGGCTGATAAGACGGTGATTGTGACGGTCGGGCGGACGTCTCAGTCGCAGAGCCACTGAGCTACGTAGTTTCTTCCTTCGTAACTTGAGCGCACCGTGCGCATCTTTGTACGACGGACTTGCAGTCCGTCGCCGCCGCAGATCGACGGACTATAAGTCCGTCGTACATCCTCTGGGTTGCGGGCGAAGCCTGCTTTAGGCGAGAGGCTCCTTGACTCGCTTGCGTCGAATTGAGGGCTGCGGTTGCGCGGCATAAGGTGCTGCTCCCTCATCGCTATCGCAGTTCTTGTTGAAGGTTGCCGCATGCTTCTTACGCGCTGGTTCGTTGTTGTCGCGGTCTTGATGAACGTCGCTTTGGCCGCCAGTCCGCAAGCAGGCAATGACTCGAATGACTCCGGCGATGCGGCTGAGCGAGGCCCGAAGCCGTTATTGAAGTGGTCGTTCCAGAAAGAGGAACTGGGTCAATGGGCCGGGGGGAAAAGCAGTTTGATCGACGGTCCGCGACCGCCGGTCTTCCCGAGCTTCAAAGCGGACAATCGCGCGGCTGCGTTTGAGCAAGCGGGTTCGGCGATCGTGCTGAAAGAGGCGGACGCAAAGGGCGTCAATCTGAAGTTTGGACTCGGTGACAGCATCACGCTCGAAGCATGGGCGCGAGTCAGCGAACTGAAGGACGGCGAGTATCGCTATCTCATTGGCAAAGGCCGGAATCGCACCGCGAAGTTCGAAGTCGAGAATCAAAACTACGCGCTCCGACTGAAGGGCGAAGGCGGCGAGGCGCGGCCGTCGTTCTTGTTTCGCAGTCAGTTGAAAGACGGTGAGAAGTACGACTCGAACAAGCATTATCACCGCTGGACTGCGAGCTCGGGATTCTCGGCGGCAAAGGGGGCGATGAGGTCCGGATGGCATCATGTCGCGGTGACATTCACCTTCGGGCAAGCCGATTCGATCAAAGGCTTTGTCGACGGCAAAGAGGTCAAAGGCGTTTGGGATCTCGGCGGCAAGACGGATCGTGCTCCGGTGCAAGATGACGACGATCTCATGATCGGCACGGGTAACGGGGGCGGAGCGGGGAACTCATTCAGCGGTGCTCTCGATGATGTTGCGATCTATCGCGAGTCGGTGTCACAAGAATTACTCACCGCGCGGTTTCAGTTTGTCGCTCCGCCGCCGGCGGCTCCGGCTGTTCGTCCGCAAGATCTCGTACCGGGCAAAGTGCTCGTGCAAATTTGCGAAGAGGGACTCGGAGAAAAGAACGCATGGCCCGATGAGCCGCTGCAGGCGACTGAGTCCTACAACCTCGATGCGTTCGGCATCGTCGAAGTGCCGCATAAGTACGTCGACACGGGAGTTCGCGGCGATCGCGCGAATCCGTATCTGCTGCGAGCAGCAGCGAAGGTCGCGCTTCCGCCGGGCAAACATCGGCTGCTGTTGCGGAGTCGCGGTGCAGCTCATCTGCATGTCGACGGCAAGCCGGTGCTGCGGATCAACTTTCCGAAGGGCGATGCCGGCGGGCACGGGCATGTTTCCGAGCAAGATGACTATCTCAATCTCGGTCCCGATTTCCGCTTTGCTCCGCCGGGTACTCAAGAAAGTTGGTGCGAGTTTGAGAGCAAAGGCGCCGAGCACTTCTTAATCGTCGAGCAGTTTGTGGGCGGAGTGATCAGCGGGAAGGCGCGTCGTCGTCCGGAGACGGGTGAATTTATTATTGCATGGAGCCGCGAGGGTTCGACGCAGTGGGAGTTGCTCAGTCCCGGAGAGAAGCCGCTGCCTTACAACGATGCCGAGTGGCCGACGTTCGAGAAGCAGGAACGAGCACGACTCGCAGCGATGAATGCCGGGCGTCGCGCGGAGTTGCGGGCTGCTCAAAGCGACTACTGGCAGCAACGGCGCAAAGCCGCGAGTGAGTGGCTTGCGAGCACGAAGGATGAGCCGTTGCCGAGCAGCGAGATTGCGACGCATCCGATCGACCGGTTCTTGCTCACGAAGTTTGCGAGCGTGAAGGCGCAGGTCACGGAGTCGAAGTCCGGAGCCGTCGATTACTTCCGAGACATTCAGCCGCTGCTCGAAGCGAAGTGCTACGACTGTCATCGCGGCGGGAAAGCGAAAGGCGATCTGAAGCTCGATGCGCGAGCCGATGCGCTGCATGTGCTCGCTCCCGGAAAGCCGGGCGAGAGCGAGTTCCTGAAGCGAGTCAGCACGACCGACAAAGATCTCGTCATGCCGCCGAAGGGCGATCCGCTCACTGCCGAGCAAGTCGCGTTGCTTAGCAAGTGGATTCAGGAAGGCGCCCATTGGCCCGAGTTCAATGTCGACGGCCTGAAGCTCTTGCCGCTGAGTGACGACCTCACGTTCTTGCGCCGCGCGTTTCTCGACACCGTCGGCGTTGTGCCGACTCTGCATGAGATCAAGACGCGGCCCGAGTCGCGCGAGGCGTTGATTGACCGACTGCTCGCAGACCCGCGCTGGGCCGATCACTGGATGGGTTATTGGCAGGACGTGCTGGCCGAGAATCCCAACATGCTCAATCCGACGCTGAATAACTCGGGGCCGTTCCGTTGGTGGATCTACGAGTCGCTGCTCGACAACAAACCGATGGACCTCTTCGTGACGGAACTCATTCGCATGCGCGGCAGCGAGCGATTCGGCGGACCGGCGGGGTTTGCTGTCGCGAGTCAGAACGATGTGCCGATGGCGCAGAAGGGCACGATCGTCAGCGCGGCGTTTTTGGGAGTGGAGATGAAGTGTGCTCGCTGTCATGACGCTCCGGCGCATGTCAGCTCGCAGCGCGATCTGTTTGAACTCTCTGCAATGCTCGGCAAGCAACCGATCACAGTGCCTGCATCGAGCAGCGTGTCGGCAGAGAAGCTGACGGCCGGCGGTCGCAAGCCGTTGATCAGTGTGACGCTGAAGACGGGCACGTCGGTCGCGCCGCGCTGGCCGTTCGAGCGCTTTGCGCCCGAGTCCGCGACGGAGCTTGCTCAAGACAAAGCCGATTTGCGCGATCGGCTCGCAGCTTTGATCACTGCTCCTCAGAACGAACGCTTCGCGCAGGTCATTGCGAATCGCGTTTGGCGGCGGTTCATGGGACGCGGCATCGTTGAACCGGCAGACGATTGGGAGAAAGGTCGCGCGTCTCATCCCGAACTCTTGCGCTGGCTCGGCAGAGAACTCGTTCGCAGCGGCTATGACGTGAAGCACATCGCGCGATTGATCATGACGTCGCAGGCTTATCAACGTGCGGTCGACATCGACTTGAAGGAGACGAGCCCGTTGTTCGTCTCGCCGGCTCCGCGTCGCTTGAACGCCGAGCAGATTGTCGACTCTGTCTTTATCGCGACGGGCAAGCCGTTTAGCACTGAGGAGATCAGTCTCGATATCGACGGACGGCGCGATCTCGGGAATTCGATTTCGTTTGGTCAGGCGCATCGAAGTTGGATGCTGACGACATCATCGAACGAACGAGACCGCCCGAGTCTCAACCTGCCGCGCATGGCTGCGGTTTCCGACGTGCTTTCGGCGTTTGGTTGGC
>CAZNMS010000597.1:0-4986 GCA_964573505.1 uncultured Planctomycetaceae bacterium | reverse complement strand
TCGGTGACCAGCTTCACGTTGACCTGCACCAATCCTGCCACCGTCAGCAGATCGTGGTTCGACAGCCGGATCGTCTCGTTGTCGTTGAGTCGTTGCGGTTGCTCATTGAGAGTCGTGCCGTTGCGCAGCTTGCCGGGCTTTGGTGGCACTTCATGCCACAGTGCTCCGGCTGCAGTGAATTCGAGCCAAGCGTGTTGGCGACTGATCTCTTCCGACTCCTTTTGATGCCCATTCCTCAACCTGATGTCTTGCGTGCTGCTGCGTCCGATGGTGACTCGTCCGTCGGTCGGTGCGACCAGCGTGACGAACTGCCCGTTGGAAAAGTTCAAATCAAGCGAATGCCGAGGCGGCAGGCTCGGTGCCGGATGCAGTTCCAACGGGACGGCATGCTCTTCTTCGGGGTTGTCGACATTCAGGTTGAGACCATTCATCTCGAACTTGAAGTTGTCGCCAGGCCGCACCGCATTGCCGTCGAGGTTCCCGCCGTGAAACACCGGGTTGACAACCACTTGTCCCGGAGCCTGCACCTCACCGACTCGCACACGATGAGTGCCCCGAGCCACCCAATGCTCATTGACGACGAGAAAGAACTCGACCGGCGCGTCACCCTCTTCGAACGGCTGCACCTCGACCTGCGCCGGCACGCTCTGCCCGAGCCTCGCCGCCGCCAGCATCGAACCGGGTGCGGACAGATGCCCCAACCGCGGCGCGCTGACTTCGAGTTCCAGTTGCGAGAAGTAATTTTCGCTACCGTCCTCAAAGAGCTGCACCCAGCAAGCCAACCTCCCGGTCTCGTTAGCGGTCAACAGCCGCCGATGTTTGACGACCAAAGCCAACCTCGGAGGAAAGCTGGCATCGCACCCATCCGCCGTACAAAACCGCTGTTCGACATACTGCAACGCCGTCCCACAACGATGGCATTTCATGAGCTAGCCCTCTGCTGAATTGGAATTCGATGAATGTAGCCGTCACCGCACTGGCAATACTGAGTCACGACTTATCCATGGAATCTGAAGATCGCCGATTATGAGATGCCTCGCAGACTGAGTTCTTGCCGTGCGTCCTCCGAACCATTTGTCGCAGCCTTTCGATACCACTCTACGGCTTCAGTCTCGTCGGGACGGACGCCTCTTCCTTTGGCGTACATCAATCCGAGCTTGTATTGAGCGTCAGATAGGTTCTGTTCCGCCGCCTTCCGCAGCCAATGAACTGCCTGTGCTTCATCTTTGGGAACGCCCCGTCCTTTGGCGTACATGACGCCGAGCTTCGACTGGGCGTCGGCGTGGTTTTGCTCTGCAGCCATTTTGAGCCATTTCGCAGCCTCGGTCTCGTCTTGAGGGACCCCGCAACCATTGACGCATAAAACTCCGAGCTTGCATTGAGCTTCCGTATGGTCCTGCTCGGCAGCCATTCGGAGCCATTCCGCTGCCGCAAACTCGTCTTGAGCGATCCCTTGACCATTTAAGCATGCCATACCAAGTTTGAATTGGGCTTCCGCAAGACCTTGATCGGCAGACTTTTGATACCAATAGACGGCATCCTCGTCACTTTGTGCGACGCCTCGCCCCGATTGATACATCTCGCCAAGATTGACCTGAGCGGCCATATCATTTTTATCAGCAGCTTTTTGATACCATTCAACAGCAAGCAAATCATCTTGAGGCACACCACGACCTGTGTCGTACAACCATCCGAGACCCATTTGAGCCCTTGCGTGATCCTGCTCGGCGGCACGTCGAAGCAATTGAGCCGCTTCTGCGTCGTCTTGCGGCACTCCTCGACCGACTAAGTACAGCGCAGAAAGCTCGCATTGAGCATTCGCATGGTTCTGTTCAGCCGCCTTCTTTAGCCACCGTGCTGCTTCTTCCTCATCTTGAGCCACTCCGTGACCGTGCAAGTACATTAGAGCGAGTAGATGCTCACCCTCAGCGTCATTCTGAATCGCAGCCTTCCGATACCACTCCACTGCAGCCGCAACGTCTTTCGTCACACTGCGTCCCGCGTTAAAGCATGCCCCAAGCATGGTTTGAGCCGTCGCGAAGTTTTGATCTGCGGATCGCAGAAGCCATCGGACGGCCTCTTCTTCATCTTGCTCTACTCCCTGCCCTCGCAGATACATAATTCCCAATTGGCATTGAGCGGCGGCGTAATCTTGTTCTGCAGCTTTGCGATACCACACTACGGCCTCGACTTCGTCGAGTACAACACCTAGTCCATTTATAAGCATATATCCGAGGCGATACTGAGCTTCCGCGTTATTGTGATCAGCCGCCTTTCGAAACCATCGAACAGCTTCCGCTTCGTCTTGAGGCACGCCTCGTCCTTCGGCATGCATAATTCCGAGCCAGAACTGAGCGTCTGCATTATCTTGGTCAGCCGCCTTCTGATACCATTTCACGGCTTCGCAGTCGTTTTTCGGGTAGCCTCGGCCATCCGCATATGAAGCTCCAACCAAGAATTGTGCTCTTGGATGATTTAGATCAGCAGCCTTTTGCCCCCACCGTAGCGCTTCAGCGTCATCCTGAGTGACACCTCGCCCATTTGCATACATACTCGCCAGTTCAAATTGGGCATCTACGTGATTGCGCTCCGCAGCTAGTTGATACCAGCGCACTGCTTCTTGAAGATCTTGAGGCACTCCTCGGCCGTTAGCATACAGCACTCCGAGATTGAATTGAGCTTCGACATTGCCTTGGTTGGCGGATTTTCGGAACCACCCTAATGCATCGGAAACATCTTCTAGGACTCCGAGGCCCGTATTAAACATCACTCCGAGACGGTATTGAGCTGTCGCGTCGCTCTGCTCGGCTGCTTTTTGATACCACCGGACTGCTTCGGCCAAGTCTTTTTCGACAGGTTCGCCTCTGAGATACATTGCGCCTAAGTTTAGTTGTGCTCCTGCGTGGTTCTGTTCTGCGGCTTTCTGAAACCAACGTATTGCTTCTACACCGTCTCGTTCTACGACATCTCCTTCTATGTAGATCGAAGCAAGAGCGAATTGAGCTGATGCATGATCTTGCTCTGCAGCCTTGTGGTACCACTTAATAGCTTCGCTAATGTCTCGATCCACGCCGATTCCCTCGGCATACATCACGCCAAGGTAATATTGAGCCGATGCGTCATTCTGGTCGGCTGCTTTTTGAATCCATGCCGCCGCTGCTTTGTTGTCTTCCTCGACGCCAGCGCCTTTTAAATACATCAGACCCAGATTGAATTGCGCGCTCGCGTCATCCTGATCGGCGGCCTTTCTATACCAACGCGCCGCTTCGACGTAGTCTTGCTCAACTCCATCGCCATTTTGGTACAATACGCCGAGTGCAAATTGAGCATTGGCGTCATTCTGAACTGCAGCGTTTTGATACCAACGGACGGCTTCTTGGTAGTCTTTTTCGACTCCGTCTCCAGACGCATACATGTAGCCGAGATGATACTGGGCGGCTGCCATGCCTTGGTCTGCAGCTTTTTGATACCACCCAACAGCCTCAGCGAGCTCTTGGGCGACACCCGAGCCGAAACGGTACATTCCGCCGAGAGCGAATTGAGCGGATGCCTCACCTTGAATTGCGGCCTTTCGATACCAGCGAAAGGCTTTGACCGGATCTTTCTCGACTCCACGGCCAGTTGCGAAGAAGTATCCAAGTTTGAATTGCGCTGCTGCGTGGTTTTGACCTGCTGCTTTTTGATACCAACGCGCCGCTTCAAGGATGTCCATTGGAATGCCGCGCCCCATTTCATATCCAAGTCCTAGGGCATACTGCGCAACCGCAACGCCTTGGTCAGCTGCCTTACGATAGAGTCGGATTGCCTCCGCGTCGTCCTGAACGACACCGTGTCCCGCCTCGTATTTCATTGCGAGACTCAACTGCGCCATCCAGTGACCTTGGCTTTCTGCACTCCGAAGGTATCCGATTGCCTTGATTCTATCGGATTCTTTAGTGGCGTCCGATCCGTAGGCGCATTGAAGAAAAGCAAGTTGAGCTAGGGCGATGGGGACGCCCTTGATGCTGAGTTCTACAATCTCAGTACTTGCCTGCAGAGGAAATGCTAGCGATTGCATGTAGTCTACAGGGCCCCCGTGACCTAATAGGCAAGCCCTGAGAAGAAATGAATGCGATAACGCATGGCCTCTCTCTGCGGCTGTGCGAAATAGACGCCTCGCTTCTACAAGATCAATTTGGGCTCGACCTAAGCCAAATGTGAGAGCGAGGGCTCGTAGGTAATCCGGATCTTCCTTGCCAAAATCCGGACAGTCAGATTGCCCGAGCGCCATTATCATTTCTCTGCAAGTCGGGTATCGGTCACGTGCGTGGCGTGCGAGGCCGCGTTGCAACACCGCCATCGCAGCGGCGGAAATGCCATCGATCGCTGGAATCGGCCTATTGAGCACTGCCTGCATTAAGATCACTGGACTATCCGCGTTGAACGGGAAACGCCCCGAGATAAGTTCGTAGGCCGAGACCGCCAGCGCGTACTGGTCCGACTTGGGTGTCGCATAGCCGCCTTCCCATAATTCTCCGGCCAAGAATGGCTGAGTGCCAACAAGGTCCACTGCCCCCTTGCTAACCCGCGAAAGGCTGCTTCGAACTTCAGCAGCAAGCCCAAAGTCAACAATTGAGATCGTGCCATCATCACCTCGCATGATATTTGGCAGTTTGATATCTCGATGTAGTACCTTTCGATTGTGGGCGTAGTCGAGCGCTTCAGCGGCTGGCAACAAGAGTTCGGCGACTTCAACCACACTCAAAGAGCGAATTTGGTCTGACTCGTCTCGGCGATAGGCCGAGAGTGTTTGCCCCTCGACCCAGCGCATCACTTGATACCAACCAAACTCGGGATGCTCGTCCAAATCAAACACCCGGCAGATGCTCGGGTGGTCGAGTTGCTCCACCAGTTTGAACGTCGCTCGGATGCGAGCGATCTCGTCCGTGTTACCCAGCAGTTCGGGCGGCAAGAACTTAAGCGCGACTAACCGCTCGCCCTTCACGT
>CAZNMS010000596.1:0-4995 GCA_964573505.1 uncultured Planctomycetaceae bacterium | reverse complement strand
ACTCCCCGAAATCTGACGATTTCGGCTACTTCAAGATCCTTAACGGCGTTGCCCGATGGGGATCTATGTTCGAGTTGCGGGTGCCGCTCGACTCAGCACGTAGCCGGGCAGATCGCCGACGAGTTGAGCACGTTGAAGACGCGCTTTCGCGGAGCGAAAGGCGAACATCGTCACCGAAGGGAATCCCAATGACCGCACCACTTCCGACGAATCGGTATGTTTGGTTCTTCGCGATCACGATCGCGGGATTGTGGACGGACCTCGGTTCGAAGAATTCGGTGTTTCAATCGCTCGGCTGGCCCGGCAAAAGCAATTGGGTGCAGCCGCTGCTCGGCGGTTGGTCGACGTTTCAGCTTTACACGAGCGTCAATGAAGGCGCTCTCTGGGGAATCGGGCAAGGCTTCACGAGTTTGTTCGCCGCCTTGAGTGTGCTGGCAGTCGGCGGAGTGATTGTTTGGCTCTTCAAGTATCAAGCGGCTCAAAGCTTGTGGCTGACGATCTCGCTGGCGTTCGTGATGAGTGGCACGCTCGGCAACCTCTATGACCGACTGGGCATGCACCAGTTAAAGAACCCGGTCAACGGTGCTGAGGTTTATGGAGTCCGCGACTTCTTGCTCTTCACATTCGGCGACTTCAATTGGCCGATCTTCAACTTCGCCGACGTCTTCTTAGTGACCGGCGCCATCATGCTCGGGATTCATTCATTGCGAGCAGAAGTGAAGACCGCTCAGCCATCTCTCGTGCAAAGCGACGTCACTCAAGCGGCGGCTTAGCTTGTCGCTGTCTCTGCGAGTGAACGGCGCAGGTAAGAGTTACTACCTCAATCGCACGAGATAGCGCACATGGCATTCGACTACGAGCACCGATAGGCTCCGACCCGCTGTTTTGCTGATTCGCTGCCGGTGTTCCGGAGATAACTGTCTCCGCCTTTCTAAGCGACGATCGCCATGAATGACTCTCCGCGTTTCGATCTGCCAATGGACTTGCAGAGGCTGCTTCAGCAATTGCGAGGACGCATTCGCAAGTACGTTTTGTTGGAAGGCATCGCACTCACTCTCGCTGCGTTTGCGTCTCTATTTTGGGTCAGCTTCGGACTTGATCACGCATGGTTCGCGGTCAGTCGGCTTGAGTTGCCCGTTTGGTTTCGAGCGACCTTTGATGTGCTCGTGCTATCGCTCGTCACGTTCGCGATTGTGAGTTGGATCGGGCTGCGGCTCTTTCGCTCGTTCCGCTTGAAGGCACTGGCGCTCGTTCTCGAACGACGCTTTCCTCAGCTTGATGATCGACTCGTGACGGCCGTTGAGCTTGCTTCGGGTAAGGCCGATGCCAACTCGCAACTCAGTCGCGCGATGATGATGCGAACGATCGACGATGTGGCGCGTGAAGCCTCACAACTCGATCTCAATGACGTCTTCAATCCGCAACCGCTGCGTCGTGCGTTTGTCGGTGCGGTCGTGCTCTTCGCGTCGATCGGCGGACTGGCGATCGTCAATGGAACGGCATTGGCAACATGGAAGGACAGCTTCCTCGATCTCGACGCCCAGTATTGGCAGCGGCAGTTCGAGCTAAATGTGAAGGTCATCGCTCAGCCGGGTGATCTCGTCCGCGAGTTCCGTGACGGTCAATACAAGCACCCGCGCGGCGCCGACTTAGCGCTCATGATTGAAGTCCCCGAAGGCAAGCTTGTCCCCGAGACCGTGCAGTTGAAGTATCGACTCGCTGAAGGTCGCGGCGGCGGAACGGTGCTCTGCTCGAAAGTGGGCGAGCGACAGTTTCGACATGCGATTGCGGGATTGCTCGATGACGTCGAGTTCTGGATCTACGGCGGCGACTTCGTGAGCCGACTGCCTTATCGCGTGAATGTCGTCGACGCGCCGCACTTAGATCGCATCGAACTCGCGAGCTTCTATCCCGACTACACTGGCATCACGAATCCCGAGTCGAAGCCGAATCAGCCGCTGCGGACGATCGTTCCGGTGCGCGGCACTCAAGTCTCTCTGCCGGTCGAGACCGAATTCATCTTGCAGGGGCAAAGCAATAAGCCGCTCAAGCAAGTTCGCATTCAGATGGCCTCGCGCGAACTGGTGCTTGATGTCACCACTTCCGGGACGACTGGGAAACTCATCGAGCGGAATGATGAGACGCAGAAAGCGGACGTCGTCGACATCAACGTTGCGAATTGGATTAGCTCAACGCGCACTCAAGTGGCGGTGCCGCTGCTTGTGAGCAGTCTGCAAACCGATGCCGCGAAGAGTCGGCTTGCGAGTCTGAATGAGCAGCTAGGGACGCTCGTTGTGCCGCCCGATACTCAGCTTCGCATCTATCTCGAAGACACCGACGAGATTCTGACTCCCGAGCCCGCGCGAGTGCTCATCAGCGGCGTTGTCGATCAGCCGCCGGTTGTCGAAACGAAGCTGCGCGGCATCGGCACCTCGATCACGCGCAAAGCGTCGATTCCGATCTTAGGCCGCGTTTCCGACGACTACGGACTGGCGGATGTCCGGTTTGAGTTTCAGATCAATGACGCGCCGGAGTGGACTCGTCGAGTTCTCGAAGTCGGACTGCCGACCGATGCGAGCAAAGCGGTACCGAGGGAATTCAAATTACAACATAAGACCGACGAAGACTTCGAACGCTTCGATGTTGTGTCGCTCGATTTGTCGCTCGGTCAGAAGCTGGTTGTGAGCATCGCGGCTCAAGACAAAGACAACCTCAACGGCCCGCACATCACGCGCGGCGAGCGGTACACCTTCAAAGTCGTCACGAACGAAGAGCTGCTCTCGGTCCTCTATCAACGCGAGCTGAATCTGCGTCGGCGGTTCGAGCAGATCATCGAAGAGAGCAGGGCGACTCAGCGGGATTTGATTCGGCATCGTGCTCGCGTCGACGACCGCGCGAAGCTCGTTAGCGGCGGAGCAACCGACGACGACACAAAGCAGAAGCTGACGGCACTCAATAACGCGATCATCGCTTGTGCCGAGCAGTCGTTGCATGCGGTCCGAAAGAACGCGAACGAGAACGCGTCAGTCGAAATGGCCTTCCGCGATATCCGCGAAGAACTCGTCAACAACGGGCTGCATACGCCGCAGACGCTTGAGCGACTCGACGACCGCATTGTGAAGCCGCTGCACGCGATCAACGCGAAAGACTACCCGCTCGTCGACGAAGCACTCGGGCTCTATCGGCTCTCAAACAACAAAGGCAATGACCCAACCGCTGCGATCGACGCGAGCGTGCAAGCGATCGGCTCGCTGATCGCCAACATGGAACGAATCCTCGGCGAGATGCGAAAGCTCGAGACGTTTCAAGAGGCGCTTGAGCAACTCAAAGCCATCATCGAGCAGCAAGAGCAACTGACTGAGAAGACGAAGAAGGAGCAGAAGAAGAAGCTGCTCGAAGGCTTGCAGTAGCGGTCGCTCGATCTCGGCGACATGCGCTATTCGATGTCGCTCACCACTTCGCCGCCGTCGCGACTGCCGAGTGCCTGATAAGTCGCGAGGTCGATGTTCTCGCTGAGAAACGTCACGCGGCCATCAGCGAAGACGAACGTCGCGCCGCCGACATGCCAGCTTCCAAAGGCGATCTCCATCAAGACTCCGTTGACCGACAGATCGAGCCGCGAATTCAAGCGCGGGCCGGTCGATCCGAGTCCCTCACTGTGCTCCGTCCCGCCGATGCCGCCCGCGTCCCATGGATCAGCCTGAGGACTTCCGAGGATCCAGTAATCCATACTTTGGTTGTCCTTCAGGAAGTTCGGATCAACGTAGCTCTCACCAATCAGAATGGTGTTTGAAGCACCGTCAGTGATGTCTCGCTGCTTGACGCTGCTGCATCCCGAGAACAATCCGTTGAGCCCCATTTGTTCGAGTGCTCGCGCGCCTGTTGGCGTCCCTGCTGGAATCGTGCTCGCATCATCCGAGTAGACGTTCGAGCCGGAGCAGCCTCGATAGCTCGCCACAGTGCGGTTCGGGATGCTGTCGTTCGTGATCTGAGACGGCACCGCCGCACTCGGACAATTGAAGATCGGCAGCGGAGTTCCGGCAGCGACTCTGTTCGGCGATCCCGCTGCGTCCCAATCGCCGAGTCCGGACTCTTGCCAAATGAGCGTGTCGAAGAGCGGTGACTGATCGATCTGCGGCAAGATCATCGCGCTCCAAAACGTGCCGCGACTGTCGAACCCGAACGGCAAGACGCGATGCAACTCCTCGTAATTGGCCATTGCCAGTCCGAGGTTCTTGAGATTGTTCTTACATGTTGACCGACGAGCCGCTTCACGAGCCTGTTGCACTGCGGGCAGAAGCAGCGCCACGAGCACCGCAATAATGGCGATGACAACAAGCAGTTCGATCAGCGTGAAACCGCGCGAGCGGCGACGCGATGCAAGTCGTGTCAAAGCAGCGTGAACCATTTCTCGACATCCTTCTCAAAGCCGACTCATGCAGCATGCAGGCCCCCGCAGCTTTGCTCCGAGATCAGAGCATCTCAGTGCCAGTTCGAAAACGCGATTGCTATAGGTCGCGCTGCAAACTCTGCTTCTTCGAAAGCATCTCCGCCGGAGAGGTGCCGAGTGTAGGCAAACTCATAACCGCCGCGCATGAAGAGGCTGCAAGTTGAATTCGCCGGTCAGAATATCTGCATACGACGGACTTGCAGTCCGTCTCCGACGAGAGACGACCGACGCCAAATCCGTCGTGCTTGCACAGGGCGATGAGCCGCTCGCCCATTGAGTGACGGCTGCGTCGTTCGTCTGCATGTAATTGCAATGACAATCGCCGAGAGCAGAGGAACTGCAGCAGCGATCGCTCACAACGCGGCCACTCAAGGAATTGCAGCCGAGTCGATTTACGGAATAGGAGCGATCATTTCAGACTCCGACATCGAGCGCCTTACTTTGGATGCTTATCGTCGCGTCTTCAGGCGGTGTTCTTCCCTTCGTGACCTCGTTCGAACAAGTAGCTTGGGATTCCATCCCGAGCCTCAGCGGGCTTGTGCTTT
>CAZNMS010000595.1:0-5037 GCA_964573505.1 uncultured Planctomycetaceae bacterium | reverse complement strand
TTGGAACGAGAAGATTTTGCGGCCCTTGTACGACGGACTTGTAGTCCGTCGATCTACGGCGGCGACGGACTACAAGTCCGTCGTACATTTTGGTTGCGGCACTGCCGCGCTTGGTTCCATCCGTGTTTGATCTGTGGCCCTAATTCAGCAGCGTCTTGCGAGTGACCTGCCGACGCGAGTCTTCTGCCGTTGTCACGTTGCGGCCATAGAGCCCCGGCGTCTCTGCCGACTGCACCAGTCGCTGAGGATTCGGCAGAACGAGCAGCGCCGCGATGTCTCGCAACGCGTCTTCGTGCTCATGACTCTCAATCCACAACCCCGTGAAACACGCCCGCACCTGCTCCGCCAGCTTTTCTGTCAGCGACATAACTGGCTCCTCGGATGGAAGAATTGCTACCCCTAAACGCCGCGAGGCCGTCGCACTAATGACACTTCCGCGCGACGAACTCTCACGCGGTCTGAGCCTGCACGACAGGCTGCACCGCAACTTGATGAAACTCCACCGTCAGCGTTTCGGTCTGACGTAGCCCTAAGGCTTGCTCAAGCCAAGCACTGCCATCGCGACAGCCACTCCCCGCGAAACCGCGCGTCTGAATCGAAGTCTCGCCGGTCGGCGTCACTGTGATTTCAATCGTCTTCATGCTGCTCCCCCCACATGCACGACCAACTTGATGGACCCATCCGCCAACGCCTGCCGCCGACAAGCCGCCGCCCTCGCTCGTCCCCGCCCCGTGAACGGCTACGCCGGGGATACGAGACTTCAAACTCATCTCAATACGGCTGGCTCTGAAAGAGACCTCGGACCTCGCTATCGTTGGCCCATCGAAGCTGCGGCGTTTGAGGTTAAGCCGGCAATGCTCCCGCGTCTTTGGGAAGCCGGGATGACGTGAGTGCAAGACTTGCGAGGCGCGACGTGTCGCGCAATTGCCAGTGTGTTATCTTGATGATTTCGATGCACCGCGTTTGTAGGCTCGCAGCAACTTATTACTGTAAAATATACTTATTACTCATGATGCCTCGTTTTATTCTTCTGTTGCTTGTTCTTGTCATCCCAACTTCAGTTGCGGCTGGTGTGCGGGAATTTGTTAAGTCGCATTGTCTCGACTGCCACGACAGTTCAACGCACAGCGCGGGGCTGGATTTGGAGAAGCTCGATTTATCGCTTTCGTCGAGAAAGAACGCGCTATCCTGGGAATTGGTTTTTGATCGCGTATCAAGTGGCGAGATGCCGCCGGCCCAGGAGACGCAGCCATCGGCGGAAGATCGAGCAGCATTCCTCGCGGAGTTAGGAAAGCAATTACGCACGGCGTCGCTGACTCGGCAGGCAAAGGAAGGACGCGGGCCGGTGCGGCGGCTGACGCGGGCGGAATATGAGTCGACCGTCAATGACTTATTGCACATTCACACGGACTTACGCTCGCTGTTTCCCGACGACGCAGTGACAGCGGGCTTTGACAAGGTGGGCGAAGGACTGACGCTCTCGGCGGCGCATCTAGCGGCGTATCAGGCGGCTGCCGAGAAAGCGCTCAACATGGCGATCGAGCGCGGCGGGGTGCTCGATATGGATGAGAACGGCGCGGAACTTTTTCGTCGGGACGAGAAGTCATTCACCGTCTGGGGCGGTCGATTGGAGGGCGACACGATGGTGCTCACCTCGCGCCTCTTGTATCCCAATCGCTCGGTTTACAGCCTGCCGGCGCAGCGCAGCGGGCGTTATCGCGTGACCGTCACCGTGCAGGCACGAAACAACGGCGGGCGGCCTTTGCCTCTTGCGGTCGGCGTCCACGATGTGCGTGCTCCGAAGCCAAGCGACAACCCAGATACCGCGATCTGGATTGATGCCGTCGACGATCAGCCGCGCACCGTCGCGACTGAACTCGAGCTCGACGCGCGGCAGCAGGTGCATCTTTTTGGCCCGACGCTGGAGAGCGGTCTGAAGGTCAACCGGATGGCGCAGAACGGTGAGCAATGGACCGGGCGCGCGCTCCTGCTGACTCGATTCAAAGTTGAAGGACCGCTGAAGCCGGACGGCACGCTCGATCAATGGCCGAGCCTGAGTTACCGCGAATTGTTCGACGATCTCGAGACGCAACCGCGATCGAAAATCACCGGAGTGCCGCCCGTGAAGGGGCGGCCAGAGCCATCGTTCCCGGTCTCGGCGTCACCCAAGGATGATGCAGCGCGACTGCTGCGAAGTTTCATGCCGAAGGCGTTTCGGCGTCCGGTGCCAGAGGAAGTCGCGGCGGAATATGTCGCGATGGCGCATGCGGCACTCGACAGCGGCTTGCCGTTTCATCGCGCGATGCTCGATACCTACAAGTCCATCCTTTCGTCGCCCTATTTCTTCCTGCTCCACGAACAGCCGGGAGAGCTCGACGGCCATGCCATAGCGACCCGCCTCTCGTACTTCCTCTGGGACTCGACTCCGGATACCGCGCTGCTCGCGGCCGCAGCGAAGGGCGAACTCGCGACGCGCGAGGGTCGGATGATCCAAGTCGAACGGATGTTGAATGATGTCCGCGCCGTGCGGTTCGAACGCTCGTTCGTCGATCAATGGCTCGATTTGAAAAATCTAAATGCGACCACTCCTGACGGCGTGCTGTATGCAGAAATTCCGTTGCTCATGACGACCTCGGCAGAGCAAGAGACGAGGCGATTTTTTCACGATTTACTGGCCGAAGATCGCAGCGCGCTGGAGTCGATCCAGAGCGATTGGACCTATGCGAACGAACTGCTCAGCGCGCTTTATGATTTGCCCGAGATTCGTGGCTATGAGTTACGCAAAGTGCCCGTCTCGAAGGAAAGTCGCCGCGGTGGATTTCTCACTCAGGCGAGCATCCTGAAGGTGACAGCCGACGGCGCGAACACTTCGCCGATCATTCGCGGCAAATGGATCAACGAGCGCATCCTCGGGATCACTCTGCCGAACCCGCCAGAGGACGTGCCGAAGATCGAGCCGGACATTCGCGGGGCGACGACGATCCGCGAGCAACTCGCGAAGCACCGCAGCACTCCTGGCTGCACGAGTTGCCATAAAGTCATTGATCCACCGGGCTTCGCGCTGGAGACGTTTGACGTGATCGGCGGCTGGCGCGACTTCTATCGCGCGCCAAAGTTCACCGGAAAAGCCATCGTCTTAACGCGCTTCAATAACCGTCGCGTGAATCGCGGCCCCGCAGTCGAGCGCGGCTACACTATGCCCGACGGACGCGCCTTTGCCGACATCACGGAATACAAGGCTCTGCTGCTTGCGGATCACGAACGCATTGTCGCCGCACTCGCGACGAAGCTGCTTACCTACGCGACTGGGGCACCAGTGCAATTCGCGGATCGTGAGGATATCGCGGCTATCGTTGCCGAGACGCGAGCCAAAAACTTCGGCGTTCGGAGCCTCATCCACGCCATCACGCAATCCAGACCATTTCTCAATAAATGAACACAGCATTCTTCAACCTACGCGCGCCGATGAGTCGCCGCCATGTCCTCCGTGCTGGCGCGGTCTGCCTAGCGCTTCCCGCTCTCGAAGCCATGCTGCCGCGCCGAGCTCGCGCTGCCGAGACCGCACCGCCCAAGCGTCTGCTGCTCATCGGCCGCAACCTCGGTCTGCATGCGCCGTTCTTCTTTCCCGAGACACCTGGGCTCGGCTACGAGAGCACGCGCTACTTGCGCCACCTTGACGAGCATCGTGGGAAATTCACGCTCTTCTCGGGTGTCTCGCATCTCCGCTATGCGCATCACACCAGCGAGCCGGGGCTCTTCACCGGAGTGGACTGGGATCGCATCAAAGAACCGGCCAAGTGGATGCGCAACAGCATTTCACTCGATCAGTTCGCCGCAACGCACATCGGCGGCGATACGCGTTTTCGCAATCTCGTGATTGGCGGCCCCGCGCGGGATTTATCTTGGACGGAGAAGGGCGTGCCCGTGCCGGTAGAGCGAAGTCCGGTCACGCTCTTCCGCCAGCTCTTCACCAGCGGCACGCCCGAAGAAGTGGCGAATGAGATGCATCAACTGCGGATTGGCCGCAGCATTCTCGACAAGGTGAGTGAGCAGGCCAAGACGCTCAGCAAGACGCTCGGGACGGAGGATCGCGAGCGAATTCAATTGATGTTCAGCTCAGTCCGCGAGGCAGAGCAGGGGCTCACGCGCACCGAGGCGTGGCTCAACAAACCGAAGCCGCGCGTGGACTACCTCGCGCCGAAGGCGGATCCTCATCCGAGCCTCATCAACGAACGCGAGACACTTTGGTTCGATCTGGTCCGGCTCTCGCTCCAGACTGATTCCACACGAGTCATCTTGCTCACCGTTGGGGAAGCCGGACGTGCGGCCATTGACGGTCTCACCCTTGCGCACCACGACGCCTCACATCACGGCAAGGACGACACGAAGATCGAGCAGCTCGCGCTCATCGAAGAGACCGAACTAAAGATCTTCAACCGCTTTCTTGGCACGATGCAGCAAGTGCGTGAAGGCGAAGCCACGCTGCTCGATCACACCACGATCTTGAACGCCAGCAATCTCGGTAACGCCTCGGCGCACACCTGCGAGAATCTCCCGATCATCCTCGCCGGCGGCGGTTTCAAGCACCAAGGCCACGTCCTCAAAGACCGCGACAGCAACACGCCGCTGAGTAATCTTTACGTCCGCATGTTGCAGCAACTGGGCATCGAAACCGAATCATTCGGCAGCAGCACGAGCGTGTTGGACGACGTATGAAAAGCAGCTCTCCGGCTTCCTCGTAGGAGCGCGTCCGAGTGGGCCGTGGGATTGGCATCTTGTCTGTCGGAATTGTTGCCGATCCGATTGCCTATGCTGACAGGCAGGCTGCATTTCCACTTCGCCGACAGACTCCTAGGTCACTCGAAAACCGAGTTCGTGAATTCTGTGTCAAGTTTTGTGGTCGGAGGCGGAGCCTCGCTAGGAGCGTGTCCGAGTGGCATGGACTTCTACCCCGTGCAGGCTGACTGGCAGTTTGAAGCTGGTTGTAGGAGTAAATACAGCACGGGCTGGAAGCCCATGCTAGTGCGCTTCCAAGTG
>CAZNMS010000594.1:0-5056 GCA_964573505.1 uncultured Planctomycetaceae bacterium | reverse complement strand
ACGAAGAAATTCTGCCGGTCAATCGTCATCTTGGATTGAACGGTATTGCGTTTAAGCCGATCATCGAGCGACTCGCCGTTGATGAACTCCAACACCAAAAACGGATCCTGCGAACTGTCATCAACCGAGTAGATCGTGACGACGTTCTCATGCCGCACGGCCGCTGCAGACTGAGCTTCTCTTAAGAACCGCTGCGTCGCTTCCGCATTCGCGACGAGATGCGGCGCGAGCACTTTGATCGCGACATCACGTTTGAGTTTGCGATCGCGCGCCTTCAAGACGATCCCCATTCCGCCCTTACCGATCTGCCGTTCGATCTCGTACCCGGCGAAGTCAGACGAAAACGGCGAAGTTATCGTCGGTAATGATCGCTCCAGTTCGGGGATCGGCTGAGTTGTTGAACGATCGTCGGACGCATCCGTCTGACTCGGCACATTGCGGAACTCGACCGTCTCGGCTGATGCTGATGACGGGGCCGCAGCGGGAGCGGACTCGAGAAAGCTTTGATTCGCTGCATGCAATTCGATCAAGCGTTCGATGCGTGCTCGAAGCAAGCTGTCGCCAGCGCAGACGCGATCAAGAAAGGCTGCTCGTTCTTGAGGGTCAGTGATGTCGAGAGCATCCGCAAAAATATCGGCTTCATTCATGAGGCAATTTGTCCGTGCAGAAAACCGACGCAGACCCTCGCGTCTTCTGTAATGAGATCAGGAGCCGACGAACTCTAAGCCGAGCGGCTGCGACTGTCGTATTCGTACGACGGACATCTTGTCCGTCTCGTCCCGATGTAAGTAGCCGAAGTCGTCAGAGACTGTCGAAAAACATTGTGGCTCGACGCTCCGCGTCGAGAATCCCCGTTGTTCGACGGGAGTTTGTTTTCGGGACTCACGACGCAGAGGGTCGTGCCACACTTTTTCGACAGGCTCGGCAGACTTCGGACGCAGTCACTGCAGCCTCCGAAATCTGACGATTTCGGCTACGGGCGTTTGCTGGCGCATCGCACTACTCGTCCTTCAAGCTCTCTTTGGCTTGCTTCATCAGCTTCTTGAGCAGTGGCCGCTTCTCTTCGGCGAGCAACTCTGCGTTGATCTCTCTCAGAGTCCGTAATGCCGCGTGGGCGTCTCCCGAACCATTGAGATGCACTTGAGCCAGTCTCAGACGCATGACGTCGGCGGACTCAGGATAGAGATCAATGAACTCGTGCATGAGTTCGATCGCGGGGTCGTACTGGCCGTTCTTCGCAAGACCGACGGCAAGCCGGCTGAGTAATTCTTCTTCCAGAACGGCTTCTGAGTCTTTGATGCGCAGGTTGTAGAGCTCGTCGTTCGCCTCATCGAAGTTGCCGCTTTCAATCAAAGCGGCGATCTGATCGAGAGCCTTCTTGCGAACACTCAGATTCGGCCCCGCTTTCTTTGCGGGCGTCTTCTTGCGTTCGGTGAGTTCGACGGACTTCGCCGCTCCGGGACGCTCGATGCGATTGCCGTAAGAGTCGCGGGCGAACGGTCCGTAATGGCCGCTCATCACGGCGAAGAGATCCCAGTCCTCGCAATCAACCATTTGCGCCTTCAACAGTGCAACGCCCGCTGCGAAACCGACGCCCGCTCCCATCAAGTGCAGCAGCGGCGTCGTCATCGAAAAGCCCTGCAGGGTCGTCATCAAGATCTCTTCGCCGATGTACCACAACGCAAAGGTCATGATCGTGATCTCGAAGGTGAAGGACCTTACTCCCGCAAAGAACAAACAGTTGACCTCATTCTTCGGCGCCCAAACGAGCGACATCGCCAACATGCCGTAGATGATCGACGACGCTCCTAACGAACCGGGCAGCCGATCGAGACTCGTGCCGGCGCGCAGTTCTTGAATCGCGTCGCGCAGTTCGATCACTTGATCCGGCGGCAGATTGCCCTCGGCCATTGCCTCATTGGCGGCGGCGATCATCGGTTGCAGAGCAGCCATCGGGTCCGCGCCGAGCATCAAGACTTGCTCGATCGCGCACTGCGTCATCCCGATGCCGAGATACACAACGAGCATCTTCCACCATCCGAGCTTGCCTTCGACAACGAGTCCGAAGCCCCAGAAGAAAATCATGTTGCCGGCAAGATGCATGAACCCGGCATGCAAGAAGTTGCTCGTCACCCATTGGACGGGATGCAGCCCCTGACCGTGCTGTAATGAAAATGACGCCCACTGCTCGACGTGCTCCATCGAGCCCATTCCCGAGATCAGAAAGCAGATGACGTTGACGACAATCAGTCCGATCGTCGCAAAGGGAAAGTGATAGACAGGAGCGTCAGTGCTCAGCGGAATGATCATGTTGGTCTCGTCGTCGAGTGACAGTAATGACATTGCCCTGCTAAGAGACTCGTCGGCTTTTGCTCTGAGGCTGTGATCTTTTCGCCCCCGGCCTTGTGCCGGGGGTTCAACGGCCTTTGCGCTACTTAAAATCAAGGGCAATTCGAGTAGTGCAAAGGCCGTTAAACCCCCGAGGCAAGCTCGGGGGCGATTTAATCGCAGCCTCTCTGCAAAAGCTTCCTTTCGCGGAGCTAAAGGCGACTATCGGTTGCGGCTTCGCCGCGCGGGAGACAGAAACGATCTGCACACTACGAAGCAAAATCGTCGACCACAATTCGGCAACGCGTTCAGCGCGACTCAAACAAGCTCGTGAGCCGAGCAGCAAATCTTCGAGGAGAACTTGATGGAACTGGGACCGAACCTGATTGCTGCCGCCGGGGCTTATCTGGCGGGATCAATCCCGTTTGGCTTGCTCATCGCGCGCGTCTTTCGCGGCGTCGACATTCGGCAGCACGGCAGCGGCAACATCGGAGCAACGAATGTCGGCCGCGTGCTCGGAGCAAAGTGGGGCATCGCGTGCCTCGTGCTCGATGCGCTCAAAGGATTGTTGCCCGTATGGCTGCTGCCGCTCGCGCTTAGCACTGCGGACGCACCGGAGTTCGGGCTGCTGCGCGTCGTTGCCGGAGTGGCAACGATTCTCGGTCACATGTTTCCGTGCTGGCTGAAGTTCAAGGGCGGCAAAGGCGTCGCAACGGCTCTCGGAGTGGTGATCGTGATTGGGCCATGGGGCTCACTGGCAGCACTCGGCGGCTTCATCTTCGGGATGCTCGCAACGCGCATTGTTTCGGTCAGCTCGATCCTCGCATCTCTCGCCTTTGCGGTGACGCAGATGATTGTGCTCTCACCGAGTCCCTTCAGAGACGAAATGCTGCCGGGCGCCGTCTTCAGTCTCGCCGTTCCCGCGCTGATCATCTTTCGGCATCGCTCGAACATCGGCCGCTTGCTGCGGCGAGAAGAGCCGCAGTTCAAGTTCGGCAAGTCGGCAGCAACGCCGCCGCAGTGAGCCGGTCGTTGAAGAGTCTCGTAGGATGGCCGCTCTCGGCCGTCTGCCTTTTTCAAAGAAGAAGACGACGGACGAGAGCGGCCATCCTACGCGCGTGACCGTTATGCCGGCTTACGCGAACAACTCCATTGCCGCTTTCCCCTTGCCGTCTTCGGTTGCGTAGAAGGGACGCTTCTCGACATCGAAGACCGTCTTCGGGCTGATGCCCATTGCTGTAAAAATTGATGCATGCAGGTCGGTCACGGTGAGCGGATTCTTGATCGCGACGAACGGACGCTCGCTCGCGGTCTCTCCGAAGAGGCCGCCTTTCTTGATGCCTCCGCCCCACAACATCGCACATGAGCCCGCCGTGAAGTGACGGTGCTGTCCGTAGTGCTTGATGTCCTGCATCACGTCGACCTTCTCGCTCGCTTGATCGCCAGCGTTCGAACCCGGACGACCCTCGATCAGCATGTCGCGACTGAACTCACTCGCGAGGATCACGAGCGTGCGATCAAGCAAGCCGCTCGCTTCGAGATCGAGAATTAACTGCGCGATTGGTCGATCAATCTCTTGCTTCAATCGCTTCAGCGTTGTGTGACCATTCGCATGAGTGTCCCAATGCAAGAAGGGCACGTACTCGGTCGTGACTTCGATGTAGCGCGCCCCAGCTTCGACCAATCGGCGCGCGAGCAAGCAGCCTCGACCGAAGCGGCCGGTGTCGTACTTCTCGTAGCTCTCTTTGGGTTCGAGCGAGATATCAAACGCGGCTCGCTCCTTCGCACTCAGCAAGCGATAGGCATTGTCCATCGAACGGAGCATCGACTCTTGTTGAAAGTCGCTGAGGAACTCGCGGCGCGGCGATTGATCGACCAAACGGCGGAAGAGTTTGTTGCGGTTCTCAAAGCGGCCCGGGTCCATTCCTTTCGGAGGACGCACGGAGGCCGCTGCCTCTTCGGGGAACGGCAGATTCATCGGCCCGAACTCGGTGCCGAAGAAGCCCGCCGTTGTGAAGGCTTTGAGTTCCTCTTGCTCACCGACGCCTTCCAATCGCTGCCCGATGTTGATGAACGGCGGAATGACGGGATTCTTCGGACCAAGCACGCGCGCCATCCATGCGCCGATATGCGGGCATGCAACGGTCTGCGGGGGGATGTAACCCGTATGCCAGTGATACTGATGCCGGGAGTGCAGGATGTGCCCGAGTTCGGCCAGCACATGCGATCGAACGAGCGTGCCGCGATCCATCACCTTTGCGATGTTCTCGAGCCCTTCGGTGATCTTGATGTTGTCGACGACGGTATCGATCGCCGGGAACGTGCTCTCGACCTTCTTGACCTCAACGCCCTTCTCAAAAGGCACATATCTTTTTGGATCGAACGTGTCGGGGGCCGCCATTCCTCCGCCCATCCAGAGCACAATTACGGAGTCCGCGCGCGCCTTCGGATGCTCGATCTTCTCGCCCTGAGGAGCGGCACTGAGCAGTCGCGGCTCGCCCATCATCAGAGTGGCCGTCGTCGCCGCAGCCAATTGCTTGAGCAGCGTGCGGCGAGCAATTTGTTCTTCAATCGTTGTGAAATTCATGGAGCTGTCCTCCGAGGTAAGTGAGCAAGAAGGCGAGCAAAGGCATTGGACGGGGGACATCGGCAGCGTCAGTTCGACGCTCCTGACGTCGTAGCATGGACGCCTACGTCCGTGCTGCGTCGCTGTCGGACGTAGGCGTCC
>CAZNMS010000593.1:0-5065 GCA_964573505.1 uncultured Planctomycetaceae bacterium | reverse complement strand
GAAAAGCGGCCAATTCGCGCTCGGCCCGAACCCGATCGCATTCCAGAAAACTGCACAGCACCAATTTAGCTCGAACCTCTGCGGCATCTTGATCGGGATCGGGATACGTCAACCCGAACGCCGCTGCGTCTCCGAGATTCGGCAGCAGCATCTCCCAGTAATACCGGGCCGAGCTATACCGCCCCTGCTCCAGCGCCAAGTCCCCGAGAGTATCAAGCGCCTCATCGCCGACCGAAGTCATCAAGCCAATGTTGATAACTCGCCGCAAGGCCGACTCATCATTCTCGCGCCGCCCCTGCTCACACAAAGTTCGCACTTGATCGTCAACGCGGTCTCGATAGGCACGCAATCCGTCGTCGGGAAAATGCGAAACAACGAAGTGGCAGTATTCAGCCGCATTGCGATATCGCCCGGGGGAAATAGGAACGATCGCGTTCGAGTGCTGCTCGATGATTTGTTGCAGTAGCGGAACCGCTTGCGCCCACTTCTTTTCTTTGACAAGATCCTCTGCCGTTGCGAGCGACTTTACGACTGACGAGTCGACCGGCAGCGTCACGGCCTCACGAATCTTTTGCAGAGCACCATTCCGCGCCGCTTGCGCCCGCACTCGATCGGTCGAAATCAAATTCCCAATCAGCACGACGAGCACGAGCATCGAACTGCTTCGTTTCATGATCATCCGCCTTCGCGCAGTCGGGTTCCGATCCAAAACAGAAACGCGCCAATCGATAATCCGACCGGCATGACGATCAGCATATGAGACTGCAACTCAAAGACGACAACTCCGAGTAGCAACGTCATCGCGCAAAGTTGCAGGAAGATCCCGAGATAATGCTTCATCACTGCACTCCCAATCGCTCAAACACTCTCGCCGATAGTCGCCTTTCGCTCCGCGAAAGGGGAGTATCCGCTTTTGCTCCGCAAAAGCTTCCTTTCGCGGAGCGAAAGGCGACTATCATCTAATCGTCAAATTCACAATTCTGTCGGCGCTTATACCCCGAACGACTTCCGTAGCACTTGCGGATTCACGCCGCCAAACTGAAACGCATTTCCCGTCGTGATATTGTGAAACACAATCTCACCGGGACTGAAAAGCATCGGATCAATCTTATAAAAGTCGCGTCCGGCTTCTTCGAAGACTTCCAGAAACGGACGGCCATAACCCTGCGCCGCCGAAGCCGGCACTTTCGGTCCGATCTCCTTGAGCGTCTCGTCATCTCCCGTCACCCAGAGAGTGACTCGCCCGCCGTAGAGAATGGCATCATTCGTCCGTCCGATGCCGGCAAGATCATTCTTTGCAACCGGCGGCAGTGGCGCCGATCCGAATCCGTGACACACTCGGCGAATATCAAACCCTAACTCGAAAAGCTTATGCATCGCCGTCTCGACCGACCGGGCAACGACTTGAATGCTACCGGCAAGACTCGCCGTCGGAGCAACAAAGAGTGTCACTGAAGGAGCACTCATTCCGCAGCGGTTCGCGATGTATTCCGCAACCGCCGCGTCCGGTAACTGCCCGGCCTCGAGCACTCCGATGATCGAATACACTTTCTCGCGATAGTCGAGCTTTTGATACAGCTCTTCGCGAGCAGCAACCGCACGCATCGGCCCCGATCCCATTCCGAAGAATTTGTCGACGCTCACCCGCCATCCGGCATACTGGCTTAAGAGGCACGCTTCGACGGGCGAGTCCGTTCGAACTTCAACCTGCGGCCATCCAATACCGTCGACAGTGCTTTGAGTGATACTGACTTCGCCGCGTCCCGCGAGGCAGATCTCCGCCAACAACCGCCCCGCTTCAAGCGAACCGCGACTCTTGACGCCCATATCACAAACAGTCGCTCCATTTGAAAGCTGCGTGCGAGTGACACCGACGCATTGTTCTACTTTCGCAACGACATTCAGAGTCGACTGAGTGAGAGAACTGTTTTCGAGCATTTGAGACATCCTTCAAAACAACATCACGAATTCAATAACTTCTCGGATTCGTAGCATGGACGCCTACGTCCGTGCTGAGTCGCTGACGAAATTCAATTTGCGGCCGCCGGTGCAATCACAAGATCGCGAGCGGGTTGCGCATTTCTTCGAATGTGCCGCGAGTCACCCCGACTCGATTCGCCGCCTTGAGTTGCTTCCAAACATCCGAGCCGGAGACCTGACCGCGAAGAAGTGACTGATACAACTTGATAATTTGCCGCGTTTCAGCCGGAGTGTGATCGAGCAGTTCAATGCGAAAATCTCGCACGCCATTTCCAATCAACTCGGGAACGAGTTCCGCTGCACTCTGCGGGACTGCATTGAAGAGCGTATTTCGGCAGCCGACATCGGCCTTCAAGGGATGCTCCATTCCGATTCGGTCGCGAAGTTGCACGAGATGCTCATCGCAGGGGCGCCCGCAATTTGACTTGTCAGTGCCGGGAGACAAGACCGAGCAGAAGACGCAATGCTCCATATGAAACATTGGCATTTGCTGGTGCATCACAACTTCGATCCATTCCGGCGGTGTCGCTCGAACGAGATCCTGCATTTGATCGGCGTTGAGGTCATACGAAGCCGTGACTCGCTGACATCCCTTTTGCATCAAATACTGCGCCGACAAATCATTCGCGACATTCAGCGAGAAGTCTGCTACAACCGGAACGCCTTGCTCCAGAAAGAATCTGATACCCGACAAGTTCCGCGAGAGCACTCCCTGCGGGTGACACTTCATTAACGATGATAAGACGCCGAACTCGCCGGGCTTCTGAATCCGGATCGTTGCAACATACAGTTCAACCCCGGCGGCAGCAGCAATCGCGACGGCTTCGCGGTATTCACGGAGATCTTGCAGTTCGGCATAGAGGCCCGACACTCCTAATTCGCAGACAGTCCGAATTTGTTCGAGCGAGCGACAAAGCACTCGCAGACGCGGAACGCCTTCTCCGGCACGACGAATATCGCGAACCGGCAACGTGCTGCGCAGCGTTTGCAGGCCCGAGCGATTCGCAATTCGCGGCGCTGCTAATTCGGTAGCTGATTGATTGAGTGCGTCGACCAATTGACGACGCAGCTTCCCCATCACACTCAGCGGTATCATCGGCCTGCCGCTGATATTCGCAGTCAGCGTCCGCAACGAATAAATGGTCTCGCCGAGTCGCCCAAACTGCTCGCGCAGCACGTCTTCGGTCACTGCATGCTTCTCTGCCGCAGCAACAGTCTCTTCGGAAGTAACTTCGCACGTTGCACCCGAGTCGGCTTGCGCGCAAAGCTGAATCCGAGATCCGACAGATACATCAATCTGAAGATCAAGCGGGACTTTCCGACGAGCAACACCGCCGAGAAATGTCTTTTGCAGTCGGCGAGTCAGTTCGGGGTCATCGGTCTTCCATATCTTTTGACCGACGCGCAACTTGCTGAAGTTGACGGCGTTCATACCGAACCTCAGCTCGATCAGCCCGCCTTGCCGAAGCGGCGCTACGGCATAAACGCGGCCGCCTTCCTCTTGCCCCTTTGCGCGATCGCCTTCAAATACAACTCCGTCGCCCGGCTTAACGGGCATCTCAGTATCAACGACGACCGCAGAAGCACGAACTTGAGTAATCACTCCGAGCAAGACGCCGCGATTCGACGAACTTGTCGCCGGAACGAGTACCTTATGATTCGAGCCTTCGAGCCATCCCGTCGAAAAGCCGCGCGAGAATGACAACTGCATTTCCTGCAGTTCTTGATCCGACTTTTGAATCTGCTTCCCGGCAACCGCATCGTCGATCGCCGAGCGATAATGCCGAGTGATATTCGCAACATACTCGGGAGATTTGAGTCGCCCTTCAATCTTAAAGGACGAAACGCCCGCCTCGATCAGATCGGGTATCAATTCAAAGCCGGCAAGATCTTGCGGGCTCAAGAGATACTGTTGATTGCCGAGATCGACTTGCTGCCCGTCCGAAATCAGCTCATACGGCAAGCGGCAAGCTTGAGCACACTGACCGCGATTCGCACTGCGACCGCCGAGAGATTCGCTCGTCAAACACTGCCCGGAATAGGCGACGCACAGCGCGCCATGCACGAAGACCTCAAGCGGGATATCCACTTCGGCATGCAGAGCACGAATCTCGGAGATTGATAATTCTCGCGGCAAGACGACGCGGGAGATGCCGAGATCAATCGCGGCATTGATGCCCTCGGCGCAAGTAAGAGTCATCTGCGTCGAAGCGTGAATAGAAAGCTGCGGACAGATTTCGCGAATGAGCCGAGCAGTGCCGAAGTCCTGCACGAGAATCGCGTCGATCCCCGCGCGTGCGACGGCTTCGATGATCTCTGCGAGCGCCGCCATTTCCGACGGGAAGCCGAGAGTGTTAAGCGTCAGATAGCTACACATCCCGCGCGATTTTGTCCGCTGCGCGATCGCCGGCAGATCGCTGATCGCGAAATTGGTCGCGCGAGCCCGCGCGTTGAAGCCCGTATCAAGTCCGAAATAGACCGCATCGGCACCGTTCTCAATTGCCGCATCGAGACATTGCCAGTCACCCGCCGGTGCTAGAAGTTCGAGCGGTCTTCCGCGCCACATTGTCGATCCCATTGGACATTGCCATTCGAAAAGTAACGAAGCATCGAGCCTGCAAGCATTGACTCTGAGCGGCAAGATTGACGACGACCTCGCTCACCGACAACCGCCGCTCTCGATTGAGAATCGGCGAGTCACTCGTCATCGACTGAGGCGCCATCGTCGCGTTTTCCGCGCGATGGCGGGGCCGGCGCTCGCGAACAAACTTTGATCGATGCTTCGCGAACTTGTTCGCACGCTATGAATCGCAAACCCCGCTCCGCCCCCTAATGAGTGCCTCATCGAGAAGCGCTACTGTTGCCCTCATAGCTCGGACGTTATCGTCTGACTCCCGTCTTAGTGGTACATTTTGAGGCTGTTAAAGTTGATGGGGTTCGTCTCTGACGGGCTCTGATTCAATGGACTTCAAGCTCGTTCCGATTGAGTTCGTCGCGAGTTTCGGCAGGCTCATTTCACGTCTTCGACACGAGTTCCTCACCGGGCGGGCCGGCACAATGGGTGAGGAACACTGGTACGACGGAC
>CAZNMS010000592.1:0-5075 GCA_964573505.1 uncultured Planctomycetaceae bacterium | reverse complement strand
ACGCTCCGCGTCGCGACTCCCGACGCGGAGCGTCGGGCCACAATGGTTGCGGCTTCGCCGCGTCGTTTAACCGCGTGCCCATCGGGCCGCGCTTTTTCTCCTCGCAAAGAGCCGCCACCCAAACACCGCCCCGATCAAACGATCGCCAAATCCGCCTTATCCGTCGCTGCATTCTCACTGCGATAACGGAAGCTCATCCACTTCGTCAGAGGCGTCAGGCCCATGCCGACGATGGCTGCTTGAGTGAGCCAGAAGATCCACAACGCGAACCACATGCCCTCGGTGAAGCCGTAGCTGTGCAAGCCGACGCTCAGCTCATTCACTCCGAACCATGACCAGCTCGTGACGATGTTGCCGACGATCGCCAGCAACGCGAAGCCGCGCGCCTTCACCATTCCGTCCCAGCGCGCATGCATCACCAGTGCGTTCCACAAGACGATGATCAGCGCGCCGTTCTCTTTCGGATCCCATCCCCAGAAGCGGCCCCATGAGTCGTCAGCCCATAAGCCGCCGAGCACCGTGCCGACAAAGCTGAAGAAGACTCCGAAGCACACCGTGCCATAGATCATTTGATTGAGCTGCTTCTCGAACGTCCCATCAAGCCGCGTCGAGAACATGCCGACGAGCACATACAGCAGCCCTGCAAAGCCCGCGACGAACGTCACCGAGTAGCCCAGTGTAATACAAGTGACATGAGTCCAAAGCCAGAACTGCGTATCGAGCACCGCCTGCATGACCTTGATCGTGTCGCCATCTGCGGCAAGCACCGCTGACGTCCCGAGCGACGCTGCTCCCAGTGCCGTGCCGATGATGTTGCCAATGCCCGCTCGCGAGATGCCCTCGTAGATCATCGCCAACAACACCGCACCCCAGCCGATGAAGACAGCGGATGAGTAGAGGTTCGTGACCGGCGGTCGTCCCGAGATGTAGATCCGCGCCACCAGCGCGATCGTATGCACGACGAACGTCACCGCGATCATCAAGAAGGCTGCTCGATTGAGCGGCTTCGACCATCCCACGAGCGCGACGAGCGACATCAAGAACGCAGTCAGATAGCAGAGCATCGACCAATGGAACGGCTCATAGGAATTGAACCATGACTCGAACGCCGTCTTGTCGATCTGAAAGTCCTCCGGCGGATTGTTGATGAGCCAGCGCCGGTACTCGTTGACCTTCTTATTGAAGACTTCGGAGTTCGTCTCGAAGTCATTGCGAGCCGCCTCGCGCGACACATCGCCGCGACCTGCCGCCGCTTCGGCCATCTGTGCTTGAGCCCGACGAATCCTCGCATGCGCGACGAGAATCTCCGTGAAGATCTCGACCGGTTCGAGCGCCTTACGACCGAGCAAATTCACGCTGACAAAGGACTGCGTCCATCCTCGGGCAAAGGTCTCCCAACCTTCGGTGTCGACCATCTTGTCGTCACCGCCGACTTGCGGAGGCACCGAGCGCGGCGGTTGCCGACGGTCGAGCATCTGCAACTCGCGCAGCGCCTGCCGAATGTCTTCCTTCCAATTCTCAGCCCGCACATCGAGTGGCGAGAACGTCTTCGTCAGCAGATCAAGCACGCCCAATCGCCGCTCAAGTTCGAGCACTTTGCGTTCGTCTGCCGAGCGGAACTTTGCCTGCTTCTCACGAGCGGCCGCAGCATCCTTTGCGAGCACCGCGAGGTTCTCTTGAAACTCACTCAGCGAGTACTTGTAGCCCGAGCGTTTCTGATCGAGCTTCAGCTTCTCGAGCAACTCCGGGTGATCAATACGGAAGACGCGATGCTCGGCGGCGTCCTTCGGATTCGCGATGACATCCAACAGCCAAAGAGTCGCCGGCTGCTTCTTGCCTTTGTCGTCTTTGAAAGTCTGATAGCCCGACAGCAGCTTCAGACTATTGCGAGCGAGCGTATCGAACGGCTGCAAGCGGCCTTCATACAGCACGGGCAAGTTGCCGAATGCCTGCAGGTCCGGCGCCTTCTCGGGAGCTTTCGGCAACCGCGACATGCCGAGCAAGAACAGCGCCGTCAGCGCGGCCATGCCCCACGGAAACAGCGACGACAGAAGCGATGAGGTCGCCGCATCACGATGCAAATCAGGTGCAACGGAAACTACATCAGCCCCGAAGACCAATCGTCGCAGCGGTGCAGTGAGCATGCTGAGCGTCACTGTCCCGGTGCCCGTCTTTCGTCCGACGAATCGCACGAAGATCACCCAGAAGTGCGCCAGCATTCCGACCGCAACGATCATGCAAGCGACATACGGAATCATCCAGCCGGTGTTCTTCACGACGGACAGAGTCGTCTGCTCCTTACCCGTGCGCGGATCCGGCGGCGAATAGCTCGTCTGATAGAACGTCTCGCCCGAGAAGCGCATCGGATTGTTCATCCAAATGGGCTTCTGAAAGTCGACGGCCTTTTGCTCGCCGCTTGCCGGCTGCACCACTTGCACCAGCGAGCGATAGTCGCGCGGCGTTTCCGTGCCGGCGTAATCTGTCTTACTCACATCGAGCAGCTTGACCGAGTACGGCTTATAGAACCGCTCGAACCTCAGTCCGATGTCCCAACTTTTGCCCTCATGAGTGATGCGATTAGGTTGCCATTCGGGGCGATTGATGAGGTTGAAATACACTCCGACGAGATACGTCCCGAGTTCCGCTTTCGTCTTCTTGTCAATCAAAGTTACATAGGCTGAAGTCAGATCGACCGCTCCATCCGAGTCCGTGCCGGTCCCCGCTGAGACCTCATTGGCAACGACCGACAAACCCGTGCCCGCTGTCGCCAGATTCTTCTCGCTCGTCTTCGGATCATCGGGGCGCGAATTTTTCAGGAACTTCAAGACCTTCACATCGAACGGCAGCTTCTCGTTCGAGATGACTTGCTTCGCCGGGTCTGTTGCCGACGCCGCTTCGACCAGCAAGTGCTTCGGAATCGTCGCAACGTCGTCGAACTCAGGATTCGACGGGTCGATCAAAGCCAGTTCGACCGTGCGAATGTCTTCGGCGTAATTGACCGACTTGCCCTCGTCGATCCGCATCTGCTGCTCTTTATGCAGCGTGCCGACTATCGGTTCGTGAATGAGCATCAGAATCACGCCCGCGTGCAGCACGACAACGCCCGCTCGTTTCTTGAACAGCAAGATGCAGCCCGCCAACAAGACTCCGCCCGCGAGCGTGCCCTTAATCAACTGCCACAAGATGCGCATGCCCGAGTCATCAATGCCGCGTCCGCCTTGCACGAACATCAGCACGAGCCCAATCACAACCGCAGCCAGTCCGAGACTGAGCGGCACAACTTCCGGCTTCTTCTTCTTCGCCGCGAGACCGATGCCGACCGCCAGCAAGCAACCGAGCAAGAAGAGCCCGCCCTCCAATGCCGTCCACAAGAAGTCCCACTGCACCGCAGCATCTTGCAATCCCGAGTCCGCATGCCCGCTCTCAATCACGAGCCATGTAACGAGCACCCCGAGCACCGTCACGATGCTGCCTGCAATAAGTCTTACTCCCTTTGCCTGCACCGTGAATCGCAGCGCATGCGCGGCGAGCAGATTGATCAGCATCGCCAATCCGATCGTGTACCCGCCGGGGAACGGCACGCCGACCCAACTCGGCACGTTCTTCAGATCGACATACGGCGCAACGAGCGGATGAAACGTCCGCAGTTCGAGTTTGAAGAACCAACACCGAAAGATCTCAGCGACGACGTCCCAAATATCTTTCTCGACCTGCGCCAGCGTGCCTGCGAGCACGAGCAAGATCGACAGCGCGAACAGCACGACCGCGATCTTGAGCGAAGCAAGCGGCTTCAACGCGCGCCGCCAATTCGACTTTGCCGCAGCCAATGCCGGCGCGTCTTCGTGTTGCATGAGTTCATTCGAGGGAATCGACATCACAGAAACTCCAAACTGGAGATGAAACCTTCAGCGTGAATTCAATTGGTCTTCGCCCCAAAGGGGCATGATTCGAAAGCTTAGGGCGCGAGCCCTAGGGCCTGAGTCGCGTGCAATTCATTGAGCCCCAACGGGGCGCGATTCAGTTGCGGCTCGGCCGTCGAATCTCGCCCCGTTGGGGCTCTCGACTCCGCCTCTTTCGATTCCCTCGGGCTAACGCCCGAGGCTTTCGAATTGCGCCCCTTTGGGGCTCATCAAGTTCTGCGCCCGGCTCACTCTTTGATCTTCATGCTCTTCACGAAGCTCATGAAGTTGTCCTTCTCTTTCGCGGCGAGTTCATTGTCGCCTCGCAACTTGAAGAACCATCCTTGATCACCGACGAGCACAACCGCGCCCAGAATCGTTTCGCTCGGCCCGACAAGCTCGACGAGCTGCCCGTCCTTGCCGCTAATCAGCACCGGCACGAGCGATTGATCGAGAGCCTTTTGGTCGACCTCGGGCAACTTCACCTGTCCGCGCCAGCGATTGATGTTCGGCAGCAATCCCGAACCCGCCGCAGCGAGCGACGAGACAGTGATCTCGGCTTTCGATTTCCCCTCGCCGGTCACGATGAACGAGACCTTGCGGAACTCGCCAGTCGGTCCCGGCTTCCAACCTGAGGGAGTCGAGTAAGTGAATTCATCGGAACTGGGTGCCGCAGTCGGAGCACCCCGCGGCCCTTGCGCCGGCCCTGTTTCAGTACGTCGTCCGCCAGCAAACGGAGCGTCGCCCATTCCCGCTCCCATTCCGCCCGCGAACGGCATCGACCCGCCTTGCGAGATCGTGCCTTCCAAATTCACCCATGTAACGGGAACTCCATCTTTCAGAGTCAGCTTGCGGATCTCGGTGCCGTCGGGGCTCGCCTTTGCGACATCCGCCTTCGACCAGTTGCCGAGTCCAATTTGTCCGCGCCAGCGATTGATATTGGAGAGCAAGTACTCGTCGGTATTGGGATCCTCTGCAGGAAGCGAGATGACCGTGCATTCGAGCTTCGAGTCACCCGAGCCAATCTTGAACGTCGCGGCACGCATGCCCGATCCGGCTTCTTCGCTCCATCCTTCGGGCTTCGTCCATGTGACCTTATCGCCGTCGACAGTCAGCGATTTAAGCAGCCCCTCGAACTTCGGCAGCTCAGCAGTGACGGCGTCGCTCTTGCCCTGC
>CAZNMS010000591.1:0-5123 GCA_964573505.1 uncultured Planctomycetaceae bacterium | reverse complement strand
CTCCGCTTCCTGACGGGCGCGGCTCTGCAACCTCATTGTGAACCGTGCCGAGTTTTTCTTTTTGCTTGAGAGCCCCGAATTCAGCACGGGCTAGAAGCCCATGCTACGGCTCTCGAATCAATCACTGCCGCGCCAGAACGGCGGTCTCAAGCCGTTGTCGCACCAGTCAAAGTTCACATTCCAACGAGCAGTGTCTTCCGGCCAATTCGGCTTTCGCAGCAGGCTGCCGATGACGAATGGCCGCGCTCCGACTCGCTCTTTGAAGCCGAGCGATTGCAGCACTGTCTTGAGCGTCTCGTTCGCCGCAGTGACGACGACGCCTTGCTGACGACGTCGCCCGCGCGAACTCGCAGCCAGTGCCGCAACGATGCCGCGCGCCAATGTCAGTTCGTCGTCGGCATCCGCTTGAGCGACGAGCACTCGCTGCCGTTGCTCATTGAGCACGACATAGCCGGCAACACTCGCCCCTCGTTCGATGCGCCAGACGCGATACTTCACGAAGCTCAGCTCGGTGTTGAAACGCCAGTTGAGGTACTCGCAACTCGGGTTGAACCGAAACGCAAACGGCGACGACTGCGGCAGCAACTCGCTCGTGAACTGCGTGACCTCTTCAACGCGAACGGCTTCGTCACTCAGTTCGGCGTTCGCGGCGGATGCGACTTCAAGTCGATCAACGCGACGATTCAGCGGCGAATGAGTCAGCAGCCACTTAGCGGTCTTCTTCCACCAAACGTCGCTCGGGCTCTCGGCAAAGGCTGCATTGAGTTCGAACTGCGCGACGCCGGGGTACGTCGTCCATCGACGCGGGTCGAGCAACTTATGAGTGTCGGGACTGCCGCCAAAGATCAGTCCGTAGTCGCACTGCTTCAGCCAGTTGAGAAAGAGGATGCCGCCGGCACCACTCTGAAACGCGCGAAAGTTCGAACCGAAGCCGAGCGTGATTTTGCGACCGGGAACATCGAACGGCACGCACTCATGCCCGAGCACTCCGAGCACTTCATCCGCTTGATTCACGAGCAACGACAACTTGCACCACTGCCCGCCGCAGTAGAAGTAGTCGACGAATTCGCGATGTCTCAGACCGTGATGCGGTTCGAGCAAACGAGTCAGCCGATTGAACCACTCACCGCCGCTGCCATCGAACGTGACCAGTCGCGTCGCGGGCGTTCGCGTTGCAGGAGCGGCGGTCGGGACAGCAACAGTGGTCATGATGCGAGCGTCTTCCGTGACTGACGTTTCTCTCAAAAGTGCCGTCGTGAAACTGGCCCGTAGCCGAATTCGTCAGAATTCGGAGTCCCTCGCGCGAGCGCCTGAAGTCTGACGACTTCAGCTACCAATGAAGCACGACCTCAGAGCGAATGGCGACCGCTAACGACTGACGACTGACGACTCTCAATCCTGCGAGCACAACGTGCTCTGCTTGAATGCAGCAACGCTCAGCGTTTTGCATACACATCAAAGAGCCCGGCTTCGGAACCGTCGGCTTGCTGCTCGTGACTCACTTCAAAACCGGCCCTTGTCAGTAGCTGTAAGATTTCCGACAGCACGCCGCCTTCTTGATCATGCACTTCCATCACGACCTGCTGAATCAGCGGCCAATGCGCGTCGCGGATGCCATGCAGGATCTCAAGCTCGCAACGCTCGGCATCGACCTTCAGCAGATCAATGCGCGGAACGCGATGCTCGTTGATGACCGAAGACAGAGTTCGCATCGCGCAAGCCAGTTTCAGCGGCTCACCGAGTTTCTGCTGAGCCATTCGATCGAGTGCTGCATCGGTCAGCCACTTCGACATGCCGCGTCGATTGGCTTCGTCGCGAATGCTCTCGCGCAGGACCGAGCGATCTTGTTCGGGCCGTGCATGAAAGCCGGATAGGATCGAGTAACCCGGATAGAACGTGAGCACGCTCGATCCATTTTGCGAAGCAGCGCCGCACTCCATCACGTGCGCCTGCATCCCGGCCGCTTCAAGATTCTTTCTCAGTGCCGCCGCGCAGATCGGCGAAGGCTCAAAAGCAAAGACCGTCGCATCGGGCCATGAAGCCTGCACCCGGAGCGAGAACATGCCGATGTTGGCTCCGACATCAAACACGACTGCGTTCTGAGGCAGCGTGATGCCGCGTCGGAAATAGAGATCCTGTTGAAAGATCTCGGAGAAGAGGAACTCGGTCTCGTGCCGGTTGATCTCCCAAATAGGTCGCCCGTCGGGCAACACGCCCTGCGAGATGCGATCCGACCAATCAGCCGCCGACGTGCGACTGGCGGATGTTTCTGGCGACATGTCGTCCCCTCCATGGGAGCAAAATTCTCTGTATTTCTGCCATCAAATGCGGGCGAGTCGCTCAGCAACTCACTCACAAAAGCTGGCGTGACCGGCAGGACCGTAGCTGAAGTCGTCAGACTTCAGATGCTCGGTCTCATGCGTCCGAATTCTGACGAATCCGGCTACGATGAATTCTGGATGCTGTGACGGTCAAAAGTCCTCACCGCGAGGCGCGGCGATATATCGGCCTTCAAACTTTTGAGTCAATTCGGGTTTGCCCGACCGCGAGTCGAAGTCCCGCAAGCACATGACACAAACATTGGCGATGCAATGAGCGACGAACCGAAGTCTCAGTTTCCAGTCACGACAATCGTGATCGCGGCGATCGTCATCATCCTGATTCCGTTCGTGCCGCTGCTGCTCGCGGGGATTGAGCACCTGACGACCGGGACGAATCGCGTTGAAGACCTTTGTCAAATGATGGGAATTCACGACGAACTCTCGGGGCTATATCGGTTCGTGCTCAGTCCATGCGGACTGTGAAGACCGCGAGCAAATTGAAGCGGTCGCTTTACCGCACTGCGATGCTGACGTGAAGTTCGCGCAGCGGCCTCGCTTGTCAACCGGGGGGCGGAGACCATGCTACTCGCGCTCGCCTTGCGCAGGTGCAAAAGTGGCTTCGATGAGCCGTCGAACGCTCGCCCAATCACATCGCGAGCGAGCGTTTCTGCAACGGTCAGCCGGTTCGATTGCCCCGCGACATTGAGTCCGCCGGTCTCGTTCATGTGCTGCCGATGAAGTCGACGACGCGCTGCCGAGCGATCACAACTCGCTCACTGTCGTCGGCTCTGCGTCGTTGCTCGCGGCGTCTGCGTATTGGCTGCTTTGAACTGCATTCACACGAAAACATTGGAAGAACAACACGATGCTCGAAATCCCAGTCATCCGTTTTGGCAAGTCCTACGAGAGCATGTCGAAAGAGCCGGTCGTGCATTTCGAAACCGGCGAGACTCTCGCTCAGATGCATCAAGCCAATGGCGGTCTCGTAAAGATGGACCTGCGAAAGGCGAAGAATGCGCGCGAAGGACTGCGATCAATCGCGACCGACAAACTCATCGAGATGTGCAAGCAAGCGGCTGACCTCTATTTGACTGGCACGCTGCCACTGGGCAACGGCACTCAGTCGCCCGCTGAGTTCGTTCGCATTCAATCCGCAACGACCGGACTGCCCGAGCACATGTGCGCGAGCAACATGCGAAAGAACGCGTTCGTCCTCAAGAATATGGACAAAGTGCTCGACGCACTGACGCGCGGGCTGCCGCTCGACATTCTCTCAAAGGGCTACGGCATTGAAGGACGCGGCGTCACGGTCAGCTATCAAGCAACGACGCCGTGCCTCGGCCTCGTTCTGCCTTCGAATTCGCCCGGCGTGCATACGCTTTGGCTGCCGGCGATTCCGCTGCAAGTCGGCTTGATGATGAAGCCGGGGTCGAGCGAACCATGGACCCCATACCGCATGTATGAAGCCTTCGCTCAAGCCGGAGTGCCGCGCGAAGCGTTCGCGATCTATCCCGGTCCGCATGATGTCGGCGGCGCGCTGCTCGAAGGCTGCGGTCGAGTGATGATGTTCGGCAGTCAGCAGACCATTCAGCAGCATGCCGGCAACCCGCGCGTGCAAGTTCACGGTCCCGGCTTCAGCAAGCTCATTCTCGGTGATGACGTCGTCGACGATTGGGAGAAGTACATCGACATCATGGCCGACTCCGTCTTCCTCAACAGCGGTCGAAGTTGCATCAACGCTTCGGGAATTTGGGCTTCTCGACATACCGCTGAGATCGCTGACGCCCTCGCAAAGCGACTCGGCCCCGTCGAGCCACTGTCACCGACGGATCCGAAAGCAACGCTTGCTGCGTTCTGCATCCCCGGCGCGGCAAAGGCCATCAACGAGCAGATCGAGAATCACTTGCAGACTCCGGGTGCAACCGAAGTGACAGCGAGCTATCGCAATGGCCCGCGCCACATTCCGAAAGAGCGCTGCGACTACCTGCGTCCGACGATCATTCATTGCGCGAGCCCCGATCATCCGCTCGCCAACACCGAGTACATGTTCCCGTTTGCTTCGGTCGTTGAATGCCCGCAGTCCGAGATGATTCAGCGCATCGGCTCAACGCTCGTCTGCACGGCGATCACGAACGACGAGACCTTCAAGCGGCAACTGATCGACGCGACGAATATCGACCGGCTCAACATCGGCGAAGTGAAAACGCTCGCACTGAATTGGTTGCAGCCTCACGAGGGCAACATCATCGACTTCCTGTTTCGTCAGCGAGCATTTCAAGACGCTCCGCCGCCAGCGCACTAAGCGAGTTGTCGTCGCATGGGCTTCTAGCCCGTGCTGTCTTCATGACGATTCGAAGTCGGTTGTAGGAGTAAATACAGCACAGTCTAGAAGCCCATGCTACGACGACGCGTTGAACTGGCGCTGTCCCGATCCCAAAACGACCGTAGCCACATTGCTCAGCCGATTGCCTGAAAGCACCTCGAAAGGTCTCTCAAGCAACCGACTCAGCGAATGTGGCTACGACCGGTCTCTCAACTCACTCTGCATCTGTCGTTCGTAGTCCCGCCTTCCGGCAGATCCGTCGAGGCGGGAGCTACGACTATTCACGCTCAGTTCTAAATCGCATTCAAGAAGTCGAGCAGTTGTTGACGCTGCGTCGCATTCAAACCCTGAAAGCGAGTCTTCGACGGAGCTGCTTCGCCATCGTGCGCCAAAATTGCTGCCGGGATCGTCGTTGCGCGACCGTCATGCAGCCACAACGGCCGAGTCCTCAAGCCCCACAATGGAGCCGTTCGCATCTC
>CAZNMS010000590.1:0-5148 GCA_964573505.1 uncultured Planctomycetaceae bacterium | reverse complement strand
GGCATCTCGTACTACTAGTTCGCGATTTGTTGTCGGCTTGCGCATTGTAGGACGCATTACATAGACGCCTTTCGCTCTGCGAAAGGGGATTGTCGGCTTTTGCCCGGCAAAAGCTTTCTTTCGCGGAGCGAAAGGCGACTATCGGATGCGGCGTCGCTGTCGGAAGTCAGCGTCCGCCCTACGCGACGCTGAATCGGGAAGACATTCCTCGCGACTGTTCCTTAGTTCGAATCACCCGCCGGAAGAGCGTCAACGGTTTCGCAGTTCGCAACTTCGCGAACGGTCGCGGGGTTCTCGGCGAGATACTTATGCAAGTACTCGACAGTCTCGGCCACTTCGTCAGCTTGCATCAGCAGCAAGTCGCCGGCGTTGAGCATGCTCAGCGCGAGATCCATTGAGGCAACCGCTCCGACAACTTCATGCACCTTCTTGCCCGGACCGCCTTCTTCGATGCCCTGCTTGAAGAACCGAGTGATCTCGCCCTTCTCGCGGCCTCGAACGTACTGACCTTCGTAGATCACGACTTCGTCAAAGTTCTCGCCGAGCAAGCGGCCTTGAGCGACGAAGTCTTCATCACGGCGATCTCCCGCTGCTGAGTAGACGGCGAGCCGCCGCTTCGCATCGAAGCCACGCAGCGTCGCGCAGATCGTTTCGAGCGATGAAGTGTTATGGCCATAGTCGACGACAACCGTTGCGCCATTCACTTCGAGCATGTTGAAGCGGCCCGGCGAATGTTTCAGATCGGGAGTGAAGCTCTCCAATCCGGCGATGATGTTCTCTTCGTCGATGCCCAATCCCCAACAAGCAGCCGCAGCAGCGAGCACATTGTCGACTTGAAAGAGGATGCGGCCTCCGTGAGTCAGCGGGATCAAGTCGAGCGACATCAGCGTGCTTTCGCCTTCACGATCCGCCTGAATGATCTTGTTATCGCGAACGAACGTGACGGGCTTGCCTTGCTCCAAATGCTTCTTCAGCACCGGCGAGTTTTCATCGCGCGAGAAGAAGATGACCCCGCCTTTGCAGTACTCGGCCATCTCGACAACGAGCGGATCGTCGGCATTTAAGACTGCTGAACCGTCGCGAGAGACAGCTTCAACAACGACGCGCTTCACCTTTGCAAGCTGCTCGGGAGTTTGAATGTCAGCCAGTCCGAGATGATCTCCGGCACCGATGTTCGTCACGACGCCGACGTCGCAACGATCGAAGCCGAGTCCCTCTCGCACGATGCCGCCGCGAGCCGTTTCGAAGACCGCTGCATCAACGCACGGATTCGAGAGCACGCAACGGGCGCTCTTCGGACCGCTGCAATCGCCGTTATCGATCAAGCGGTCGTTCAAGAAGATGCCATCAGTCGTTGTCATGCCGACTCGTGCATTGCGACGACGCAAGATGTGCGCAATGAGTCGAGTCGTTGTCGTCTTTCCGTTTGTGCCCGTCACGGAGACGATCGGAATGCGGCCCGTTTGATCTTCGCCAAACATCATCTGAATGATCGCCTCACCGACCGCACGCGGCTTGCCGGCTGACGGTTCGAGATGCATTCGCAATCCCGGAGCAGCATTCACTTCGACGATGACACCGTGCTGCGGTTCAAGTGGCTGAGTGATGTCTTCCGCAACGATGTCGATGCCGGCGATGTCAAGTCCGACAACCTTTGCCGCTTCGATTGCTCGAGCCGCAACGTCGGGATGCACTGTGTCCGTCACATCCTCTGCAGTACCGCCCGTGCTGAGATTCGCATTGCGACGAATCAGAACCTTAAGCCCCGTCGGCGGAATCGAGTCGGGCTCGAAGCCTTGCGACTTCACCACTTCCAGCGCGACGTCATCAAGCTTCACAAAGCTCAGCGCAGTCGCATGACCGTCACTGCGACGCGGATCCTTATTCACTTCCGCAACGAGCTCGCGAATCGTGTGCTTGCCGTCTCCATAAACATGAGCGGGTTCACGACGAGCAGCAGCAATCAACTTGTCGCCGATGACCAGCAACCGCCAATCGCAACCGGGTGCGTACTTCTCAAGCAGCACTTCATCTTCCCGAGCGTAGGCAGCGGCATAAGCAGCGCGCACTTCCGCTTCGGATCGCAAGTTCGTTGCGACGCCGCGACCTTGATTACCGTTCTGAGGCTTCACGACGACGGGCAAGCCGATCTCTTGAGCCGCTTCCCATGCATCGTCCGCGTCTTTCACCGGACGCCCATCAGGAACGGGAACGCCGATCTCGCGCAGAATCTTCTTCGTCAGTTCTTTGTCTTGCGCGATCATCTCAGCGATCGCTCCGGTGCGGTCAGTCTCAGCCGCGCAGATGCGACGAATGCGAGCGCCGTAACCGAACTGGACCATGCTGCCTTCAGTGAGTCGGCGCCACGGAATTCCTCGGGCGCGAGCAGCTTCAACGATCGACCGCGTGCTCGGGCCGAGACAGAGGTCGTGAGCGAGATCCTTCAATCGCTCGATCGTCCCCGACACATCGAACGGAGTGTCATGCACTGCCGCCATGATAAGTTCGCGAGCTGCGTAGATCGCTTCGAGACCGAGCTTCTCTTCCTGAAACTTGACCGCGACTCGGTACGTGCCTTCGACCGATGTCTCGCGAGCACGCCCGAAGCCGACATCAGTTCCGGCCAGCGTCTGAAGTTCGAGCGAGACATGCTCAAGGATGTGCCCGAGATAAGTGCCGCGATCCAATCGCACAAAGAAACCGCCGCGCTCACCGATGCTGCATCGATGCTCGATTAACGAAGGCAGCCATGATTTCAGGCGATCGTTGAACCCGGGGTACTCTTCAGAACTCTTCTCGTTGTAGACGCCGAGCTTCACCCAAACTTCGAGCACCGGGAAATTGGCCCAGACGTTTGGCCCGCGCAGGGCGTTGATCTTCAAGATCTCCACAAGAAGCTCCAATCAAGTTGTTCGGCTGCAGATTTGATTCGGGGAGTGCCGCGAAGCGAAGGAGGGCAGAGAGCACTGGCTCTCGCAAAGAGTCGCGGCGACGGGCGGGACGGCACGGAAAAAAGCTCGTCGAACTGAATACGGCGAGGGCATCGTCAGTGGCGTCGGCGCAAGGCACCGTGCAGGCGGGATGAGGGCATGTCGGGGGGCCAAAGTGAAGAAAGGCAACCGCTGCATCCAGTGGCCATTCGTAGCCACGATCGCATGAGTCGCACAGACGCCCCGAGTTGTGACGGCGATAACAGCAACACTCGTCGTCGTAAGCGATTCCATCGCCCAAGAGGCGCGGGCTCCAAGCAGAAAGCGGGGCGCAACATGCCGAACCCATTTCAGGAAGTCAACGGACGGATTGCACGACATTGATAGATTTCAAGGCCACTTGAGCGACTTCTTTGGAGCCGATGACAGGTGCCCTCAAAACGATTGCAACCGTCTTCGAAGACCGCGTTCAGCGACTCGCGGAAGAGGCATTCCCGGGCGTCATTTCAGTCCGCGTGCGACGGCTACATTCAAAGCTTCAAAGTTCGGCAACGCAGTCGATCTTCATGAATCAGAGTCGGTGCAATTCCTGATTCCCGCAGGATGCGAGCGACCGACAAAGTCTCGTTGATCGGTTCGAGTGACGATTCACCTTCTGTCCTCGCGGCAGAACAGAAAAGTCTCAAGCCGCCCATTTCTTCCGCGCGCGGCATGCTTAGAATCCCCGCCCTTTCGCCCGGCTGAATTCTGCCCGGCATCGGCGATCGACTTTTTCACGCTGCGTCTTGCCTGCGAGGAATCGACTCTGTGACTGCAACGAACGGCAACCTTTCGGCGATTGCGGAGCCTTATCGAGCATCCTTTGCCGCTCAGATGCAGTCGGGCGAGTCGATCTTGTCTGTCGCCGAATGCGATCTCGACGAGCAACTCCATTTCGCGATCACGGTGATCGTGCTGACTGACCGACGCTTGCTGACGCGTCGTCCCACTGGAGTCGTCGAGAGTTGGCAGCATGCGGAGATCGCCGAGCTGAAGCTAAGCACGCACGGAGCACTCGCGAGCTTTGACTTAATGGGGGCGACCGCTCGACTCGCGAACTGGCGTTTGACGTCTCATTTCTTAGGGCAAGTCCGCAAGCTGCAACGAGCATGGGAGGCGCTCAAAGACGGAGCGGCGGCTCAGTCTCAAGAATCGATCTGCCCGAGTTGCGGCGCGGCGATGCCGGTAGAACGCGTGAAGTGCGAAGCTTGCACTCCGAAGGTCGTGAAGAACGAACGCGCGGCGCTCTACCGACTGCTGCCGTTCGCGAAGCCGAGAATGGGAATGGTGATCCTCGGCATGATCCTCGCCTTCGCAAGCACACTCGCCGCGCTGTTCTCGGTGATGATGACGCGGCCGCTGATCAACGAAGTGCTTAAGCCCTTTGAACGAGGCGAGCCTGCTGCGACCGATGCCGCGATCTTCTACTTGTCGGGCATTGCCGGCGCGGCGTTTCTTGCATGGATTCTCGGTTGGGGACGCAGCTACTGCCTCGCATGGGTGAGCGAACGCATTGCGGCAGACTTGAGGAATCGAGGCTACGCGCATCTTCAGAAACTGTCGCTTGAGTTCTTCGGAGGAAAGCGGACGGGCGACTTGATGTCGCGACTCAGCAGCGACACCGACCGCATCTGCGACTTCCTCACATTGAACCTCGTCGAGTTCGCGACCGACATGATGTCGATGACGATGACGACCGTCGCGTTGATGGCCTACGACAAGAAGCTCGCAGTCGTCTCACTGTTGCCCTTCCCGTTTATTGCATGGCTCGTGCATCGAGTGAGGCAGCGGCTGCGTCGCGGCTTCCGCATCATGACGCGCACATGGGGCGAGATGACGAGCGTGCTCGCGGACACGATCCCCGGCATTCGCGTTGTGAAGGCGTTCGCTCAAGAGAGTCGCGAGGTCGCTCGGTACAAGAAGGCGAACGACACCATTCTCGCTTCGAACGACCGCGTGAATACCGTTTGGGCCTTCTTCGGTCCGTCGGTCACGTTGCTCACCGAACTGGGCCTGCTCGTTGTTTGGGGCTTCGGCGTCTACTTGATCTTCAACAAGAGCGGACTCGATGTCGGCACGCTCGTCATCTTCACGACGCTGATTGGCCGCTTCTACACAAAGCTCGAATCGTTGAGATACATGCCCGCCGCGTTCCGCCAACCTACGCCTACGCAACAGC
>CAZNMS010000589.1:0-5158 GCA_964573505.1 uncultured Planctomycetaceae bacterium | reverse complement strand
CGGTGCAGCAAGTCGGACGGTCGACTTGCTGCAAAGTCATTCGCAGCGCTGATGTCGTTGCTTGCTTGAAACGCTTCGAGCCGCGTCCGCGAGTATGTCTAAGAGACACTCTCACGAACGCGGCTCGATTGTTTGTGTGCGAGAAGATGTAGCAATTCTCACACAGTCGTTGCCGTTCAAACTTACTCGCCTAAACCAGTTCGCTGATCACAGCGCGGTTGTCGACGAGGAACTGCGGACGACCATTCGGGTCTTGCAGCACGATCTGATCCGGGTCGATGCCCAATTGCTTGTAGATCGTTGTGAAGACGTGCTGCAGATGCACCGGGCGATCTTGAGCGACTTCGCCGAGGCGGTTTGTCGAGCCGATCGGACGACCGTGACGGAATCCGCCGCCGGCCAGAAATACGAAGGCTGCTCGTGACCAGTGATCGCGACCGGCTGTCGCATTAACTCGCGGCGTTCGTCCGAATTCGCCCGACATCATGATGATCGTGTCGTCGAGTTGACCGTGAGCATCGAGATCCTGAATCAGAGCACTCAGACCGCGATCGAGAGCCGGCAGTTGATCCTTCAGAGTGACGAAGTTCTGACCGTGAGTGTCCCATCCGCCCCATGCAAAGGAGACGCATCGCACTCCGGTCTCGATCAACCGACGAGCAACAAGGAAACGCTCAAGATCGCGACGAGCCGTGATGCCGTAACGGTCGACCTGACGCGGATCCGCCTGCGAGATATCGAGCGCCTTTGCGATCGAGCCCGATGTAATAATTCCGACCGCTCGCTCCGAGAAGCTGTCGAGTGCATTCATCATTCCGCTCGCGTCGACATCGCGACGCATCTTGTCAAAGCCCGAAAGCAGCGTGCGGCGATCTTCAAGACGGCTGCGACTCACGCTCTGATTGAGCTTCAGATTCGAGCGGCCCTCACCGTCCGGGCGATACGGAGCGAAGATCTGCCCGAGGAATCCGGGACTCGAAGTTCCGGTGAGATCAACGAAGGTCGGAGCGGTGCCGGCAGCAGTTGTCTGAGCGGGGCTCCAAACTTTCGACATCACTGAGCCGACGCTCGGGCGACCGCCGATCGACATCAATGATGTATTTGGCCATCCGGTGTCGGATTGGATGTTGGTGTGTTCGTCATTCATGCCGACGATCGAGCGGATCGCCGTAATCTTGTCGGCACTCTGAGCGAGCAGCGGCATGTGCTGACAAATCTCAAAGCCGGGCACGTTTGTGGCGATCGGTTCGAAGTCGCCGCGGAACTCCTTCGGAGCATTCGGCTTCAAGTCGAATGTGTCCATATGTGAAGGGCCGCCGCTCAAGAAGATGTTGATGATGTTCTTGCGAGTCGCGCGTCCGTTCGAGAGGGATTCTGCTTTGAGCAAGCTCGGCAAAGTCAAACCGCCGAGTGCCAATCCGCCGATCCTGAAGAAGTCACGACGACCGATCCCGTCACAATAGCCGTGCCTGTTGCCGTACCAGTTCAACATCTGAGTGGCCTTTCCGTTTGAAACCGAGCGATTGCTAACCGACCAACTCCCCATCCTGCGGAGTTCCCGAGACGAGGCGGGCAGCAACTTAGCCGACATATCGGTCAAATCAAATACGGCTGATGACTCAGAGTCAGACAATCTCGGTCAAGCAGTTCCTGTTGAGCATTTTGGAACGGCGGTAGGATCGGCCTGCTGAGGCGGATCCGGCTGCTGAGATGCCGGGGGCCGACTTAAACGAGATGTGTCGCTCGACGTTTTGCCCGCAGCGAGGCGCAGGCACTCGCGATCGCTCAGCAATCGTTCGTCGTTTCAGAATTGGCCGATCAACGTCGCACTGTCTCATGGCAAAACGACAAACATCGCGCGTGATGTAATTAAGTGGAGAGAGAAGATGCCGACGATCCTGAAAACTTCGCTTCGGTTGTTATTGGCGATTGCGGCATTGTTCCTGACGACCGCACTTCAAGCCGACGAAGCGACCGACGACTACAACTTTGCAGCCGGCCTCTACAAGAACGAGAAATGGGTTTTGGCGGAGGAAGCCTTTCAGAAGTTCCTCTCGAAGCACTCGAAGCATCAGCGAGTTCCGCTTGCCCGTTACTACCTCGGGCTGACTCAGCGCGAGAACAAGAAGCTGAAAGATGCGCGGACAACGCTGCGAGCATTCGTTGCTGACTATGGAGTGAGTCCCGATGCCGCGCATGCGCGGTTCATCGTCGGTGAATGCAGTTATGCGCTTGACGAGTATGAGGCTGCCGTTGCCGAGTTCGTTGCATTCGAAAAGGCGATTCAGTCGAACGCGCAAGACCCGGACTACGAAGTCGCGCTGACCTATCTCGGAGACAGCTATCGCCGCCTCAAGAAGTACCCCGAAGCGATCACTACGCTCGAGAAGTCTTTGAAGCTGTTCGAGAAGGGACGCTATTCGGAAGAAGCAAAATTCTGGTTGGCGCAGTCGCTTGAAGCCGGCGGGCAAGCAGATCGAGCGCTCGCAGCCTTCAAAGAGCTAGCCGCAGCTCCGGGAGCGAATCGAGCTGATGCTGCTCAGTTGCAGTTCGCGAATATCCTCTTTTCGAAGCAGCAGTACGCATCTGCGATCGACGCTTATGAGCGGCTTGAAAATGACTTTTCGAAAAGCCGGCATGTCCCGACGGCTCAGCTCAATGCGGGCTACGCTCACTATCAACTCGGGCAATACGCGAAGGCAATGTCGGCGTTCGATCGAGCGCAGAAGGCTGAAGTAATTGCTGTTACAGCCGGTTATTGGAAAGGCATCGCAGCAAAGGCTCTCGGCGATTTCGGCGGCGCGGCAGACATCCTGCGCGAGGTTGCGAAGAGCGCCGGGAAAGATCCACTGGCCGAGCAGATCTACTTTCAGCTCGCTGACTGTCTCTTCCGAGCGGGCAAGACCGTTGAGGCTGAGACCGCTTTTCTCGAAGTCGTCACGCGTTGGCCGACGGGAAAGTCGGCTGCGGAAAGCCTCTACTTCGCGATTGATTGCGGACTCGAACAAGCGGCGCGGCTCAGCGGAGACGAACGAGCGAGCAAGCTGAAGCAGGTTGAGTTGCTCGTCGAGAAATTCGCACGTGACTTCGGTAATTCCGGTTTTCGGCTGTCACATCAGTTACAGCGGGGACTGATGCTGTCGCTCAAAGGAACCGATGCCGACTCGGATGAAGCGGAGAAGTTGTTTGCATCCGTGATCGAAAAGAGTGAGCAAGCTCAGACGATCGGTGAAGCGCGATTCCGACTTGCGCGTCTGCGTCAAAGTCGCGGCAAACGCGAAGCAGCAGTTGAAGTGCTGAAGCCGCTTGTGGAGCAAGTCGTCAAGACGCCCGAATCCGGCTTTCGTGAATCGCTCGTCTTGTATGTTTCGTTACAGAGCGAAGCCGGGCAGCACGCTGATGCGCTTCGTGTGGCAGATGCCTATCTCAAGATCGAGCCGAATGGACGACTTCGCGATCAGATCCTGAGTGCGATTGCGATTGGCAACGGGAAGATCAACGAATGGGACAAAGCGACGGCTGCTCTCATGCAGCTTGAGAAGGAGCAGCCCGAAAGTCCTCTGCTCCCGCAGACAACACAAACGGTCGCCGAACTCGCCATGAAGCAGATGCAGTGGGATCGTGCGCTTCCTCTCTTTCAGGCATTGGAGAAGCTGCCGGCAAGCTCGCCGTATCGTCCCGTCGCACTGTCGGGGCTCGGATGGGCTCACTATCGCAAGGCCGCATTTGCCGAAGCAGAGGCGGACTTCAGACGACTCGTGAAAGAGCACGCTCAGCATGAACTCGCGGCCGATGCGGCGTTCATGACTGGCGACTCGCTGCAAAAGGCCGGCAAACTCGAACCTGCAGCGACGGCGTTTGTTGAAGCGTTTCAGAGCTTCAAGCCCTCTCGTTATGCGTTTTTGTCCGGCCTGCAGGCGGCACGAATCGCGACGAAACTGAAGAAGCCGGATGTCGCAGACAAAGCCTATGCCGATCTCGATGCGGCGTTCCCCGACGTGAAGGAGCGCGATCAAGTTCTCAACGAGTGGGCTCTCGTGCTGTATGACGCCGAGAAGTACGAGCGATCGGATGCGATCTTTCGCCTGCTCGTCGAAAAGTTTCCCGAGAGTTCGCATGCCGACAACGCTCGCTTCAGTCTCGCGGAAAGTTCGCTCGCCGCAGACAAAGTCGACGAAGCCGAAAAGGAATTCCGCGAGCTCGCTGCGAGCAGCAAGTCCGACAAGCGGGTGCAGGAAGACTCGCTGTATCGGCTGTTGGCAATCGGAGTGCAGCGGGGAAATTGGAAGGACGTCATCGCGCAGCAGAAGACGCTGTCAGAAAAATTCCCTGAGAGCGAGTACCGCTTCGAAGCCGCGTTTCAAACCGGCAACGCGCAACTCAATCTGGGCAATGATGCTGACGCCGAGAAAGTCTTATCAGTCATAGCAGCGACCGAAGTTGCTGCCGTTCGATCAGCCGACTGGTTCCCGCACGTATGGCCGTTGTTGGCCGAAGCTCAATGGCGACAAAAGAAATATGCCGACGTGCTTAAGACGGCAGAGGACGCGAAGCGAGTCTCACCGAAGTCGAAGTTTCATTACCGCGTCGATGAAGTCGTCGGTCGCGCCTACAGCAAGCAAGCCATGTGGGATGAAGCGCGAGCGGCCTTTGATCGCGTCATTAATTCGAATGACGGAACTCGCACCCCGACGGCCTGCAAAGCGCAGTTCTTGAAAGGTGAAACATTCCTGTTTCAGAAGAACTTCAAAGACGCGCACGAGGCGTTTCAACGCGTGATGGTGCTCTATAGCGGCAAAGAGTTCGGTGCCGAGTTCAACGAGTGGCGAGCAACCGCGACTTATCAAGCGGGCCAATGCGAAGAGAGCATGCAGCAACTCTACGATGCGAAGCGAACCTATCAGTTGCTCATCAGAGAGTTCCCGCAGAGCGAGTACGCAGCAAAGGCAAAGGAGCGACTCGTGAAACTCGGCGGGTAATGCAAATTGCATACGCGGAAACTGCTGCGACGAAGAGTTTCGGCAGCTCATTGAACGGCTTAGTTCGCGAGCTCGACGGGCGATCGACGCCGCGCTCACTCGCGCGCTGTGATGCGCGAGACAATGACTTCTCGCGTTTTACGTTCGATCGAATACAGGATCGCTCCGTCGGTCGAGTC
>CAZNMS010000588.1:0-5160 GCA_964573505.1 uncultured Planctomycetaceae bacterium | reverse complement strand
GAACGTCGTGAGAAGCGACGGACTGCAAGTCCGTCGTACCCAAAAACGGATGTGTCCCTCAGGATGCCGGCGCCGCAGTCGTCTTTTCTGTCTCCGAGACCATAAAAGATGACGTGCTCACGGCGTGCAGAAGTCACGAAGGAATCATCGAAGGAGTAGTTCATGTTACAGTGTTGGATTCGGTGCCTCTTGGTGCTCGGAGTGATGATGACAAAGACGGCGTTCGTGCTGGCGCAAGACGCTCTTTCTGACAGGCACGTCGAACTGTTGAAGACGTTCGCGTCGGAGTTCGTCGAGATCACTCCCGGCAAGGGTCAGTTCCCGAAGTCGTTCAAGATGGGATCTGAGAACGGAGCCGAGAACGAGAAGCCGGTAAGAGAAGTTACACTCAAGCAAGACTTCGCAATGGCGAAGTACGAGGTGCCTCAAAACCTCTATCAGGCAGTGATGGGGCAGAACCCGAGCAAGTGGAAAGGGCCTCGCAACTCGGTCGAATTGTTCGACTTCAATGAGGCCACTGACTTCTGCAAACGCATCACGGCTCAGATGCGGCAAGCAAAATTGCTGGGCGAAGACGAAGTCATTCGGCTGCCTAGCGAAGCCGAATGGGAGTACTGCTGCCGAGCCGGAACGACGACTCGTTATAGCTTCGGTGATGAGGCTCAGGCGGAAGGCGATGTCGCTCCGAAAGCGACGAAGCTCAACGCGTATGGATGGCATACGGGCAACGCCGCCGGAAATGACCCTCCTGTTGGCGCCTTGAAGCCCAATGCGTGGGGGCTATATGACTTCCACGGTTATTTGTGGGAGTTCGTCGCAGACGATTGGCACGACACCTATCAGGGTGCTCCTTCAGATGGCGCCGCTTGGCAAAGCGATGCCCGCGAGCCAGTTCTACGAGTCATCCGCAGTGGCTCGTGGCGAGAACGGTTCGAGCAGTTGACTTCATCCGCTCGACGTGCAGTTCCCGTCGGTTTCAAACGTGACGATCTGGGTCTGCGTTGCGTGCGAGCTAAGAAAACTTCGAAGTAGTTGTTGTGGCCCTGCCAGGATTGATCAATGAGTTCCGAACCCGAGTTGAATGCCGAGTCGTCTACGCCCGCTCCTGAAGCTGTCGCACCTGTTGCACCGGTGACTGAGGAGCATCCCGCGCTTGTGGAAGCAGCGCACCTGCGAGCCGCATTGATGGCAACCAGTGAGGCGGCGGCACCATCTCAGCCGCAGGCTGAAGGCGAAAAGCCAGTCGTCAGTGACGGTGGGTTGCTCGGTCAACTCCCCCCGAGTGAGATCAAGATTCCTGAAGCGCCGGAGCTCGGTGATCTCGAAGCCGAGATCGCAGCCGCGATGCAAGCCGATGTCGTTAAGGCTGAGACTGCTAAGAAGCTCAAGGCTGAGAAGCCGGATATCCCGTCCGAGAATCAGCGGATCAACAACGCGGTCGTGCAGTCGATTCACGCTGACGACGTCTTTGTCGATATCGGCTTCCGATTGCCGGGAGTTGTGGCGCTCAAGCAGTTTGAAGGACTTGAGCCGCCGACCGTCGGACAGCAACTCGCTGTCATCGTGCGAAAGATTGATGAGAACGAAGGATTGATCGCTGTCAGCTTGCCGAAGGCGAAGCACAAAGGCTCGGGTAACTGGGACACGATTGAAGAAGGTCAGCTCGTCGACTGCACCGTCACGAAGACCAATAAGGGCGGACTCGAAGTCACGATCGGCAACCTGCGAGGCTTCTTGCCATCGGGACAAGTGGAGCTCGGGTTCAATCCGAATCTCGAGTCATACGTCGGTCAGAAGATTGCCGTTCGCATCATCGAAGCGAATAAGCAGAAGCGCAATCTGGTCGTGAGCCGCAAGCAAGTCCTGCAAGACGAACGTCGCGAAACCGAAGCCGCGTTCTGGGAGAAGCTCGTCGAGAATCAGCAGTACGTCGGCACGGTGAAGACGCTCAAAGAGTACGGCGCCTTCATTGATCTCGGCGGTGTTGATGGCTTCTGCCATATCGGTCAGATGTCATGGCAGCACATTCGACATCCGAGCCAAATCCTCAAAGAGGGGCAAGAAGTCAGCGTCATCGTCACAAAGCTCGATCGCGAGTCGAAGAAGATCACGCTGAGCATGAAGGCTCTGTCGCAAAATCCGTGGGCGCTCGCCGAAGAGAAGTACGCTCCGGGATCGCAGGTGCGCGGCAAGGTCACTCGCGTGACCGAGTTCGGTGCGTTTGTTGAACTCGAACCGAACATCGAAGGCATGATCCACATCAGCGAGTTGGAGCATCGCCGCGTGAAGCAAGTGACTGACGTCGTGCAGGTCGATCAAGAGGTCGACGTGAAGGTGCTCGACTTTGATGGCCACAAGAAGCGCATCGCGTTGTCGATCAAGGCACTCAAGGCCGCACCTGAGTCCGAGAAGAAGGCTGAAGACGAAGCGATTCCGGCTCCTGTCGTGAAGCGAGTTCCGCGCGGTGCGCTCAAGGGCGGAACCGGTACTCCGGCACAAAAGGGCGGCGGACTCTTCGGTAACCCGAACGATTTCCGGTAGGGCTTTGGCCTGATCCCGTCACGTTTGAATCTAATTCTACAGCGCACCATGTAGCTGAAATCGTGAGATTTCAGGTATTTCAAGCGTCCGAGATCTGACGATCTCGGCTACGAAAACGCGAAGGTGCGCTGTCGAACTAAGCCGCAGGCGTGCGTGATTTTCGATGATGTCGACACGTAAGCCTGCGGTTTCTGTTTTTTAGTTCTCAATCAACCGCGTTGCCGATCAGACAGCCGCCGCTGCCATCACTTGAGTGAGCAGCGGCTCGTTGTCTTGAGTGATGTTGATGCCGCGTAGAGGGTCCCCAACGTGATCGAGTATCGGCCCTTTCGAAACTTTGATCCGCCGGCGCTCGTGCGGTTGTGGAATCAGTCGCAGCTCGGTCGCGGGGCAGTGCAGCGAGTTTCAAACGACGAATCTTTCGATCCCGCGAACTTCGCGCAGCAGTACTTCGATCCGCGCGGCTTGATTGTCGCGATGGATGGCGAGCGGCAAGTCGGCTTTGCGCATGCCGGGTTCGGCTGCGATGACAGCGGCAATGCATTGGATCGATCACGCGGCGTCATCTGCGCGGTGCTCGTGCATCCGAACTACCGTCGGCAGGGTATCGGTCGCGAACTCGTGCGACGCGCGGAGTGTTACTTGCGCGAGTTGGGTGCAACTGAAATTACAGCAGGCCCGGCTCCTCAGCGCGACCCGTTTTATTGCGGTCTCTATGGCGGCGCTCAGCCCGTCGGCTTCTTAGAGTCGGACCCGAATGCGGCCCCGTTCTTCGGCAAGTTGGGATATCAAGCCGGCGATCAGTTCGTCGTGACTCAGCGTTCGATGGATGATCGCGATCCCGTCAACTTCCGGTTGTCGATGATCCGTCGGAAGTGGGAACTCGCGATCGCGGATCGTCCCGACCCGTGCCCGTGGTGGTGGTCGGTGAGGTTCGGTCGGCTCGACGGCATCTATTGCGTGCTCGTCCCCAAAGGCGGAGGGCAACCCGTTGCGAGCCTGACGGTTGTCGGTCTCGATCTCTATGCCCGCGTTTGGAACGAGCAAGCGATTGGCATCTGCGACTTGTGGGTCAAAGAGACTCAGCGTCGGCAGGGCTTCGGGCAAACATTGCTCGTCGAAGTCATCAAGCGGCTGCGACAAGAAACGATCTCGTGCGTGACCGCGAATGTTCCGGCCAATGACGAATCAGCGTTTGCGGTCTTCAAGTCGGCGGGGTTCGTGCCGATCGATCGCGGAGTTGTGTATCAAGCGCCGACGGTGTGAGGTCGATGCGGGAATGAGACGAATGGGACCACTGGGACGAATGAGTCTGCGGGAGTGGGATTCGTCTCATTGAGAGCATTCAAGCCTTCGTCGCCCACAGCTTCTTCTGACATCACTTCAGAGGTAACAAACATGCCGAATTCGGTCGTTGAACTGCTGCGTGATCTAGTGGCGATCCCGAGTGTGAATCCGATGGGACGCGAGGTCTCGGGACCGGAGTTCTTTGAAGGCCGCGTGTCGGACTATCTCGTCGGCTTCTTTCAGCGACTCGGTGTGCCTTACGAGCGACATGAGATTGTGCCCGGTCGAGCCAATGTGATTGCTCGTTATGACTCCGTCGGAGCGAAGACGACTCTGCTGTTAGACGCGCATCAAGACACTGTGCCGGTCGAAGGCATGACGATTCCGCCGTTCGAACCGCACGTGCAAGACGGTCGCGTTTATGGTCGCGGCTCGTGCGACGTGAAGGGCGGAATGGCTTCGATGTTGTGGGCCTTCAAACGACTCGTTGAAGAGCGACCTGCGGGCGCGGCGAACGTCATCATGACTTGCACCTGCGATGAAGAGCAGACGTCACTCGGCATTCATGACCTCACGAAGTTATGGACGGAGCCGACGGGTCGTTCGAAGTTGCTGACGCGCGCTCCCGATCTTGCAGTTGTTGCCGAGCCGACGTTGTTGCATGTCGTCGTTGCGCATCGCGGGGCGACTCGCTTTCGCATTCGCACGAAAGGCCGCGCGTGCCATAGCTCGAATCCGTCGCTCGGAGTGAATGCCATTTATCGCATGGCGCAAGTGCTCGCGGTGCTTGAGGACTACGCCGCCATTTTGCCGGATGAAGTGACGCCGCATCCGTTATGCGGCTCGGCAACGTTGAGCGTCGGTCGCATCTATGGCGGCACGAGCGTGAACGTTGTCCCTGACGATTGTGCGATTGAGATTGACCGTCGAGTCGTGCCCGGCGAATCGTCGCCCGAAGTCATCGCGGACATTCATCGCTTCTTGAAGAGTCGGCTCGACTGCGAGTTCGAGTTTGAGCCGCCATGGATCGAAGCCTGCACGTTGAACAACGACCAAAATGGTTGGATCGCAGACTCGCTGCTTGCTCAGGTCGAACCGGTTGCCGGCAAGCGCGAAGCGATCGGAGTCTTCTACGGCACGCACGCATCACGAATCGCGGCGAAGGGAGTGCCGTCAGTCGTCTTCGGTCCCGGCAGCATCGATCAAGCTCACACAAAGGATGAGTGGATCGCGATCGACGAACTGCAGAAGGCGGCAGAGATCTATTTCCGCGCCTGCGTGAACCCGCCGATGAAGTGATCGCGCGATGCTCTTACCTCACGCGTCTCACGA
>CAZNMS010000587.1:0-5163 GCA_964573505.1 uncultured Planctomycetaceae bacterium | reverse complement strand
GCGCCGTGCTTTCGCAGCAGTTCGCCGAGCTTCTCGCACACTCCTATGTAATCAACGATACCCGCTTCGGGGACATGAATGGCTTTGATCCCCGCGACGTGCGGTTCAAGTTCCTTAAGACGCTCGACTCCGATGATCTCGCAGCGCACGCCGTTCTGCTGTCCGCGCTCGTAAATGCGCTGCAGGTTCGGCAGCTCGTCCTCAGTGACCGCGACGATGACTTTGCCGCAGATCTCATAAGCGACGCCGTGCTCCGCACAGAATGTTTCCATTGCTTGCTTGCCGGTGCGGCAGTTCTTCGCGCGGAGCGTTCCCGGTTTGTAGTAGATGCCCGAATGCAGCACGCCCGAGTTGCGACCCGTCTGATGAAACGCGAGCGACGCTTCTTTCTCGATCAGCCGAATGGACTTCTCCGGAAAGCGTTCCATCAAGCGATAAGCCGTCGCGAGTCCGACGATGCCGCCGCCAATCACAATGACGTCCGTGCGAGCCATAACGCGAAGTTCCTCAAGGGGAGAATGAGTGCGACTCGTGAGGCGGTCAGAAGAGAGGGACTGCTCCGTAGCGGAAGTCGTCAGACTTCCGAGCAAGATACCCGAGTCAGCACTCCGCTGAGTTCTGTCGTGAGCAATTCACATTGACCGTTCGCCTGCGCTGCTGCGAGTTCTATGCGAACCGATCCGCGTTCGGCTCACTGCCGAATGACGACTTCGCTCCCCTTGATGAGGAAGCTGTAGACCTCTGCGACTTCTTCATTGCGCATCCGAATGCAGCCGCGCGATTCGGCTTTGCCGATCGAGTTCGGCTCGATCGTCCCGTGAATGCCGAAGCTATTGCCGATGTCGAGCCAATGCGTGCCGAGCGGGTTATTCGCGGCACCGCCCGCGATGACCTTTCCGTCGGGGTCGGTGTATTGCGGCTTCTCAAGCTTCTCGAGCACCGTGAATTTGCCGAGCGGCGATGCTCCGTCTTTGCCGATGCCGACCGAGTAACGCTTCACGAAAAAGCCGTGCGAATGCACCGTCAGCTCAAAGTCGCTGAGATCGACGAAGACCGAGAACGGTCCTTTGATGACCTTCAACTTTTGACCGGCGCGGATGCGGCGCGGATCAACGCGATTAACTCCGGCGATGTACTGCCATGAGATTTGATACTTCGCCGCGATGCGTTCGAGTCGCTCGCCGGACTGCACGATGTGCGGATCGGCGAAGTGAGGCTGCGCATCGAAGTAGATGATCTTCGCGGTCTTCTCGATGCGCGACATGATCGCGGGCTTCAGTTCCGGCTTGCTCCAATAGATCGTCGAGAGTTCGCGATGAGCAGCGGAGATCTCGCCCTTTTCGATCATGCTGTCGATCTTGCGCAGGTCCACTTTGCCGTCAACTTCGGGTTCGATGCGCGCCGCAATGCGAGTGCGCGGTGCTTCACGAGCGGGCTCAATCGCCGGCAAATCATCGTTCAACGGAAGTGAAGGCGGTTCGGAAGCTGCCGGCTTCTCGACGAACTCTTGAGGCATCGGGGACGCCGCAGCCGGCTCTTGCTGAGGCTCTTCATTTTGAAACCGATCAAGCAACGCGACTTGCTTCGGGAACGTCTGAGCTTGCTTCAAAGAGCGAGCATTCTGAGGCTCGAAGTTACGCGGTTCGACGAACTCATTGTCCTGCGCCGACTTTCGATCGCTGACGACTTCATCGTGACCGACGGTTTGAATCGCCCCGCGATTTGCAGACTTTGTGCGTTGAGTCGCCGGATCAAAAGCCGGGAACTGTTGCGGCGGTTCGTCATTCGACGTCGCCGGTTGAGACGGGAAGAAGAGTTCCGTCGGTTGCTCGTTGCGTGCTAATGCGCGTTCGCGCGTAGCTCGCGGCGAACTGGTTTCGCGCGGACGTTCGGTTTGAGCAAACGGATCTGACGGCGCATCAAGCGGCGGCTCGCTTGAGCCGACTTGCGTCACGAATTCGCGATCCGCTGCCGGTTCACTCTGCCCGGAGAAATCCGGCAGTCCCTGCCTGAAACCGACGCCGAGATCTTCTCCCTGAGCAGCGTTGTTCGGCTCATCAATCGCAGCCAGTTCCCCTTTTGAAGGTTCACCGAACTCGATTGGCAATGTCTTCGTGAGCCATGCAAATCCGACTGCTGCACTGCCGAGTAACAAGACTCCGGCAGCAACTAAGACCACTCGCCGCGACGACGTCCACATATCCCGTTCTTCCTTGAACCCGCTGAATTCATGCTGCCGCCTGCGGTGAGGCGGCCTGATCGGCCATGATCAAGCTTGCTATAGCGGAAACCTCAGCCGCGCGCGAACGCGAGTCAGCGCCTCGCGAGATTTCGTCACGCGAACAAGACTGCGAGCCATCGCGAAAGGGCGGCGCGCAACGCGCTCATCGTCGTAGCATGGACTTCCAGTTCGTGCTGTCTTCTGGCCGCTACATTGCCGCTCGACTGCAACTGTCCTGCAAACACAAGAAATTGCTGCGGCGACTCAGGCAACCGCCCGTAGGGCCAGTCGAGGAGTAACTTCCCGATTTGAGTCGCGTCGGTCGGACGCCTACGTCCGTTGTTCACCGACAATCCCGTAGCGATCAGACTCATCTCTCAGAGGACCGACTCAGCATGTTCGATCTCAAAGGCCATACGGCATTGGTCACCGGAGGAACGCTCGGCGTCGGACGAGCGATCGCTGAAGCTCTCGCGAAGGCCGGAGCAAACATCGTTCTGCACGGACTGCACGACGACGAACTCGCGCAAGACGCACTCCGCAGCTTGCGAGCAATCGGTGTCGAAGCGCAGCTCGTCACCGGAGATCTCTCGGGACCGACTGAGCCGGCGATTGATCAACTCGTCGCCGCAGCACTTGCCGCGCGGAGCGACATCGACTTGCTCGTCAGCAACGCCGGCACATACCGAGAGCCGCCATTTCTGGAGATGGATTTCGAAGCCTTTGATCGCACGATGAAGCTCAATGTGTATTCGCACTTCTTTCTGGTGCAGCGCTTCGCGCGGAAGTGGACTCAAGCAGGCACGCGCGGCCGAGTCTTGCTAACCGGCTCCATCAACGGACGGCTCGCCGAGCACACTCATGCGGCCTACGACACTTCGAAGGGCGCGATCGAGATGATGGTCCGCTCGTTGTGTGTAACTCTTGCTCCATACGGCATTCGAGTGAACGGCATGGCGCCCGGACTCGTCCGAACGCCGCTCACTGCCCCCGCTCTTGATCAGCCGGGAGTCGAAGCATGGATGCGACTCCATACGCCGAACGGTGAAGTTCCCGGCCCCGAAGTTTGCGGACCGGCAGCAGCCTTCTTGCTGAGCGACGAAGCATGGCACGTGCAGGGGCAGATGCTGCTCGTCGACGGAGGCATGAGCGTATGGCAGCAACCCGATCCGCCGAGTTCTGACTGATGACGCGAATTCCGCCGAAGACTTCGTGCGGAATCAGTTTGTCATTTTCGTGCTAAGCGAGTCGCAGAGCGACTCGGCCACTGCCTCTTCGAGACTTGAGTTCCGCGTAGCAGAAGTCGTGAGACTTCTGATCGAGGATCGAAAGACCGAACTCTCACAAGTTCGGCTACCCCGATTTCTGAGTCTGAAGACGCACTCGCAGAAGTCATTTCAGCGCACCCTGAATGGCTGCCGTCAGAGCCTCAGCCTCGGCGAATCCGCAATTGCAGAGCACGACAACTCCACTGCTTGAGTCCGGAGCAATCTCCAGTCGCGTTCGTGTCTCGGTCTGCTTGCCATTGTGAGAGACGATGAGTTCGCGGCCTCGCTCAACCGTGAAGCCGAGCCCCTTTGTTGTCAGCTCGCCTGACGAAGTCTTTTGAATCGTCCACATGGCCTCGTAAGTCGAGGGGCACAGCAGTTCGCGGCGGACCAATGCACGAGCCCACTTCGCGAGATCATGCACGTTCGACTTAAAGCCGCCGCCGCCGTGCTTCCAGTAATGAGCACTCTCAGGCGCAGGCTCGACGGCACCGCCTGCAGTCTTCGTGTAGCCCTTCGCCCAGAACGGCTGCCCCTCAGATTCAAGGTCGAGTTGAAACGACTGCATCTGCAACGGCTGAGTGATGTTCTCGCAGACGAACTCAGTGAATGGTCGACGCGCCGCTCGTTGCACGACCGCGCTGAGCAAGATGTAGGCATACGAGGAGTACTCGCTCTTCGTGCCGGGCTTAAAGATCAGCGGCGACTGGTTGAAGGTGTCGAGCGCGAGCACCGGGTCCAAATGCGGCTTCGGACAGCAATAAGTCCGCTTCGTCTCGACAATGCGACCGTTCTCGTAATGAGGGATCCCGCTCTGATGGCAGAGCAAGTGCCGAGTCGTAACGACGCCGTCTTTCTCCGGAAATTCCGGCACATAGCAACGCACGTCTGCATCGAGATTGAGTTGCCCGCGCTCCGCCAACTGCATCGCCGCAAAGGCTGCCATTGGCTTTGAGTTCGATGCCCAATTCACGACCGTCTCAACGGCCATTGGCACATTCGCTTCGCGATCAGCATGACCGTAGGCACTGAGGTAGACGATCTCGCCGCCGCGAATCACGCCGATCGAAACGCCGACAAGTTGTTGCCTCGTCATCTCGGCTTTGACCGCAGCATCAATCGCCGCAGTCGCCTTTGAAGGAAGTGTGCGCTCTTCGGCAGACGCAGTGCTGATGAGCAAACACAAAGCGACGACGAACAGTCTCTCGATGAAGCGCATCTGCGAACTCCTTGTCGTTGTCGGCATCGCAACTCAATACCGAAGGCCGAACGGCCATCAGCCTACGAGGCTGTCCGAGCAGTCGAAGAAAGGGCTTCAAACTCGTGTTGAACAGCAACTGTCGAACGAAGGCGGCCGTTCCAAAAGGCTGCACGGACTGGAAGTCCATGCTACTCGGCCATAAGCCCTAGAAACGAAGAACCGCAAGTCACTGTCAGTTCGCCCGAGTCCTCAAGACTTCAAGCACACTGTCAACGACTTGCGGTTCATTCTTAGTTGAACGCAGCGACTTACTCGGCCGGGAACATTGGTCGCGAGTAGATCTCCAGAATCTGCTTCTCGATCGACGGCAGATTGAACGCCGCCGCTGCGGCTGCCTTAGCGGCCTTCACGGCTTCGATTTGCTTCGTGATCTGCTCGCCAAGGATCCCAAGACGCTCAACGCCGATCGCATT
>CAZNMS010000586.1:4008-5168 GCA_964573505.1 uncultured Planctomycetaceae bacterium | reverse complement strand
GTCGTACCAGTGTTCCTCACCCATTGTGCCGGCCCGCCCGGTGAGGAACTTTTCTGGCACTAAGGATGTGCTGGGGTTAGCTCTCCACTGACCCCGTGTCAGTGGAAGCAACGACTGGTGAGCTAACGACGCGAACAACTAACCACTTCGTTCTCGCTCTCCACTGACGCGAGGTCGGCGGAGAGCGATCGACCCGGCCTCCTACTTCTGCAGCTCGGCCGTTTTCAGGATCTTCAAGAGTTCGTCATAGAACTCGCTCACGGCTTCGCGCGGGCCGACGAGTCGCACGAAGAAGTCGCGTTGCGGTACGGGGATGCCTAAGCCGACGAGTCGCCAATCCTCTTTCGACTCGTTGTTGCCCATCGCGGTGTTAGCGGTGTAGGTGCCGCGCACGTCGATCAGTGTTGAAGGCAAGCCGCCGATATCGAGTTCGTCCCGCTTCACTTCTTCGCCAGACGGGCGTTTGATCTGCCCGGCCCAACGATCAATGTTGGCCGGGATGCCGCCGCCCATCGACGTCAGCGTGAGTTCCATATCGCCTTTCGCCGACGGCACGATGTACTTCGAATCGACCATCGCGACGTTCGGCACTTCGCGCCACTTGTCCGGGATGTCGAGCTTGATGCCGGTGTATTGGCGCGGTCCGCCGCCGGTCTTGCCGTCTGCTGAGGACTCGGCTTTCGGTGTTTCTAATGCGGGTGCTTGCGAGACAACCGGAGCCGAGCGCTGCGAGTCAGCTTGTTCGCAACCAGTCGCGATGACGCACAACAAAGATGAGAGAACGAGTGAGTGACGTTGCATGTTGTTGAACTCATTGGGGTAAGAATGACTGAGGGTAAACGGTTCCCTCTACGCCTTCGGTTTGCGATCCACTCGGCGCCTCGTGAGGCGATCGAGTGCGAGTCGGAAGATGATCCATAGGGCCATCACGGACTCCTTCCAATTGATCTTCGAAGTCCCGGCGCGGCGGTCTTCGAAGATGATCGGCACTTCGCGAAACGTGCAGCCGACTCGTGCGCACATGAAGAGGATCTCTTCTTGAAACGAGTAGCCGCGCGAACGCACTTGATCGAAGTCGAGCAGCGCGAGTTTCGAGACTCGATAGCACCGATAGCTGCCGCTGTTGTCACGATTCGGTAGCCCGAGCAGCAGCCGCGCAT
>CAZNMS010000586.1:0-3998 GCA_964573505.1 uncultured Planctomycetaceae bacterium | reverse complement strand
CATAGATGTTGATGCTGTTGCTCATGAAGTGCCGCACCCAACTCCAACCGACAACTCCGCCGCCGGGCACATAGCGCGAGCCGATGCCGACATCCGACACTTCAAGGCAGGCTCGCAAGTCCGGGATGTAGCGCGGGTGATGGCTGAAGTCGGCGTCGAGATTGATGAGCTGCTCGTAAGCATGCTCAACGCCGTATCGAAACCCGGCGACCGTTGCTGAGCCGAGTCCCTGCTTTCCCGCACGATGCAGCACATGCACGCGAGCGTCCTTTGCAGCAATCTCATCGGCAAGCTGCCCGGTGCCATCGGGTGAGTTGTCATCAACGACAAGCACATGCGCGTCGGCTGCGAAGCGATGAATCTCCTCAATGAGAGACGGAAGATTCTCGCGTTCGTTGTAGGTGCAAACCGTGACCAGCAATCGAGCAGGCTCAGAGGTCGACATGCCGATCAAACTTTCTTTCGGGTTATCTGGCTCGCGGTCTGAATTGAGGCCAATTCGTTTAACAACTCAGGCAGCATCGCGCGAGGTATCAGAAACTCTCGGCGGACTCACTCTGACGAGGAATCGCATTGTTGATGCAGCTTTGAACCCGCTGAGGCTCGGGATGGAATCCCGAGCTACTTGAAAACGACAGTAGCCGTCATCCGGCGCAGGAAGAGCGGGGCATGACGGCTACTGGGTAATTCGAATTACTTCTTCGCGAGTTCGGCTTCGATCAACTGGACGACTTCAGCGTCATCCGGCTTGACCTTCGTGCGGAAGCGACCGGCGACTTTGCCGTCCTTGCCGATGACGAACTTCTCGAAGTTCCACTTCACGGGGCCGACATCTTTCACTCCGGCCTTCTCAGAAGTCAGATGCTTAAACAACGGAGCTGACGCATCGCCGTTGACGTCGACCTTCGAGAACATGTCGAACTTCACGCCGTAGTTCTTCTCGCAGAAGCCGCCAATCTCTTCTTCGGTTCCGGGTTCTTGCTTGCCGAACTGGTTGCACGGGAAGCCGAGCACTGCCAGTCCTTTGTCTTTGTACTTGTCGTGCAGCGCTTGCAGCTCTTTGTATTGAGGAGTCGCACCGCAGCGGCTCGCCACATTGACGACCAGCAGCACCTTGCCTTTGTACTGCGCGAGATCGACATCTTTGCCGGTCAACGACTTCATGTGGTTGCCGTAGATCGGGTCTTTGTCATCCGCCATTGCCGCTCCCCCGCAGACCAACATGCCCAACGCCAAAGCCAAAACGTGTCGCCGATTCATGCTTGCTCCTCTGAGCTGATTCATCTCGAAGCACACCGTGCGAGTGCCTCATTCGTCGCAGCGGCGCCAGTCGCCGCAGCGGGGCGGATGATCGCGAACGGCTGAGAGCGAAACAACCTGCGCGACTCACTGACCGGTTTCTTCGAAGCATCGAACGGCGGGCGGGCGGCTCAATGCAACCTACGCGAGGGCGAGCCATTCACTGAGGCGACGGCGATGAGACGACGCACGGACTGGAAGTCCATGCTACGCAGAGGCGCGTGCCTAACGGCCTCGATTGAGGCGGCTGCGTTGATTGAGGTAGTCGACCAGTACTTCGGTGACGTCGCGGCGAGTATCGACTTCGACTCGCTCGATGCGATTGCGCTGACAGACTCCGTCGAAGGCGTCGCGATATTCCTGCACGGCCTTCAAATAGCCCCGGCGGATGTCTTCGGTCTGAGTCAGCATCTCGTCGTCTTCTTCGAGTCCGACGAACTTCACCATTCCGTCCATCTCGAACGACAACTCTTCGTGATGCATGACATGAAACAGCACGACCTCATGCTGATTGAAGCGCATGAGTTGCAGCGCGTTTTCGAGCGTCTCAAGGTCAGTGAAGAAGTCGCTGAAGATCATGACGATCTCGCGCCGTCGCATGCGTCCCACAAGCTCCGTGAGGCAGAGCGACATATCGCCCTTCTCGACCGGCTTGATCTGCTCGAGGTGCTCGGCCATGCGAATCATCTGCGCCTTCGAGTTGCTCGGCGGGATGAAGCCGCGCACCTGATTGTCGAAGGTTGAAAGCGAGACTTTGTCGTTCTGTCGGATGATCGAGAACCCGAGTGCCGACGCCATGCGCAGGGCGTAGTCGAGCTTCTGCTGCTTGCCCGAACCGAATCGCATCGACGCGCTGACGTCGACGATCAAATGGCAGACGAAGTTCGTCTCCATCTCGTACTGCTTGATGAAGTACCGGTCGCGAGTGAAGTAGAGCCGCCAATCAAGGTGTCGGGGATCGTCACCGACGACGTACTCGCGATGTCCCGCGAACTCGACCGCGAAGCCGGCGAGCGGCGACTTATGCGCACCCGCGAGATTGCCGAGCACCAGTCCGCGCGGCTCGACGTGCCGATCGGCAACATGACTGAGCGTGACAGGATCGAGGTATCGGGAGAGGACGCTCTTAGCCATGAAGGGCTCCGGCGTTAGGAGGCGGGATGATGAGGCGGGGCGCAGGCAGATGATTCATGGGACCAATGGGACGTCGGGGACGAATGAAAGACGTCTTTGTAGCCGAAGTCGTGAGACTTCGGACGCTGTTGCTACGGCCCCCGAGATCTGACGATTTCGGCTACGAACTGATGCGAACGGCAGTTTCACATTCGTCCTATCAGTCCCAGTCGTCCCATTGCTGTAATCGCAGTTACTCAGAGAACTGCTCGGGCACGAGCAGCTTCTTCATTTCGGGAGTGTCGCGGTTCTCAGGAGTGGCAACGTACTCGCCGGTCTTCACGCGGGCTTCGATGTCGCCTTCCTTCTTGAGTTGCTTGAGCATCGTTTGCACGGCTCGATAGCCCATCGTTACGGGGTCTTGCAGCACGATGCCGTGAACGCTGCCGTCGCTGAGTCCTTCAACGAGTGCTTCATTCGGGTCGAACGCGATGAACTTCACTTTGCCCGCGAGATCTTTGTCTTTGAGTGCCTTCAGAACTCCGGCAGCGTTCGGCTCGCACACCGCGAAGATGCCGTTCACGTCATCCTTATATTTGGTGAGGATGTCGACTGCGTTCTTGAGTGACTCTTCGGGAGTCGTGCCGGCGTATTGATCGGACGACAGAACGGTGATGTCTGGGAACTCTTTCGCGAGCGCTTCGAGGAAGCCTTCTTCGCGCTGATTCGTGCTCTCACTGCCGGCCTTGTAGCGCAACATCACGACGTTGCCTTTGCGTCCGAGCGCTTCGCCCATCCGACGAGCGGCGAGCACTCCGCCGTTCCGATTATCTGTTGCGACGTATGACAAGATGTTCGACGAGTCGTCCAATCCGCTGTCAAAGATGACGACCGGAATGCCGGCTTCTTTCGCTTGAGCAACCGTCGGCACGAGTGCTTGCGAATCGAGCGGCGCGAGCACGATGCCGTCGACCTTCAACGTGATGAAGTCCGTCACGACGGTGATCTGCCCGTCGCCGTCACTCTCTTGCAGCGGTCCCTTCCAAAGGATTTCAACGTTGCCGTGCTCCTTTGCCGCGTTGACCGCGCCGGCATGCACTGACTTCCAAAACTCGTGAGTCGTGCCTTTCGGAATGACTGCGATCCGCAACTTCCGATCGCCTTCAGTTTGCGATGCTCCGCCTGACTTCGAGTCTGCTGGCTTATCACCCGAACCGCCGCATCCGACTAAAGCCAACAACGCTGCCCAGACAGCAAATAATCGCAACATCAATGAGGCTCCTGATGAGTGGGACGAAGTAAGGCGAGCGGCAGATGAGTTTAGACCGGTACGACGGACTTGTAGTCCGTCGAAGACGAAGCCCGACGGACTACAAGTTCGTCGTAAAGGAATTCGCCGGTAGGTTCTCGACCGCCGCTCGCCTCAGTGAATCGCGGGATGCAATCGCGGCGGGATGACGATGGCACGAACTTGAGAACGTCGGCCATTCGCCTGTGAGAAAAGTTCCTCACCGGGCGGACCGGCGTAATCGGTGAGGAACACTGGTACGACGGACTTGTAGTCCGTCGAACGTCGTGAGAAGCGA
>CAZNMS010000585.1:0-5175 GCA_964573505.1 uncultured Planctomycetaceae bacterium | reverse complement strand
CCAGCGGCGGGGACGACGGGACGGTGCGCGTGTGGGACGCGGCGACTGGAGCCGAAATCGAATGGCTAGAGGGACACGACGGCTGCTGGGTCTTGTCGGTGAGCTGGTCTCCGGACGGACGGCAGCTCGCCAGCGTCGGAAGCGACGAGACGGTGCGCGTGTGGGACGTGGCAACCGGAGTTGCTGTCGCTCGGCTGAATGGACACAACGGCAGAGTCTTGTCGGTGCTGTGGTCTCCGGATGGATGGCAGATCGCCTGCGACGGATACGACGGGACGGTGCGTGTCTGGGACGCGGCGACCGGAGCCGATGTCGCGAGACTAGAGCGACTCGAAGGCTGGTTCGTCTCGGTGAGCTTGTCGCCGAACGGACGGCAGATCGCATGCGGCGGAGAAGACGGGTCTGTGGGTGTGTGGGACGCGACAACCGGAGGCGCTGTCGCGCGACTGGCGGGACACAGCGGCACGGTCTTGTCGGTGAGCTGGTCTCCGGACGGACGGCAGCTCGCCAGTGGCGGAGTCGATGGGACGGTGCTCGTGTGGGACTCGGCGACAGGAGCCGTTGTCTTGCGAATGGATGGACACGGCTGCGGGATCGTGCCGGTGAGCTTGTCTCCGGACGGGCGGCAGTTCGCCAGTGGCGGAGGCGATGGGACGGCGCGCGTTTGGGATGCGGCGACAGGAGCCACTGTTGCGAGACTGCTGGGACTCAACGGCCCAGTTTTGTCGGTGAGCTGGTCTCCTAACGGGCGGCTGCTTGCCGGTCGGGACTTTCTGGACAGAGTGTGTGTTTGGGACGCGGCGACCGGAGCCAGTCTCGATCCCGAGCGGTTCGATCACGCGAGTTGGAAGGAGCACACCGACGCGGCGCGGGGGCGACCTTCCCTGGAGTGCTCCGGCTTGACGGAGCCCTCCGACTCAGTGGCACTGGGCTCTCATGAGAACGAAGACTCGATCACCACGAATGGCTCTCGCGAGAAGCTCCTTTCTGAGGAAGACGAAGAAGAAAATCCTGCGACGCAGTTTCTGGCGACGAAGGTGAGCGTTGTTCGGGAGTCTTGTGCCGCTGAGTCGGAGGGCTCCGTCGAGCCGGAGCACTCCAGGGCGCTCGTTGCACGCAGCAAGCATCACGGCTGCATTCCGATCTACGACGGGGACGAGTTGCTCGCGACGTTTGAGTTCTTTGGTTCGACGACGTTGGCTCGGACGCGGAGTGGGTATTTTCGCGTCGATGGAGATGGGCCGATTGAGTTGGGGGTTGCTCATCCAGATCACCCCGAGTCGACGCTGTGTCTTCCGTTACACCGAGGCTCTCCGCTGTTTGAGGTGCTGCATCGACCGGATCTCGTCGCGGCGGAACTGCAAGGTCTGCCGGTGCCCTCGCTGGAAGAAGAATTCGCCAAACGCGGTTGGGAACTGCCTCGCTGGGATGGCAAGGTGCGCGAGATTCGTCAGGCCGGCGCGGTTCTCGGTGACATAGATGTTACAGCCTCGGTCGAGCCCGTGTCGGCTGGGGTCGAGCCCTCATCAAGATTCCGACCGGGGCCGGCTCAGATTGGGCGCGATCCGCTTGATGGTCGCGAGTCGCTGTTGCAGGAGTTGGGAGATCTCATTGAGGCACGCTGTCCGGTGCGGTTGCTGGGGCCGCGTCGCGCGGGCAAGACGTCGGTGCTCTCAACGCTGGAAGGCCGACTGCAACGCAAAGGCTGGCGCGTGATCGCTCGGTCGCTCGATCGCTTCAGCGGGAAATCGTCGGACGAGTTGGCTCGGTTCCTCGCCCCCGAGTTGGTCGGCAAACGCCAAGCTGCCGAGCGGTTTGAAACTCTGCTGCGAGAGCGATCTCAAACGGCACTGCTGTTGGATGAAGTCGTGAGGTTGCACAAGGGCCATCCCGAGTTGTTCGGCTGGCTCCGGCATCTGGGCCAATCGTCTGCGGCGGCATTGGTCTATGCGGGGACTCATTGGGATTGGGCGTGCGTGGTCCAGCAGGCGCGGAAAGAACCGGGTTCGATGTTTGGCAACGATGTGCATCCCGTCGACATCGGCCCGCTGTCGCTCGCGGATGCCGAGCAGTTCTTGAGATCCGGCTTTGCGGACTATCCGCAGATCGGGCATGAACTCAGCGCGGCACCGACTGCGAAGTGGATCGTCGAGACGGTCGGAGGTTGGCCCTTCTATCTGCAAGTGCTCGGGCACGGAGCGGTGCAAGCCGTGCAACGCGGCGAGCGTTTGTGCGTCGTTGAGAAACGCGGCGTGAACGATCTCTACGAAGCCCGCTTGCTCGCCGAGCGATTGGATGTGCTGCAAGGTCGCTTCAATGAGTTGCCGACTGAAGCTCAAGAGTTGCTGCTGAGTCATGCTCAGCAAATCCCGCCGCCGTATGCGGAGCTAACCGAAGCGCAATTGCTTGTCGCTATCGAGACCGGATTGGCGACGACCACTGACTGGCTCAGCGACCGACCGTTCTACGACGCCCTCCGCCGCAACCGATCTCGGTTGAAGCCGAAAGGACGACGAGGGTGAGTCGGTCAATTGCGATGACTGACGGAATTTTGGGTGGCATGCCCTGAGTACTCGAAGGGCGTGCCTTGCGCCGTGCATCACGCGAGCCACGCCCTTCCCGTTGGTCAGAGCGTGCCACCCAGTTGACGCAGAAGGCAACGCAAAGGCGATAGTTGCAGTTCGCCCCGTCACGAGTGGCCCGATCGGCCGCACGGGAACCAATCCGAAAATCTGGTCGAAATGGGAGCAAGCATTCGGCAAGTGAACCATCTGAGAACTTCAACCTAGACAACGAACACACATAAGGGCCAGCCATGCCACACTTCACCGCCGGTTCGACGTACCGCCTGGAACACGATGTTCGCGATCACTCCGAGCGCATCGATCTGCTCAAGTCTGAAACTCCGCATGGCGCGTTTTGGTTGCTGGTCGCGCCGCGTCGGTTCGGCAAGACGTGGGCACTCGAAGCTCTCAAACGCCACTTCACGGAATCCGAACTGCTGTCATTCGAAACCGCGAAAGTTCGCAGCGACTTTCTGAAGGCGAGCAAGTCGCGCAAACCGATCGTCTTGATCGACGAGCCCGGTAAGTGCTTTTCCAACGGCACTGGGTACGACCTCACGCTCGCGAAGACGCTGCTTGAACGCTGTCAGAAGTTGCGCGACGAAAGCAAGAAGATCGTGATCTCCATGACGCCGCGCGAGCTGGAGTGCTTACGAGCCGCCGACGATGCCGACGGAGTCATCAACGACAAAGACATCACCACTCTGGGTCCGCTGACGAACACCGAGGTCACAAAGCTGACTGGTCGTGATGCATGGTCTGCAGCCTGTGTTGGCAAGTTGCCTTCGCTCTGGACTCGCAATCCCTACTTGCTGGAGATGGTCTTCGCACAAGGCGAGAAGAATGCGGCACTGCAAGCTGATGGCGACGGTCTGATTCACTCGGCAGGGCTGATGCTCATGAAGGAAAAATACTGCGAGCAAGTTTGGGGCGATGGCCTGAGCGACACTCAACGTCAATTGGTCCGAGCCGTCGCTCGGCAAACGCCGCTTGCGGAGATTGCGGATACGCAGTGGCTGCAACTGCTCACAGACTGCGGCGTGCTGTTGAAGAGCGGTGACGAGTACGAACTGGGCGACCCGATGCTGGTGCGACATCTCCCGCCGCCGCTGCGAATTCATCATGTGTCTGATCTGCATGTCGGACCCAAACATGCCAAGACGGGAGTTGCCGGCGCGGGTGATACAGCGACCGACTTAAGCACCGCCGTGGGCCATGACACGGTCATCAACGAGTACCTCGACCATGTACAAATTCTGACACAGAAGCCGAACTTGCTGGTCGTCTCGGGAGACATCGCCGAGTTTGGCACTCCCGAGCAATACAAGCTGGTCGAAACATGGTTCCAGAAGATTGAGCAAGAGTTGGCACCGCATCCGCATCTCGTCGACGCTGATCCGCGAGTGCTGCTCGTCGGTGGCAATCACGACGTGAATAGAGACCTCATCCCAGATGATGGCACGCCGGACAGGCGGCATTCGTCGTTCGCTGAAGCCTTTCCGAAACATCCGCGACCGAAGCTGGAAGAGCCCGCCGACAAGCGGGTGTTGGCTCACGTGAAGTTCGCGGGAGCACGGCTGGAGATCGTGCTGCTCGGCTCTGCGGAACTGGGACAGCAGTTCGACGATATCAGTTCCGAGTTCGGTAAGTTGCTCGATCAAGCTTGCAAGCTGGGCCTTACGACTGCGGATCGTTCCAAAGCGCTGGCCGCAGCCAGGACGGAAGCGCGGATCGATCCCGGTCTTGTTCACCATCAGGAACTGCAACGACTTCGAAAGCTCGCCGCTCCCAAGAACGGAGCGCTTCGATTAGCGGTGCTACATCATCATGTCTCGCCGATGCCGCACTTCACGGACGTGGGACGGTTCGCGGGATTGCTCAATGCGGGGCAAATCAAAGACGCCTGCTTCGCGTCGCAAGTGGCATTAATCCTACACGGACACATGCACAGCGGGTGGTTTGCGGCCGAAACTTGGCCAGGAAGTCACGATGACTGGACTCTTCGCATCGCTGCTGCGCCGACGCTCGGCAGCAAAGAGTTGGTGGAGCATCACGGCTTCAACGAAATCACGATCTATCGCGAAGGTGACAAGTGCGCGCCTTTGGTCGTGAAGGCCAAACATGGGCCGTTAAGCGACGCATGGGTCCATTCACTCCAGGGAAATGACTCTGAGAGAAGAGCACGCCAGAACTTCGCATTCCTTGCATCATCAATTGCATGGTGAGTGGTTAGCTGAGGAATCTTGGTCCGGACATGCCAAAGAGAAATGGATCTTGCGGATTGCGTCGGCAGCCACGCTCGGCAATCGCGAGAAAGACGAACAACACGGCTTCAACGAAATCGTCATCACACGAGAGGGCGAAGAAATGTTCCTCAGCGTGCAGCGTTTCGTTCGCAAAGACAGTCAGAACTGGGTCGCTGATGGAGTCCGGTTTGAAGAGTTCAAACCGGGGCTACGGGGATAGCCAGTCAGTTCGCAGCCGTTGCCAAGAGGGACCTACCAGTCAGCCGTGAAGATCAGCGATTGGTGGCACGCCCCATCATGTCTCGCCAATGTAACCGTTCACGGGGCGGGAGGCGGAGAATTAGGGATTGCCGGCGGTCACACAT
>CAZNMS010000584.1:0-5229 GCA_964573505.1 uncultured Planctomycetaceae bacterium | reverse complement strand
ACTGCGGATCGAGCCGAATGGCTTCGCGAAAAGCCTGCTCCGCCTCCGCGTACCGACTCATGCGATCCTGCAACAAAACGCCGAGCGCGTTCCACGGCCGCGGATACTGCGGATCGAGGCGAATGGATACGCGATAGGCATGCTCTGCTTCTGAGTATCGACTGAACTCGAGATGCAGGTCGATTCCGTAATCGAACCAACTCAATGCCTCTGCGTCCTTGGCACGTTTCAGCCTGAGTTGAGAAGAGAGTTTCTCGAACGCCTGATCCGAGAGTCGCTCCTTGGCAGATGTATGGCCGAACTTGCGCGCAAGCCCAATGGCATCGACGTCTTCAGCCAACAGGATCAAAGAACTCAGCCCCTCAGCGTTGCGCCACGAGGTCAACGTTCCGGCGTTCAATCGCTGACTCAGCCAACGCAGACTTGCGGGACTGAATTCGGACTCCAACTCACGTCGCTCCGTGTGTAATTCGTCCACCACACGCGCGATGTCCTCGGGCGACAAAGAAGATGCCGCCAACGCATCCCGGCCGCGCGTCGGCGTTGTTCCTGATCCACCAGGCACCAGTGACGGTGAGCCTAAAACTAACTCGGCGAAATCACGTCCCGAAATGCTGGATCCTTTTGGCACCGCGCGTTCGAGGCGCTGCTTCAACTCGGCAAATGAGAAGATCTCGGACGGAATCTCGTTCGGATCGAGGATCTCCGCGATGCGATGACGCACGCCTTCCATCTTCTCGATCAACGCCAACTGGGCTTTCCATTCCAGCTCGCGCGCCAATGCCGGTTCACCGTCTAACGCACGCGACAAAGCCAACGCATAAGTGATGTTGCCGGAACTCAGGCCGTCGCGCCCGAGCAATTCCCGAGCGCTGCGACTGAGTTCCGCCGGCGTATGAAACTCTCCCAAGAACCGTGTCAGGCATTGCAACCCGGCTCGTTGTCGACGGCTCGTGAACCGCATCAGGTACCAAATGTTGAAGAACCGCTCGGCAATCTGATACCCGCTCTTCTTGCCCGGAAATAGCAGCGTCTCCTCGACCAAACCGATCTCGCGCAGCCGCCCCAACTGAGCCGGAACGCTGCTGTCATTCAATCGCGCCAAAGCCACGATGTCCTGCTTGCTCATCGGTGCCCAATGCCGAGCCAGCTTGCCTACGATCGTCTGTGCGAGGTCCGAAAGCTGATCCAAGCGCGACTGATACAGCGGCGTGACAATGTCCAAGAGCGCTTCCAGATCCTCGAACGCGTCCTCCGAAAAACCATCTACAAAAAGTTCAAATAACAAGACTGCCGTGCGCGGATTTCCGCCTGTCAGATCTCGGAATGTCGCCAGACGCGGTAGCTCTTGATACACTCGATTCATGAGTTCCGGTCGCTCAATTATCTCGGCCAAACGAATGAAGACGTCGCGAACTTCCTCCAACGACAACGGATGCAAGTAGTACGGCTTAAAGCCGTCGTAGAACGCCGCTCCGTAGTCGCCCATCTCGTCGGGATAAACGGTCGACGCGGCGACCAGCACGGGAGCACCGGGTGCCGAGAAATACCCGCGCAAACTAAAATCGTCCTTACGGAGTCGGCTCAGCAGCAAATTGAAATTGTCGATGAACAGCACCGGCCGCCGCTTCAGAGACTTCCACATCGCCGAAAAGGCATCGCGACACGCTTCGTGAAAACTGGTCTCATCGGTCTGCAAGGCCGAGAGTCGCGCGACCTCCGCGTCGATCCGATCAACGGCCTCGCCCTGCTGTTCGAACTCGAGCGCGTCGGCCATCGCGTCCAAACAGTTCAACCAGAACTTCGAGAGCCGATCGACTTCGATGTATTGCTCTTCCGGAAAATTCAGCGGCAACAAGTGCTCTCTGTGCGGCGGTCGATGCAACTCCAGAGCAAGCCGCCTGAGCAACGTCGTCTTGCCCATGCCGCGCTGGCCAATGACGAGATGATGCTGCGGCGCACCCGTCCGCTTGCCCGTCGTCAGGTCATCCAGGATCGACCGAAACAACTCTTGTCGCGCGATGAAGGACTCTTCGAGTTCCTTCGGCTTCAACCGATGCGGATTGAAGACACGAATCTTCGGACGAGTCGCTGTCGAGTGGGCGTCGCTCATGATCCAAACTTTCGCTGCCAATAGTCCCGCAACAAGAACGAGCGAAACGCGAATTGCTCACCCGACTGACCGAGGTAGCCGTCACGCTGTAAGAATTCCAACAGATCCGCCAACTCACGCTGCCAGGCTTGAGGATCCGCTTGCGGGTGCGCCTTCGCGAGTACCGCCCGCAGTTGCTCGCGACTGCGTCCCGTTGGATGAGCCGCCAATTCCTTCAACAGCAACCGCGCCTTCGGTTGTTCGTTGGCGTCGAGCAAGTCGCCTAATCGCGTGTCCCAATGTCCGAAGTGCGTGCTTCGCTGAGGCCCCAACAAGGACTCGTAAGCCGCGTCGACATCCTCGCGCGATGGATAGTGCGGCAAGCGTTTCGCTGCCGGCAAGTTCTTCAGCCCATGAAACAGCAACTGCAAGTAGTACGGAATCGGCCAACCAACTTTTTCGACCATGTACGCTGCGAGGTCTTTCGAGACCGGACAAGCACTCTCTTCCCGATTCCCCAGTTGCACGAGGAGGCCCATCGCTTGTTCGACTTCAAAGGCATCAACAGTTTGCGGCAGCAGTTCGTTGATCGAACCTTCCAATCCATGTTTGGCCACAAACGAATCGAGCCCGATTGAGCCGCAGAGGATCCACGGCAAGCGACGCTTCGAGGCAACTCGCACGCTGCGTAGCCAATCGAGAATGGCTCGTACCCGCGTCGCTCCATTTTCGAGTGCCAGCAACTTCGTCAGGAAGATGGGTAGTTCGTCGACGGCAATCAGCACTCGCCGATCATTCTCCGGAAGAGTTCCGATCAGCGACTTCAGCGAGCTGGCTGCCGACTCCCAATTGCCCGCTTGGTCTTTGAGTTCGACCGAAGTGCCAGCGACCGACACCTTCGTGCCTCGAAAGAATTGGCTAAAGCTCTGAATCGCCTGATGAGCTTTGTCGATGAGCGGCAGCTTCAACTCCGTACTTCGAATCGCTTCATGAATCTCTTGGAGGAAAGCCGCTTCATCAGCAGTGTGCTGCACATCGACCGTGATCGCCGTCCAACCATTACCCGTCAGCCGTCGAACTACCTCAGCTACAATCGACGACTTCCCAACGCGTCGCGGCCCGACGAGTAAGACATGATTTCCCGCCTGCAGGTCATCGATCAACTGTTTGAGTTCGTCATGACGACCCCAGAAATCGTCACCATCTACCGGGTTTCCTGTAATGCTTCGCATGTGGCCCCCTTCGAAAAAACTGCCCATGATTCAAAATTGAATTGATTCGGTATTGAATCGAAGCTGGTGATGTCAAGCGGCCAGGCGACTCAACAAGACGTAGTGACGCTCCTGATCCAGCGCCGGGTGTGCTTCCAAACGTCCTTCGAGCGAAGACCAAATCTGAGCGACGATGCGATCCGAGTAGTCCTCGAAGATCCGTGCGACTTCGCGTTCTTGCCGCACGTCGGTGAGCTGCCGTTTGGCGATGTCTCGCAAGGACTCACCGGGCACATCTGCGGCTTCCTTCAAATACCGCCGCACCAAGAATCGCCCGCAAGCTAACGCCAAACTCTCTTCAACATTTGAAGCCACCTGCATCGCATCCGCTCCCGCCAAAGTTCGATGATCGAGAACGAATTGGAGTCATTCGGCCAGCAGCCGAGAAGTCACCGTCGAAAGCACCGACTTTGTCTTGGGACTGCGGCAGCCCTGCTGCCGCTTTCCGTCTCACAGCCTGCTGTGAGACGAGCGGGGCAGGGCGGTTGAGGACATCGAGTTGATGGGCTCAGTCCCGGAGTGCTCTGGCTCGACAGAGCCCTCCGATTTTGCGGTACTTGATTCGTCGTCATGGCAAGAGTGGCCGTCGGGGTTGATGTAATTGGCGTTACTCTTGTCGTGAGGTTGTTGGGCGCGGCGGATTTCGAGGGCGGATAGGGGAGCGAAGCGTCTTTGTGGGACTTCGGTTTTGACGGGGGGCGGTTGAGGTTGATGGGACGCTGGGCCGCTGAGATGGAAGGCTCCGCCGGGGCGGAGCACTCCACGATTTGATGTGCCTTTGAAGGTTGAGCTTGTTGCGAAGACGAACTGCTTCGCGCACAAACGGCTGCGCACAGACGAACTCAGCGGCCTTTCACGGAGCGAAGGGCGACTCTCTGCGGATGTGTCTTGAGGTCGGTTCGTGAGATGGATCACAGGAGACGAAATCATGGGCTTGATGGGGCGGATCTGGCGGGGTGTTGGGGGGCGAGGGATCGGTCGGATGCGCGGGGCGGTGATTTGGCTGCTGTGTTTGGCTTGCTTGTGCTCGATGCCGGCGGCGGTTGCTCAAGGGCCTTCTGAGAGCGGTTATCAGCGCGATCCGGTTGAGGTCGCTTGGGATGACGCGCGGAACCTTCAGCGTGACGGACAGCTTCATGCGGCGTTCCTGAAGTATCTTTCGCTACAGGGCGGTGAAGCGGCGGCGATCGCGATTGCTCGGCCTGAGGCCAGTGAGTTCTTGAAGGTGCTCAGGCAGGATGGAGCAAAAATTCCAGCAGCCCGGCGGCGATTGATCGAAGGGGATTTGTTGCTGGCTCTACGCGATCACGCTGGAGCACTGGCGGCGTATCGCGATGTCGCGACGAAGAGCGCGACGACCGCTAAGCAAGGTTGGGGGCAAGGGCTGTTGCCGCGCGATGAGTACTTTGTCGAATCGCTCAATCGTGAAGAGTACTCCGACACACGTAATCGCTTCGAGCCGCCGACTTTGGGGGCGGGAAGCCATCGCGACAATTGGTTGCTGCGGCGCTTCATCGCGCTCGAGGCATGGGACGAAGCGCGGCGCGAGTTTGATCGCGTTTGGCAACTGCATCGTGAAGCCACTCAACCGTATGTCATGCGGCTGCCAACATACGATGACAAGGGGAACGTGACCGGTTTTAGCAAGCACATCTTCAGGCCGGCGGGCTTTGATGCGCGCGGGTTGAAGTTCGCATTGGACCGAGCCTACTTCTTGCAGCGGCGCAGTGATCCGGTTGCAGCACGAGAGTGGCTGTTCGAAGCGCTGTTGCTGATCGACATGGATCGCGATCCAAATCTTCGCGATTACGGGCCAGGTGCCAGCGGCATTAGGTCACTCGTTGAAGGGCTTTGTGGGATGTTTGT
>CAZNMS010000583.1:0-5258 GCA_964573505.1 uncultured Planctomycetaceae bacterium | reverse complement strand
GCATTCCGCAGGAGTTCTTGCTGGAAATGATGGAGATCAACGAAGCGCTGATGGCACACAGCAAGCCAACATGCCGCTTCATGCACGATCTCCCAGCTCGCCGCGGCGAAGAAGTGACCGACGCCGTAATCGACGGCCCCAAGAGCATCGTCTTCCAGCAAGCCGAGAACCGCATGCACCTCGCCAAAGGCTTGCTGGTATGGCTCGACCGTCAGCGAAGCCGCTCTTGAAAAGCGTGACGTGCTCCGCGGTTTGAACACGACGCGTTTCTCGCCTGTCGATGATCCTCGTTCGTGCCTCACGCTTCACTGAAATGGAGTGCCTCATCGAACGAAAGCACTCCGAGATTTTTCGCGCGTCTCGGCTCACTTGATCGAGTTCAAGTACGCGAGCAGGTCGGCCATCGCTTCGATGCTGAGTTGCTTTTCGAGGCCCTCGGGCATGAAGGAGAGGCCGGTGCTTTTGAGTTCTTCGATGTCGACTCGTAGGACCGTCTCGCTCGTGTTGTCGGCTTTGCGGAGCGTCAGGCTGTTGGCGGTTTCGGCGATGATCAAGCCCGACAACGTGCGGCCGTCGGTCTTTGCGATGACGTAGGTCAAGAACTGCGGCTTCACTTCTCGATTGGGGTCGAGAATGTTGAGCAGCACGGCGGCGGTGCCTCGATCTTTGATCGCGTTGAGGTCCGCTCCGAGTTGCTCGCCGACGCCTTCGAGTTTGTGACAGGCCGCGCAAGTCTTGCGGAAGTGCAGGCGGCCTCGATCAACATCGCCCTTCAGTTCGAGCGACTTTTGATAGGCGTCGACAACCTCTTGACGCCGCGCGAGCGTCGCTCCGGCGAAGAGTTTTTTCGCGCGATCGCGGATCGACGCGTCGTTGTGTTGCTGCAACAGGATGACTCGCGCGGGATCAATGTCGGCTCGGGCAATGACTCCGAGTTCAACGCCGTTGAGGAAGTCGACAATCCACTTCGGACGCGCGAAAAGTGTTTCGATCGCGGTCGCTCGAACTTGCGGCGTCTGCGAGGGCCATGCGGAGAAGATCAACTTCGGCACGGCGGATTGATCGAAGCGACCGAGCGTTTCGAGCGCGGCGCTTTGTACGGCTTGCGGCTCGCGCGATTGCAGCAGCTTCGCGAGCACGGCTTGCACGTCGTTGAACTCGGCAGTCGACAGAGTTCGAATTGCGGAGACTCGATCAGTGACCGACTTCTTCTCGTCAGCCGCAACGGCTTGCGCGTCGCGAATCATCGCTGCGACGATCTCTTTGGCTTTGCCACTCGTTGCGCTCGCGAGCAAGTCTTTTGCGGACGGCTGCTTGCTCACGAGACTCTTCACGAGTTCTTCCGCCACTGCTTTGTCAGCCGCATCGGACGACAACGATTCGATCAACTTCACGAAAGCTGCGAGTTCGTCTTTCGCATTCGCCGCTCCGATCTGAGCGGCAATGCTCGCTGTAATTTGTCTGACATGCGGCAGCTTGCGTGCGTCGGGATCTCGGAGCGCGAGCGCTAAGAACTCGGCGCGACGATTGCCGATCGAACTCAGGATTGCCGTTTGCATCCATGAGTCAGCTCCGTCTTTGATCGCCAGTTGCAGGAGCGCTTGAGTGGCGGGCTCGCCTTGAAACGCACCGAGTGTGAACGCCGCTTGATAGCGCACGACGATGTCGGCGTTTGCTGACAACGAGATTGCCGCATCACGAACGACGGCTTGATCGGGGAAGAGTTCAGCAAGTCGCAACAAGTGAATCAGAGCATTCGCGCGTTCGTTGTAGGATGGCCGCCCTCGGCCGTCAGTCGTGAATTTGTTCTCGTCGGACGCTACGGCTTGTGTGCGGCGCAAATCGTCGATTTGAGAGCCCTCGCGCCCAATCGGACGAGCAAGATCGCCCTTCTTCCCATCGCTCAGCGCAGCCAACACATCCTCTGCGTTGAGTGCTCGGAGCCCGCGCAGCGCATGTAATGCAAATGTCCTCGCCAGCTCGGATGCGGACGATCGCGACAACTCACGCAACGGTGCGCTCGCAGCTCGATCTTGTCGTTGATGAATCAATCTCGCGGCGGTTTCGCGATGCCAGGCGTTGCGATGTTCGAGCAGCTTCACGAGTTCGACGGTCGGCAGATCACCAATGCGCGGCGCGGACTTGAACTGAAAGCCGTCGGGAGCGATGCGATAGATGCGGCCCATGTTCGCTCCGGCGCTCGCATCCATGTGCTTGAGAATCTGCGGCGCGAGAAAGGCCGCGCCTTCGATCAGCTCGCGTGACATATCTATTACATACAACGTGCCGTCCGGAGCGTTCGCGAATTGCACGGGACGGAACCAGTTGTCGGACGAGGCGAGGAACTCAGCGTCTACGTCCGCTCGATGAGCCGTCAGACCGACGCCGTTCGATTGCAATCGCGCGCGGTACACGAGGTTGTTGGCGACCTCACCGACAAAGACTTGCCCGCGATACTCCGCCGGCCATGCGTCGCCGCGATAGACGGTGATGCCGGTTGCTCCCGTGAAGAACCCCGCCGGAGTGCCGCCTTCATCCGAGCCCGGAATCGTTCCGGCTTTCCTCAATCGAGTTCGCAAGATGCGCCACGGTTCAATCGCACTGATCCGCATCAGCTTTGTGAACTTGCCTTCGGGAGCGATGTTGATCGCCGCTGCGGGAGCTGTGAGATACGGGTTCCGCGCGAGATACCGACCGTCGTACATAACGAGATGCACGGGCTCGCTGTTGCCGCAAACGAAGGCTCGCAAGCTCCAATCGTCAAAGCTCATGCCGTGCTGACCGCCGCCGCTCGTTGCTTCGAGCGAGAGCGTGCGCGGATCAAGCAGCAGATGCTGGCCGCGCGCGTTGATTGGCTTAAATTCGCTCGGCTTGATCAAGCCATTCACAACGGCGGGATGATCGACACCGAGTGTAATTGATCCTCCATCAAGTCCCGTCGGCACATGCAGCTTGTTATCGATGCGCCAGCGAAACGAATTGAGCATGCCTTCGCCGGCTTTGTCCTGACCGAAGCCCGTGAAGAGCACCTTGCGGACATCGGCTTTGCCGTCGCCGTCAGTGTCTTTGCAATAGAGCAAATCCGGCGCGACTCCGACAACGATGCCGCCGTCCCAACAGGCAACAGAGGTCGGATAGTTGAGGTCGTCGACATAGACCTTCGCCTTATCGAAGCGCCCGTCGCCGTTTGTGTCTTCGAGCAACTTGATCGCGCCTTTGCCATGCGGCTTCGAGCTGCCGTATTGGTTGTACTCCGGCAGTTCGACGACGAACGCGCGACCGTACTCATCAAAGTCCATTGCCATCGGCGAACGAACAAGCGGCTCGGTCGCGACAAGCTCGGCATGAAAACCGGCTTTGAGCTTGATGCACTTGAGGGACTCTTCGGGCGTCTTCGGCGGGATCTTCGGCAACTCCGCCGAGTAATCGGGTTCCTGCGCGAACGCAGGTCCGCTCGCCAACACTCCGCTCAATACCGCACCGCATAGCAACTGTCGCAACATGACCCCGCCGCTCCATTCCGAGGAAGTTAAGTCCGTCCGGCGGAACTGCATCTCATCGCGATTGGAGTTTCAACCTGTCGCAGAAGAGGCGCGATCAAGGACTCCGCGCGAGCAAGACGCTGAGTGAGAGTTGCTCGCTGCACTCAATGGGTACGAATGAAGTGACTGGAGAAGAACGGACAACACTCAGTCAGGCGCTTCATGCCGTCATCCGTTCTTTCGTGAGACGAGTGCGATGTGCAGCACCTCACACAGCCATTGGTTGAGAGAATGAGTAATGAGTATTGGAAAATGAAAAGTGCAGATTTTCAGAGGCAGCGAACGCAAGCCTCAATATTCTGCATTTTTCAATTTCCATTATTCACTACTCATTCTTGACCTATTGATGGCGTGCTCAACGAAGGCGAGCGGCAGTCCGTCGTACATCTCGGCGGTCAGCGGCGGAGCCTCGCTAGGTGACTTGAGTCCGAGGATCTCGAATTCTGTGTCAAGTTTTGTGGTCGCCTTTCGCTCCGCGAAAGTGCGTCTTTGAACGCGTCTCGGCAGGTGCGGTGTCTCTTCATTGTGACGCCGCATAAGACGCTCCTTCGCAGAGCGAAAGGCGACCATTGGTCTGATGCGGAGCCTCGCTAGCTATGAACATGGAACAAAGGCCGCTTGCTTTACGCGTCGTCGCCGAGCCACTTCATGGCGTCGTCGTCTTCGGGACGAGACTTCTGCTTCGGCTCGGCTTTCTTCGGCGGAGCGACTTCGGTGCGGCGCGGAGTCGGGCGGCGTTCGATGCCGGCCTTTTCGAGCAGGCTGCGCGAAAAGGGATCTTCTTCTTGCTCAACGGGCGCTTCGCCGAGTGCTGTATAGACGACTTCGAACCGATGCTTCGCAATCGTCAGCATATCACCGGGATGTAAGAATTTTGACTCGCAGCGGATGTCGTTGACCTTGATGCCGTTCGAACTGTTGAGGTCCTTCACGAACCAGTAGCCGTTCAACAACTCCAGTTCGCAATGCTGTGACGAGATATTCGGAAAGCTCAGCACGATGTCGCAGTTGCTGCGGCGTCCGATCGTGAGCTTGCGTTTGAAGAGAGGGATCGAGTCACCGCCGCCGCACGGAACGAGCTCTCCATAAGTACTGGGAGCAGTCATCAATCTTGTCCTTCCTGGAATCGAGGATGTCCTTCACGAGACATCCCATTGAGTAATCGCAACGAATCGCGGCCGTGAGTGCGTCGTCTTTCAAGACGAGAGGCGGCGGATGCTACGAACGCTCGGTAAGCCCGCTCAAGCGACGTCTTTTCGCGACATGCGGACGTCCTCGAACACGTGATTCGCCGTGCGGAGCAAGCTGCATCACGCAGTTCAAAAGGATGTTGCGTTAAGCCCAACTGGTGCGAGTTCAGAAAGAGGCCGCTCACGATCTGCCATCGCATGGGTTCGTCAACCGTCCTTTTCGTCGTTCGTCTTCGAGAAGGCGGGATGACAAAAAGATGGGGGGCGAAAAGATGAAGAGAAAAAGGCGAGGTAAGGCTTTGTTGGTGGCGGCTTTGTGGGGCTTTCACGGCACCGATAAGGTCCGTCTCGCTCATTTCGGACGGCCGAGGGCGGCCATCTTACGACGCTTTGAAGCGGCTCGTTTCTAATGTTGTGTCGGAGATGCGACTCCTGTTGCTGACTCCTGAGGAACACATCCGTTTTGGGGTACGACGGACTTGCAGTCCGTCGCTTCTCACGAGGTTCGACGGACTACAAGTCCGTC
>CAZNMS010000582.1:0-5312 GCA_964573505.1 uncultured Planctomycetaceae bacterium | reverse complement strand
CAGGCCGTCTTTTTTGCCGCTGGACAGCCAGAGTAACTTTAATTGCTTCGCGGCTTTCGGATCGGGCAAGAGTTCCTTTGCGGGCTTCGTGTTTGGAGCCGACGAGAAGCCGCCGACGTAAGCGAACTTGTCGAGATGCCCCAGTCCGAAGTTCAAGGACTGGCCGCCGCCCATGGAGAGGCCGGCGATGACTCGGTGCTCGCGATCGGTGTGAGTGCTGTAGCGGGACTCGATGGTCGGGATGACGTCGTCGAGCAGATCGCGTTCGAAGACCGCGAACGCCGGAGCGGATGCGAAGACGTTGCCTTCGGGGCGGTCGTTCTTCTGAGCACGGCCATTCGGCATGACGATGATCATCGGCTCGGCTTTGCCGTCGGCGATCAAGTTGTCGAGCATCACGTTGGGAGAAGCGAAGCGCTGCCATTCGGTCTCATCACCGCCGATGCCATGTAATAAATAAAGCACGGGGTACTTCTTGCCGGAGTCCTTCGAATATCCCGGCGGCGTATAGACCTGCATCTTGCGACGAGTGCCGACGGTCTTTGAGTCGTACTCGATCATCTCCAACTGCCCGTGCAAGATGCCTTCGCGCTTCTGAATGATGTCCGCCGCAGGCTCAGGAAACGCAGGCACGTCATCGGCATTGAGCATGATCGGTCCCAATTTGCGCGGCCCTCGTTCGGGTCGAGGCTCTTGTGGTTTCGAGTCTTGAGCAAACCCAATGGCGGTCGCGCCACAGACTGCGAAGAAAAGAAGTGCTTTCATAGAGTCTCCGTTTTGATGGTCCGTCGCTGCATGCTGACGTCATGCAGACGAATCACGTTTGATTGACTGGCGAAGCTCGGTCTTTGACCGACGAAATGAAAAACGGACACTTCATCCGTCTGCCCCTTCTTCACCGAACTGCATTCTGGCCGGACGAGGCATCCGACATAACGGTATGGTACTTGTCTGCGGTTGCCTTAGTTGAGCCTCGCGACTCCGTTGAGCGACCTTGCCGCCCTGCTAATCAAAGCCTTTCCGCATGCTCAACTTTCTGAAGTCTCGATGGTTCCTCGTCACGCTGCTGACTCTGATCACTTCCGGGCTGCTCGTCGGCTATCACGGTGACGAGAGCTTGTTGAAGTCGATCCGCAGTGTGCTGCGGGCGAGCGTCATCACTCCGATGGTGTTGTTCTTGATGGCTTACTCGCTCGACAGCAGCCAGTTACGCGCATCGTTTCGACGGCCTGCTCCGGTGTTATGGGGCTGCCTCGTGAATATGGCGCTGATGCCCGCGCTCGGATGGGCGCTCATGAGCGTGCAACTTGCCGATCACTTCCGCATTGGAGTCATGATCGCCGCGAGCGTCCCCTGCACGGTCGCAGCAGCTTCGGTCATCACTCGTCGTGCCGCCGGCAATGATGCGATCTCGCTTCTGACGACGTTGCTGACCAATGGACTGTGCTTTGTCACGACGCCGTCATGGCTGCAAGTGGGGACGGGACAGAGCGTGAATCTCGATTCGGCGGCACTCGCGAGAGACCTCTTGCTGACGGTGCTCTTGCCGAGTCTCGCCGGGCAATTGGTTCGCGTTTCGAAGGCTGCCGCAGCGTTTGCTAAAGACAGAAAGACAAAGCTCGGGATCGTCGCGCAGTCAGGGATCTTGTCGCTCGTCTTTGTGAGTGCATGCGGTGCCGGGCGCGAGTTGCAGGTCTCCGATACGGCCAAAGAAGTGCTCGGCCTAATGGTCGCATGGGCGACGTGCATTGTGATTCATGCTGTCGGACTCGCGGTCGCGAATAGCGGCGGTCGTCTCTTTCGCTTCAATGACAGCGATCGCATCGCCGCTGCGTTTGCAGGCAGCCAAAAGACATTGCCCGTCGGAGTGTTTCTCGCATCGAGCCCGGCCTTTGCAGCGGTTCCGTTCGCGGTCTTCCCGATGCTGATGTTTCACGCGAGCCAACTGGTGATCGACACGCTCGTCGCCGATCGCTTTGCGAAACGCGACGTGCCGAACGCTCCGGCAACGTGAGGCGAGCGGCAGTCGAGAACTTACCGGCGAATTTCTTGTACGACGGACTTCAAGTCCGTCGTACCGGCATCGACTCATCTTCCGCTTGCCTAACCGTTCGAGAGTCCGAGCTTCACGCGTCTCGGGACTGCTCGCTTCAACTCGCGCACGTTCGCGGCGTCGCGCAGGACTTGCTCGAGCACATCGACGTAGTCGGTGAAGCGTTCGCGTCCTAACTCGGTCAGCCGATAGAGCGACTGGCTGCGAGCCTGACCGCCGCTGCTCTTCCATCCTTCAACGAACTGATTCTCGATCAGCACCGCTAAGTGGCGATTGAGATTGCCGTCGGTCAAGCCGCAGAGTTCTTTAAGGTCATTGAACAGCAAGCCATCGGGATGAGCGGACAACGAAGTCAGAATCCCTAACCGCGCTTTCTCATGAATGACGCGATCGAGACCGTCATAAGCAAAGCGTGCTTCGTGCTCGGCGTTCGCAGTGTCGTCCTGCGTTCCTTCGGTGTCTTCAACTGACTGATTGGACTTAGGGCTTCGCGCCATGACGTCGCTCCATGAATACGCACAACCAAAGCATCGTCAAAAGTTGGCCGACGCCGAAGATGAGTCCCATGCAGAGCGGCTCTAAGGCTCGATCGTGCCATAAGACCGCCAGCAATCCGGCGATGCCGTACCAACAACCGCTGAGCACCGCGACTCGCGGCAAGACTGGCGCCGACGCGAAGCTGCCCAATGAAAACAACAGCGCCCAGATGCCGGGCAGCAGCGAGACCGCAGTGACCGTTGAGGGCAGATCGCGTGCAAGAACGGCGATCGTGACTCCGCCTCCGAGCACCACTGTCGGCAGGAAATGAATGACCGCTTGCTTTGTCAGAGTGAGCGTGAGGCGCGAGTCCGAGCGTCTCACATCCATGAGCAGGTCGATGCCCGCAGAGAGCAAGCAGAGCAGCGCTGCCGCGCACCACAGTTCGACGAACTGCAAAGGTTGCTCGGCGGGCTGCGGCACGAGTCGCGACTGCAACGCCGCCGTTATGAGCCCGACACATCCCGACGCTCCGACCGTCAGCATGCGATAACCGCGAAAGGTTGCCGCCCGCGATAACTGACTTCGAATGAGCGAGAGATCTGCCGCCGCGCGCTGCATCGTTCCGTCATCTCGCATGAGTCGAACGCCTTATGAAAAAGATGCAGCCTGCGCCAGTGCGTCGGCAGCAGGCGCGAAGAATCAGAGAGCAAAGGTTCGAGAAGTCATCTCTCGAAAAGTCGGAGGACTATGAGTGACTCGCCTCGCACTCGCTACGAGCAGTGAGTTCATGAGTTCGACTCATCGTGAGTTGGAAACCTAAACGTAGGGCCGTCTCTCCGAGGCGGCCTTTGTTCTGTGACGAAGCGACTTACGAATCGCCGCCTGCGAGCTCGTCATTGGGTTCGAACTGGCGGTCTTGCCGCAGCTTCCGTCCTGCAAAATGGTCAGTCTCGGAGAGACTGACCTACGAGTTCCCGACGAGGTCGCATCGTCATGTAACAACGAATGCATGCACTCGGCTGCGACGTTCGCGGTCTTTGAGAGACGCCTCATCGACCGAAGATCGCTACGGCGCCGAGTCCCACTGCGGCCCAGATGACGGCGAGCGCGTAGTACCTTGCGCGGCCGAGTCGAATGGCATCGAGCATGTCGGCGAAGTTGCGCACGTGACCCGCCCAAACTCCCTCTTTCGAACCGCAAAAGACGACGCGATCAACGAACTCAATGAAAGTGGCCATCCATCTTATTGGCAGCACGCAGCACCAATGGGCAACCTCTTCGAGATACCACCAATGCAGCGGCAAGCGCCGCAATGAACTGACCGCACCGCTTCCTGTGACTTCCTCAACGGCATTCGAGTCCGTCGCCGTGCCGCTTTCGTTGCGCGCTTGGCGCAGCACGATGATCGCCAAAACCGGCAGGCCGACCGCGACAACTCCCGTCGCAAACAACAGCGCGAAACCCGACAGCGCCGCGAGTCGCATGAGTGCGACTCCGCAAAGTGCGACGGACATCAAGCAGCAACGTTCGACCGCTTTGCGACTGACGAACGCGGTGAGCGCCAATGGCACGACTCCGATCGTCCCCATCACAAAGAACAGTCGCGGCGTTTCTGTCGTTGCTTGCCAGAGTGGAATCATTCTCACACCGAGCGCAAAGGCCGGCGCGATGACCGCTGCTGTCAGCGGCAAGCACAGCGGAGAACCGCTCGCCAACAAACGCTTCAGCCACAACGAGAACGGAAACAATCCGCAGCGCATCACGATGCCGAATGCGAGCACCGTTGCGAGTCCGTCGCGGGCGATGTCGGCATCAAGTCGAGTGTCGTGCAACGCGGTCGTGAGCAGCGTGCTAATCGACGTCGAGTGGTAGCGAATCTGCAACAGCGCGAGCGCGATGAGCAGCACAAACGAACTCACTCGCAGCGGCGGCACGCAGCCAATGCGCTCTCGTCCCGACTGAGCAGCGATGTGCTCAACGAACTCCTCAATCATGAGCCAACACAACAGCACGATGATGAGATCGGTCGCTGTCATCGCGAGCACGACAACAACTTGCAGGCCGAGCCAGCTCAGCAATGTTCTCGGTCCCGATGAGTGGATCACGAAGCCGAACGTCGCCCAACACACAAACAATCCGAGCAGCAAGAGCTTCAAAGGGCTGCTGACGGCTTGCGCGAATTCAATCGTGACGGGAAAGCCGTCACTCAGATGCACCCAACTTTGCGGCAGCCACTGCCACTCGGCGACGGACTGCTCGGGCGGGATCGGAACGAGTTCGAAGAAGCACATTGCACCGATGCACGACGTCAGCACGGCGACGCGGCGAAAGGACTCAAACGCTGCCGCCAATATCAACGACGCGACGAGCCCGCCCATTGCCGCAGCGATCAATCTCGGATCAGCAAACATCCGGTCGCGTTCCTTCGAATGTAAGTCGCACGTTGAGAACAGAAGTCGCGAGTGAAGAAGAACCAATCAGCCCGACTCGTCGCGAGCTTAAGGCGAGCGGCATCTGCTTCTATCGGTACGACGGACTTGTAGTCCGTCGAAGACGAGGCCCGACGGACTACACGTCCGTCGCACAAGAATTCGCCGGTAGGTTCTCAACTGCCGCGCGCCTAAGCGATCGACCGGCGAAAACTTATCGGCACGCGCATCCGCGAGTTCTGCGCGAAGCTTCATTGGAGCAAATGCTGGTGGTGCGACGATCGTGAGTGCTAGTGAGGTTGCAGCTCAGACCAATGGTCGCCTTTCGCTCCGCGAAAGAGCGTCTTATG
>CAZNMS010000581.1:0-5313 GCA_964573505.1 uncultured Planctomycetaceae bacterium | reverse complement strand
TGCACAAAGTGCCTGTATTTGGATGGGTAGTAAAAAAAATGTGCCTGACGGTAGACCGCAGCAGCGCCATGAGCCGTGCCCGCAGCGTGGTGTTGTTGAAACATCAACTTGCTGCAGGCTGGAGCATTTTCATCTACCCTGAGGGAGGGCGAAATCGCACGTCGGAACCCCTCGCGCCTTTTTACGACGGAGCATTCCGAATAGCCATCCAGACGCAGGCCCCCATTGCCGTGCAAACCATCGTGAACATGAAACAAATCTCCGCCCGCTCGGGATCGGCATGCTGAGCGGCCAAAAGGTCTCGTTCGAATCGGTGTATGGAGGGTCGGCCAAAGAGATCTCGTTTGAGTACCTCTTCTTCCTCAAGCACTTCGACATCGGTTTTCGCGCGGACTTGTGCGCGTGGGACTGGAAGGTCAAAGCAAAGCCGCTCGTCGGACCGTTGCCGCAGTCTTCAAAGATCAAAGCCAAAGGCGGATGGCAGCCGGCAGGTGCGTCAGTCAAAGCCGAGACGGCTTACGAGTACCTCGCAGAAGGCAAATGGAAGTTCGCGAAGGACGCGGATGAAGTGACCGCCGACGGAGCTGATGACGGCAAAGGCAAGCTCGTCGGAGTCATCTTTGATCCCGATCTCTACATCTTGGGCGAGCCCTTCGAACTCGGTGTCTTCGGCGAATGGACGGCGCCAATGGACGGTCAGCTCTTTGTCCGCTGCCGCGAAGATTGGAAGGACATCAACGACGAGAACTCCGGCACGATCGCCCTGAAGGTGAAGCTAAAGGGCAAAGGCACGCCGCTCGTCAATCCGCGAGCGAAATAGTCGTAGCATGGGCTTCTAGCCCGTGCTGAAGGTTAAGAATGCGAGTGGCACGCCTTGAGTACTCGAAGGGCGTGTTCTTGCAATCGAGCCCCACGCCCTTCGAGTACTCAGGGCGTGCCACCCGAAAAGCAATTATTGATGACGCACGAGTCCGTGCTGAGCGGCAGCCGTCAGATGGAGCACTGGCCGATCGAAGACAGCACGGACTGGAAGTCCATGCTACGCGGGGTCTTCATTGGAATAATTCTGACAGAGTGCCTGCTGATCGCACGACATCTCGCGCGGACTTTGATATCTGACCGACCATTGATCGGTCTTTCGCTTTCGAGCGAATGCCGAGACGCAACACGCCTTATCGAACTTAGGCTCTCCGCCATTTGTGTTGAGTGAGCCGCAAGGCGCTAGCTGCGGGTTCTGAATGCGTCCAGAACCGGCGGCTAGCGCCTTGCCGCTCACAGTCATCAACGCGAATCGCGGAGAGCCCGAACTTATTTGTCCTGAGGGATTCAGATGGACTTTGATCAGCGGCTTGAAAGCGCCATTCAACGCGGGCAGAGACGGAAGACGGAACAAGGTGCGGCGGCAGCAGCTCGTGCTCTGACCGAAGAAGAGTTTCGCAACTTGCACTCGGCGGCGCGCATCAACTTGTCCGAGCACATCGAAGCGGGACTGAAGAAACTCTCTGAGCACTTCCTCGGTTTTCGCTTTGAAATGCTCGTCGATGAGACCGGCTGGGGCGCGAAGATCAGCCGAGATGACGTCGCCTTCGGTCGACCGGTTGCCGAACCCGTCACGAAACGCAGCCCGACTTCGTTCGTCAGCGAGACCGTCACAACGCGCCGCTCCGAGAACCAATTCAGCCGCTTTCAGATGGTCGTGCGGCCGTATTCCGAGCGTGCGAAGATCGTCGAGATCAGTGCAAAGGGCACCATTCGCAACAAGGAAGTGATGAGTCGCAATCACTATCACCTGCTGACGGAACTCAACGAGCAGACGCTCGCGGAGTCGCTCGACAACTGGATGATCGAGTACGCGGAGAAGTTTGCGGCGAACGAGTGAGCGATGAGGCGGCTTTCGGAACAGTCGAAGAATCACTTCGCGATTTGGCGTCACGTAGCTCGGACGCCTACGTCCGAGTGCGCCCCGTACGCACTTGAAATCAACGGGAAGCACGGACGTAGGCGTCCATGCTACGCCTCGCGATGATTGCAACCGCCGCTCGTTCGCGAGTGCAGCCTGCGAGGAACTAGCATCGCGCTGCTCGGTCACTTTCGACTGATGTCGCCGTTCGTTCCGGGCAAGGATGCTGCCGCCAATGCGGCCTGAGAATGGCGGCTCTCTCTGCCGATGCGGCCTTTCGCAGAGCGAAAGGCAACAATGGTCGGCACATCCTCGCTCGTACTTCTCTTTGCTTCAGGACACTCTCGCGCATGAAACCAGCGGCTCGACAGACTCGTGCCTTCTTAATGGATCTTTTCGAGCGGCATGGGTTCTATCCGCGTCATGATCTCGGGCAGAATTTCCTGATCGATCTCAACCTGCTCGACGTCATCGTGAAAGCGGCCGAGCTTTCGCGAGACGATGTCGTCCTCGAAGTGGGAGCGGGAACCGGCGGACTGACAACGCATATGGCGGTCGAAGCCGGGCATGTTGTCTCGGTCGAGTACGACAACAACATGTTCAAGCTCGTGAGCGAGCACGCCGGCGTCTTTCCCAATGTGACGCTGCTCAACTGCGACGCGCTGCGAAATAAGAATCATCTCGCCAATGACGTGCTCGCCGAGATTCAGAAGCAGCTTGCTGCTGAGCCGAATCGCAGTCTGAAGTTTGTGGCAAACCTGCCGTACAACATCGCAACGCCGCTGATCTCAAATCTGATCGCGACCGAGCTTCCCTGGACCAAAATCGTCGTGATGGTGCAGCTTGAATTGGCCGAGCGAATGGCGGCTTCTCCGCACATCGCCAACTACAACGGCTTGTCCGTTTGGGTGCAGTCGCAGGCCGATGTGAAGATCATCCGACGCATCCCGCCGACAGTGTTTTGGCCTCGTCCCGATGTGAACTCGGCGATCATCAGCATCACCGCGCGACCCGATCTCAGAGGACTCATCAAAGACCGCAAGTTCTTTCAGAACTACATCCGCATGGTCTTCACGCAACGCCGAAAATTGTTGCGAAAAGTGACTGTCGGAGTGCTCGGCAATGACCTCTCGAAAGTGGAGATTGATGCGGCGTTTGAGGCTGAGGGACTGACTCTCACAACGCGCGCCGAAGAGCTATTTCCGGCCCAATTGGTCTCGCTATCGAACCGACTTCGAGACGCTATTCTTCGCCGGGATGAGAGCGGCGGCTAAGTCCGCTCGCGGCACACGCTGACCTCTTAAGGACTCATCCCATGCTTGATCGCATCGTCACTCAAGGCATCACCTTTGACGACGTGCTGCTCGAACCGGCTTACTCAGAAATTCTGCCGTCCGAGTGCGATATCTCTTCAAGGCTGACGAACAACATCCGGCTGAACGTGCCGGTCATGAGCAGCCCGATGGACACCGTCACCGAGAGCGAAATGGCGATTGCTCTCGCGCAAGAAGGCGGCATCGGCATCATCCATAAGAACCTCTCCGTCGAGGATCAGACGCTGCAAGTCGATCGCGTGAAGCGGTCCGAGCACGGCGTCATCGTCGATCCGGTCACGATGACTCCTGACGAGAGCGTCGCGGACCTGCGCCGGATGATGGATCAGCGGAATATCGGCGGCGTTCCGATCGTCTCAAAGGACGGCAAGCTGCGGGGCATCATCACTCGTCGCGACCTGCGCTTCCTCGAAAAGGACGATCAGCGGATCGAGGAAGTGATGACGAAGGGCAAGCTCGTCACGGCTCACGAGAACACCGACTTAGTCTCGGCGCAACGAATACTCCTAGAAAACAAAGTGGAGAAACTCTTACTGATTGACGATGAATACCGATTGAAGGGACTCATCACGATCAAGGACATCGACAAGAACCTGCGCTACCCTCGCGCTTCGAAAGATTCCCGGGGGCGGTTGCGTGTCGGTGCGGCGATCGGAGTGGGCGACTTCACTCGGGCAGAGAGTTTGCTCAAAGCCGGAGTGGATGTGCTGACCGTCGATAGTGCTCACGGGCATTCCAAGAACGTGATCGAGACGGTTCGCGAGTTGAAGCGGCAATGGTCGATCGACGTGATCGCCGGCAATGTCGCGACGGAAGAAGGCGCTCGGGATCTGGTGAAAGCCGGAGTCGACGCTGTGAAGGTCGGCATTGGTCCGGGTTCGATCTGCACAACGCGGATCATCTCGGGAGTTGGCGTGCCGCAATTGACTGCGATTTCAAATGCCGTGCGCGGTGCTGCGGGAGCCGTCCCGATCATCGCTGATGGCGGCATCCGCTATAGCGGCGACATCACAAAGGCGCTGGCCATTGGAGCGAGCACCGTGATGTTGGGAGGGCTGCTGGCCGGTCTCGAAGAAAGTCCTGGCGAGATGATTCTCTATCAGGGCCGGTCGTTTAAGCGCTACCGAGGAATGGGTTCGCTCGGTGCGATGGTCAAAGGCAGCAGCGAGCGTTACCGACAAGGCCCAGAAGGAAAAGACGATGCCCGCAAGCTCGTCCCTGAAGGCGTTGAAGGTCGAGTGCCCTACAAGGGCCCGCTCTCGACGTTCCTCTATCAGTTGATTGGGGGACTGCGGGCCGGAATGGGTTACTTGGGAGCAAGGACGATTCCCGAGTTGCAGAAAGCTCGGTTCATTCAAATCACCGCGGCTTCGGTTAGGGAGAACCATCCACATGACATCAGCATCACGCAGGAAGCGCCTAACTACAGCGCTGAGCACGCTTCTTAGCTCAGCGGTCGTCGCCGGGCTCATGAGTAGCCCGGCACGGACTCAAGCGGCAGATCCGCCGTCTTCCCCGCTGCAAAAATTCTTACAGCGCTCTCCCGATAAGGATTGGGAGCACCTCAAAGAAGAGGCTCGCAAACGACGCGAAGCGGACAGCACTGATCGAGCGAAACGCGCCGTTCGGCCTCAGCCGTCGAGCCAGTCGTTTGCTCCGTCCCTTCCGGAGCACAACGTCCCGCAGCCGGAGCCGATTAGCTCGTCACCTGCGGTGCATTCGCAGAAGGTAACAATTACTCCACAAAGCTATCAGCCGGGCCGCACGCTGAGTGCGAGCGTGATCGAAGCGAGCTACCAAAACACAACTTCGGATCCGAAGAAGCTCAAGGCGATCACCGCCATTCTGCCGTACTCCGACTATGTGCCGGACGGAGTCGTGCGGACCGATATTGATCCCTCGCTGCAAAAGCCTGAGGAAGTCGGGCTCGGCGACGAGACAGTCATGCCGCGAGCGATGCAATCGACCTGCTTCCAATGGCAAGCGTCGAACATCTATCACAACCCGCTGTACTTCGAAGACCCGGCCTTCGAGCGTTATGGCCATACATGGCACCCGGTCCTGCAGCCGTTCGTTTCA
>CAZNMS010000580.1:0-5320 GCA_964573505.1 uncultured Planctomycetaceae bacterium | reverse complement strand
GTTCGCGGAGCGAACCGCGACTATCGACGACACTGCCTCCTCGCCTCGAATGCGACTCCTAACGCGCTGTCTTTGATTAGCGTCGATTAGTGCCGATTAGCGTTCCACTCTCTTTCCTTCTCGGACGACCAAAACAGCGAGATCGCCATCGGCCGTAGCCGAAATCGTTAGATTTCGGGGCCGCCAACAAGTTGCGATCGCTTGTTCGTACCCGACCGAGCAGCCAGTCGGGCGCCGCTCGTGTGCAATGTTGGTTACACTGCCTCACCCAACGCCTTTTGACTTCACTTTGCGAGGTGAGATGACGCTTCCCGGTTATCACGGTCGTTATTTGCGAGTCGACCTGCAGCAGCAGACGGCTGAGTCGTGCCGCATTCTCGACGACGACCTCATTGCGTTCATTGGCGGGGCGGGACTCGGAACGCGCTTGCTGCTTGAGCACTCGACGACCGGCATTGATCCACTGGGAGCAACAGCGCCGCTGCTGTTCGTCTTCAGTCCGCTTGTCGGCAGCCCGCTGACGACATCGGCAAAGTTTGCCGTGCTCGCGAAGTCGCCGCTGACGGGGCGGATCAATGACTCGTTGTCGTCATCTCACTTTGCGATCGCGGGCAAGAAGTCGGGCTTCGATGCGCTCGTCATTGTGGGACGAGCGACCGTGCCCTGCGTGCTCGTTGTTGATGACGGCGCCGTGCGCTTCGAGTCGGCAGAATCTCTCTGGGGGTTATCGAGCAACGCCTGCGAAGCGCGCCTGCAACAATTCTTACCCGGCTTTCGTTTCGCTGCGATCGGCCCGGCGGGCGAGCGACTCGTCAACTACGCGACGATCTCGCATCAAGGCCGACATGCCGGACGCGGCGGACTCGGCGCGGTGATGGGTTCAAAGAACCTCAAGGCCATCGCCGTGCGCGGCACGCAATTGACTGCTGCCGCTTATCCCGACGAACTGCTGAGCTTCGCGCGCGAACTCTCCGCGCGATCGTTCGGCCCCGCGACCGCGAAGTACCGCGAACTCGGGACCGTCAGCAATCTGCTGACCTTCAATCGGCTCGGCACATTGCCGACCCGCAACTTTCAAACGGGAACATTCGAAGGCGCGGCCGCGCTCTCACCGGAAGCCGTCGCCGTCTCGAACCCTCGGACGCGCGACTCGTGCGCCGCATGCACGATCGGGTGCGAGCATATCTTTCAGTTGTCTGCTCCGAACGCTGCCGACTCAGCCCGCAGCGGCGTCCGAATGGAATACGAAAACTTGTTCGCGCTCGGCCCGCTGTGCGGAGTCTCTGACTTCGATGTCGTGCTCAAGGCATCGCGACTCTGCGACGACTACGGACTCGACACGATCAGTGCCGGAGCAACGATCGCGTTCGCAATGGAGTGCGCCGAGAAAGGACTGCTCGACGCGCCGACTCTGCGCTTCGGTCACGGAGCGGGATTGCTCGAAGCTCTGCGTCTCATCGGAGAACGCAGCGGGCTCGGCGAGTTGCTATCGCTCGGCTCGCGCTTGATGGCCGCGCAGATCGGGCAGGGATCAGAGGACTTCGCTCCGCATGTCAAAGGGCTCGAGTTACCCGGCTATGAACCGCGTGCCTTGCAGACGATGGCGCTGGGACTCGCGGTCGGTACGCGCGGAGCCGATCACAATCGCTCGGGGGCTTATGAAGTCGACTTCTCAGACAAAGTCGATCGCCTGCATGCCGATGCCTCGGTCGCGCAGTACGCCATTCAAACCGAGAACGAAGCCGCGTTGATGGACTCGCTGATCCTCTGCAAGTTCCTGCGCGGAGTGTTCGACGATCGGCTTGCCTCCATGAGCGAGATGCTGCGACTCGTCACCGGCATTGCGCGGACAAACTCCGAGATGGAAGCGACCGCGCGGCGGATCGTTGATGCGAAGAAGCGGTTCAACATCGCTCAAGGTTGGACGCCCGCCGAAGACACATTGCCGGCTCGGTTCCTCGATCAGCCGCTCCCCGCCGGAGCAAGTGCCGGAGCCCGCCTGACGCGCGAGCAACTCGCCGCAATGGTTCGAGCCTACAACATCGCCCGCGGCTGGACGCCCGAAGGATGGCTGCCCGGCGCCGCTGATGAGTGCTGACGGCAAACGAGCACTCAGAGATCGTCGGAGAAGAACTCCCCGAATACGTAGCATGGACGCCTACGTCCGTGCTTCCCGTTTGGAGCAAGTCGCTGAGGGTCGCTCTCGGACGTAGGCATCCGAGCTACAGCGACCCGGCACAGCGACAACGAATTGCACCGAAGGCTACGACTCCGTCAGCTCCAAACACGGATCAAGCCCCATTCGCTTGTATTGCTGACTGCGGTGCTTGTCCTGCTTCAGCAAGTCGCGCCTCTGCTTGTAGTGCAGCTTCTCTAAGTACTTCTGAGTCTTCTTGAAGAACCGCAGCCAACCGGGGGCCAGCTCGCCGAACTTGTCGGGATACGCCTTCTTCTTGATCCGCGCGTACTGCTCGGGGGTCAGACAACGCAGCAACTCATCTTCGAGCGAGAGGAATGTCTGATACCCGCCCGGATCTCCCTGCCGCGCGGCTCGGCCAACAAGCTGTCGATCGATCCGCTTAGAGCTGTGCATCTCCGTCGCGATCACTTGCAGACCGCCCGCCTTCTTCAAGGCGTCTGTAAGTTTTATGTCAGTCCCGCGCCCCGCCATGTTCGTCGCGACGGTGACTTTGCCGCAGTCGCCCGCTTTCTCGACGATCGCCGCTTCTTGCTCGGGATACCGCGCATTGAGGATGTCGTGAGGAATGCCGTGATCTCGCAGCATCAGTCCCAATGCCTCTGAGGCATCGACCGACGGAGTACCAATCAGCACCGCTCGGTTCTCGGCGATCAGTCGTTCGATCTCTTCGAGGATCGCACGGCGTTTGGCTTCTTGACTGATGAAGATCCGAGTCGGATGCGGCTTGCGGATGCACACGCGATGCGTCGGAATCGCGGTCACCTTCAAGTGGTAGACGCGTTTGATTTCGCCGGCAGCTTGCACCGCCGTGCCCGTCATGCCGCAGATGTGCGAGTAAAGCTTGAAGAAGTTCTGCACTGTGATGCGTGCCGCTTCTCCTGATGCCGCCGTAATCGGTACGAGTTCCTTCGCCTCGATCGACTGATGCAAGCCGTCTTGCCACTTGCGGCCGTCCATGATGCGGCCCGTTCCTTCGTCGACGATCTTGATCTCGTTATCGACGACGACGTAATCGCGATCGCGCATGAAGGCGAACTTCGCAGTCAGCGCTTGCTCAACGTGCTTGTAGATCCGCTCGGTGTCGATTGAGTCAATCAAACCCGGCTTGCCTAACAGCAGTACCTTGCGGCATCCCGGGTCGGTCAGGTACGCCGACCGTCTCTCCGGCTCGTAGACGAAGTCTTGATTCGGTTCGAGATGCGCGACAGCTCGATGACACCAGCGAAAGAGACTGACGGTCGCAGCTTCGTTCGGCATCGTCAGTCCGATGATCAACGGAGTTCGCGCTTCATCAATGAGGATGCTGTCGGCTTCGTCGATGAGCACTGAGAAATGGTTGCGCTGCACCGGAGCCTCTTGCCCGCCACTCGCGCTGAAGAACGTCCGTCGCTTCGAACCGCCCGCCGCAACACCTTGCCGCAGTCGATCGCGGAGCAAGTCGAAGCCGAACTCTTTTGCCGTCCCGTAAGTAACGTCCCGCGCGTAGTTGTCGCGTCGCTCGTCCGTCTCCATTGGTGTGAGGATGCAGCCGACACTCAAACCGAGTGCCTCATAGATCGGCGCCATTTCCTCAGCGTCACGCTCGGCGAGGTAGTCATTGACCGTGACGACATGACTTCCCTTACCCGGCAGTGCCTGCAACAGCGTCGGAAGAACGGCCGTCAGAGTCTTGCCTTCACCGGTCTGCATTTCGGCGATCCCGCCCTCAACGAGCGCGATGCCCCCCATGATTTGAACCGGATACTGCTCCATGTTTTTGCGGCGTCGAGACGCTTCAACACCGACGGCAAAGGTCTCGTCCATCAACTCCGTCAGCGGAATGCCGGTCTTCGCGCGCCATCGCAGATCGCGACCGAGCGTCAGCAATTCCTCATCCGAAATGCCTTTGAATTTCTGCGACATCCGCAAGATGCGATCAGCAGCGGCGCGCCAGCGAGCAAGCCGTGCCTTCGAGGGAACACCGAGTCCTTTCGCGAGATACAGAGCGTCTTGAATCACGAAGCTAACCTCAGTGGGGAATGATGACTGTCCGCCATTCTCGCGACGCACGCGGCCGGCATGCGCCACAACGAAATCGTTCATCGACTCGCGCAGGCTTCCGTCCCGAGCTGCGAGCCGATTGATTCGGGCTCAAGCGATCAACCCGCCCGGCGACCGAACCGCGTCGAGATATAGCTTGCTCCGTGCGATTCACTCTATGCCGATCTCAGCGAATTGACCGGCGGCTGCGAGCGGCTGACGGACCCGCGTCCCGAACATTCGGAATGGCCGTCCCAATGCAACTTCATCGCAACGCAGGCAGCATCGTCGCGCCCGTCGCCCCGGCTCGCACACTCGGCCATTCAGCGGACAATCGTTGTCGAAATCAGTCCGAGCGAGTCGATCGTTAGTAGCTTGGGATTCCATCCCGAGCAGCAGCGGGTACAGCTTTCTCAGCCTCGCTGATCCGCCGTCAAAAAGCGGTTCGAATGTCGGTCCCCATCGGGCTCGTCCCGATGGTTCTCTGCCTCATGGCTACGCCCCGACAAATAACTCCCCGCAACGAATCTCCCCGCGATAAATCAAACATCGGCCCCGGACGGACCCGTTAGCGCCACCCAACATTGACGATTCATCTGAAGGCACCGCCGTATGGGCACCGTTCAAACTCAACCTGTCGACTTCATCGCCGAACTTCGACTCCGCCAATGGGCTCGCGCCAACTACGTTCCTGCCGAGCAGCGAGACGATTCGCGCTGGCACCCGATCGTGCTCGCTGAGATGCGTCAAAAGGACGCCGATCTCGGCCACAAGCGTTCGTCTGTCGTCGCTCCTGCAGTCTCGCACCCGACGAGCCCCCGAGACCGCAGTCTCGTCAGTCACCGCATTGAAGAAGGTCACGAAGCCCGCCGCGTCCCGCACATCACCGCGACAACCCCGGCCGCCTCGATGCCAATTCCCTATTACGCATAAATAATCCGGCAGCATTAAATGCGGCCAATTACACACCCGCGCCGCACCAGTGGCGCACTCGTTCCCAAGCTCCGCTTGGGAACGCCGCATCGAGAAGCTCCTGCTTCCCGTCCAGGTAGCCGTTCACGGATCAGGTAACTGATATCGCAGCGGGATGAAGAATCTGCG
>CAZNMS010000579.1:0-5325 GCA_964573505.1 uncultured Planctomycetaceae bacterium | reverse complement strand
GGCTCTTGCTCCGCAAAAGCTTCCTTTCGCGGAGCGAAAGGCGACTATCGGATGCAACTTCGCCGCCTCGTTTAACCGCGTGCCCATCGGCCCGCGCTCATGCGGTTGCCCTGCAATAAAGCCCCTGCATCAACGACATGTCAGAGCAACTTCTGCTCTCTGCCATTGGTGTTGATGCCTGTGAGCTGCAAGGCGCTCGCCGCAGATTCTGGATTCGTTCCGAACCGGCGGCAGCCGCCTTGCCGCTCAGAATCATCAACACGAATGGCGGAGAGCCCTTCAAACTCAGTCGCTGCCGTCGATGGCCCCACAGTGATGAGCGGCCTTTGCACAGAAACCTGTTCGCGACAGCGACGAATTCAGAGAGATCCCGCTACGGTTGATGAGCAGTTGATTCCGGTATCGAAACTCTTGTTCGAGCCGACTTTGTTGCGAGAGTGGTTCAGGCTCTTGCGATTTGGTGTCTCATTTCATCGAGGTGTGTTGTGGATGCTCGGCCATTGCGGCTCATTCGAAACTTTGGCCGGATGGGGCATATCGCCAGTGTGCTGCTCAATCACGGGTTCGATGATCTCGTCGAACGCCTGCAACTCGGCCACTACTTGCGCTGGGGGCAGAGAGTCATTCTGCGACGTCGCAATGTCGCGTCGCCGTTGTCGCGGGCACAGCACATTCGACGTGCTCTCGAAGAGCTCGGCCCAACGTTCATCAAGTTCGGGCAAGTGCTAAGCACGCGGCCGGACATCATCCCGCCCGATGTGATCGCGGAACTCAAGCATCTGCGTGAGAACGTGCCGCCGTTTGATTCGCGGCAAGCACTCGACATCCTCGCAAGCGAACTTGAACGGCCCGTCGAGCAGGCGTTTCGTCGCTTCGACATCGTGCCGACCGCCGGCGGGTCGCTCGCTCAAGTGCATCGAGCACAGTCGCATGATGGCATCGAATTGGCCGTGAAGATCATGCGTCCCGGAGCCGCCGAGAACGTCGAACGTGATCTCGATCTGATGACCGAGTTCGCTTCACTGCTCGTGCGCTATGTCCCCGAAGCAGAAGCCTTTGACCCGATCGGGCTCGTCATTCACTTCGCGCGCACGATTCGGCGCGAAATGGATCTCACGCGCGAAGCGCGGACTCTGATTCAGTTTCAGCGACTCTTCCGCGACGACGCGACGCTCTATGTGCCGCGCGTGATGACCAATCTCTCAACGCGCAATGTGCTGACGATGGAGTTTGTCTCGGGCCTGCGCGTTGATGATCTCGATGCCTTGCGAGCCGCCGGGCTCAGCCCCGATGCCATTGCCGCGAACGGTGCGCGGATCTTCTTGAAGCAAGCCTTTCAGCTCGGAGTTTTTCATAGCGATCCGCATCCCGGAAACATTCGCATTCTCTCCGACGGCAGCTTGTGCCTGCTCGATTACGGCATGATCGGCATCCTCGATGAGGAGTTGCGCAACCTGTTGGTCGACTTGCTGCAAGCGGTCATCACGCGCGATCTCTCAACGGCGGTCAGGCTGATTCGGTCGCTCAATCCCGCGCGGCACGACATCGACGTGCCGTTGCTGAAGGCTGATCTCCGCGACTTCATCGACACCTACTACGGGCTGATGCTCAACGAGATCGACGTCGGCAGCTTGCTCTCGGACTTCGTGCGGATCATCACCAGTCACGGCATTCGATGTCCGGGCGACTTGCTATTGCTGACGCGGGCGCTCGTCACGTTAGAGGGCGTCGGTAAGTCATTGAGCCCGACGTTCAATGTCGCCGAAGTCTTGCAGCCGTTTCTCGAAGACCTCATCCGACAGAAGTACTCACCGCGCCGCATCGCCGGGCAAGTCATTCAAGAAGCCGCTGACCTCTTCAATCTCTGTCGCGGCTTGCCGGGCACAGTGGCTGAGGTGCTCGACAAGCTGAAGGCGGATCAACTCAAGATCGAAGTCGAGCACAAGCGGCTCGATCGACTGATCACCGAGCTTGATCGTTCGAGCAACCGCATTGTGATCAGCCTCATCTTGGCCGCGCTAATCGTCGCCTCGTCGCTCGTGCTGAAGGCGGAAGTGAATTCGTATTGGATCAGCGTGCCGATCTACGTCGTTTCAAGCTTTCTCGGCATCTGGCTGATCTACGGAGTCTTCCGCAGCGGCCGCCTGTAGCCGCTGTGTAACAGCAATTCCTCGCGCGGCCCCTACGCGGAGTTTGTCCGAGGATTCGTAGCATGGACTTCCAGTCCGTGCGTATTGAGCTTCGTCGAACGAGAGTGATCGCAGCGCGAAGCGGAACGGGAAGAAATCCCATGCGACTCAGACAGACTCCGCAGAACCGCCGGCAATGACGGCATCACTCCTTCCAAACTTCGATCTCAGTCAATCCGCTGCGCGAGTTGCCTTTGTGAGTGAAGACGGCTCGCAGCTTTGATGTTGTGACTCGATCGAAACGCACGGTGTTGATCACTCCGCCGGTCGGGGCTTCGGGCTTCGCCACAGTGTTCGAGACCGCTTTCCATTCGGTGCCGGCCCAATGCTCGATGACATAAGAAGTCGGTGCTTGCACGCCGCCTCGGTCGTCGTAGAGGTGCAGGTCGACTCGGCTGATTTCTTTGGGCTCGCCGAAGTCGACTTCGAGCCAATCTGTCGGCGACTTTGATTCGTAGCTCGTCCAGCGATTGTGCGGCGTCGGGCCGTAGACGATGCGACCGTCGTTGACCATTTCGAGCTTGTCGAAGCGCGACGTATGCGACGCGCTCACCTTCGGGAATCCGTCCTTCTGAATCGGGCTTCTGTAAGCCAAATTACCCTTCGGCGCGCCTGCTGGAGCGATCGGTCGTTGGGCTTCGCCCCACAGTTCGAGTTCCGTCAATCCCGTGCGACCGGAGCTCGCATGAGTGAAGACCACTCGCAACTTGCTGACCGGTTGAGGCACGAATGTCACAACGTTGGCGCGGCGGCCCGTCGGTTGCTGGGGCGAGCGTTGCTGATCGGCGATCGGCTGCCACTTGTCATCGCGCCATGTTTCAAGCGTGAACTCACGCGGCGGCACGATGCCTTGCTCGTCGTCGAGGAAGTAGAGCTTTGCCTGATGCACGTGCCGCGCGACTCCGAGATCCAGTTCGAGCCAATCGGTCTCGGACTTCGAACCGTCGGTCGTCCAACGATTGGGCGGATCGCGGTGATACCAATAGTTGCCGTCGATCAGCTTCGAAGGCGACGACTTCGGCCCGGTGTGACTGACGCTCACTCGCGGGAAGTAATCGCCGTCGTTGTTGACCGCGAAGTTGACAGTGTCGCCTTTCGCTCCGCGAAAGAGCGTCTTCTCTCCTGCCTTCGTAGTGGCATCGTCAACTCTTGAGGCTGCGTTTGAAGACGCACGTTCGCGGAGCGAGAGGCGACCATTGAGCCGCGAAAGCGTCTCTGACTTCGCAACTTCTTTGCCGTCGACCAACACTCGCAACCCCGCGCCGCGTTTGTAGCGCTCGCCGGTCTTGTCCCAAATCACGCTGACTCGATGACCGCGATACGACACATCATCGAGCGCAAAGTAATTCCACTCGGCCGGAGCGAGCGGATTGATTTCAAGCGTCTCGTCATCGCGCGGAGTCAGTCCCACTAAGCCCGTGATGACGAGATCACAAAAGCCCGAATGGAAATAGTGCTCCGAATGGTTGTAGCCATCGTGCCCGTCAAACGAGCCGGTATCGGGATGCAGCGCTTCGGCCAGATAGGGCTTGCCATTCTTGCGATGCGACTTCGAGTAGATCGTCAGCAACTTGACGTAGTCAGCCTTCGAGACGACGGCGCCATCGTCGCGCTGTAACAAATTAGACAGCGCCTTGAGCGTCTGCGTCGTCGCGTAAGGCCATGACTGGCCGCTCCACCAACAGCACGAGTTCTTCAGCAAGAACATCGGATCGTTGCGTTCGACGGTTGATGGGCCGAAGTCCGAGTAAAAACCGTCGCGCTGCATGAGCTTCGACCATGCGGCCTCATAGCCCTTGCCGCGCTCGATCATGTTGAACTGCCAAGGGACGTAGCCGATCAATTCGCGACCGTGCGAATCACCGGCGAACTGACCGCTCTCGTAAGTCCGAGTCAGCGCTTTGATCTTGTGTCCGTCTCGCTCTTCGTCGTTCTTGTAAGCGGGGAAGAAAAATTGCCGCTTCTCGTCCCACAACAGCGCGAGCATCTTCGCTTTGAGCGACGCTGCTTTGTCGTCGTACTTCTTCGCGATGTCCTCTTTGCCGGCGATTCGAGCGATCTTCGCAATCGCGATGGCATCGGCCCACATGTAGGCATTGAACGACGGTCGGTAACTCGGAGCACCTCGCAAGATGTCCTTCGTCTGTCGCGAGTTGATATTGAACTCCATGCCGTCGTCGTGACCGGTCTGCCAGAAGAGCCCGACTTCGGGAACGAAGTGCCGCTTCTCCCAACCTTCGTAATTGGCGATCAAATCCGGCAGCAGATCAACGAGCAGCCCGTCATCTCGATGCACCTGATTCACCGCGATCGCGCTGTCCGCGAGCCAAGTGGAATAATTCCTCGGCTGAGCCCCCGGAGTCCGGAACCAGTACTTGAGATAGTCCCGCGCGATCGTCGGCTGACGCAGCCAACGAGCCTCATAAAGCTGATGCCCCGCCGGACAACTGATGGCTCCATAAGCCCCCGACCAAAACGGTCGGTCGATGAACTCGGTGAATGAGTACCCGCTATTAGGCGAGCCATAAGTGAGATGCTTCGTGAGCAGCTCCCAGCGGTAGTAATAAGTCGTCGTGATCTCCGGATCGGGACACTCAAAGAACGGAATGTGCTCCTTGTACCAATCCCAATCGCGGTTATCCCAAAACGTCTGAGCCTCGAGCTGCTTCTGCTGATCAAGCACCTGAGCCGAAGCACTTGCCGCAGAGCAGAAGGCAATCAACGTCGCTGCAATGCAGCGGAACCAATTCAGTGAAGGCACGATGAAACTCCTCGAAGTGTGAGCACGGAGCTGAGGCGAACGGCTGATGGGTTTATACGAGTACGACGGACTTGCAGTCCGTCGCCGACGAGGCCCGACGGACTGCAAACCCGTCGTACAAGAATTCGCCGGTAAGTTGCCAACAGGCGATCGCCGAAGCGGTCGGTGCCGCGATTGGAGCATGTGGTCGCAGATCTTGAAGCCTGAGCGTGCTTCTTCACTGCTGAGATCGAACCTTGACCTTCTGGGAGGGCAGTTCAATAGTGGCTTCGCTTTCTTTTCTCCGTGATGTCGGCGAGGCGATTGTCCGTAGAGGCGGCAAATAGTCGTGGTTCGCTCCGCGAACCAACGCTTGCCTTTGAGACATAGCGTAAT
>CAZNMS010000578.1:0-5361 GCA_964573505.1 uncultured Planctomycetaceae bacterium | reverse complement strand
CCGAAGAATCCCGCGAAGCCCGCCGCTCGCTCAAAGCCCGGTATGAAGCTCAGAAAGCTCAAGAAGCCAATGCAGCCGAGACATCCCAATTGGAACAGCCGCCGTCCCCACGTTGATTGAAAGCCATCCGCAGGCGCCAGCTTCAGCCCATAAGTTTCTCCCAGCGGCACACCAGCGCCGCCGCCTTCTGCGGCGGGATGAGCGGCGAGGTAATGTCGATCTCGCCGCCGCATCAGCCACACATACACAGCGGGAATCAGCAGCCCGATGAGCGGCGTCAGACAAGCGAGGATGGGCATCATTCCCATTCCGCCGGTCATGCGAATCGGACCTTCGGGACTGGTCGCCCAGCGCATGATGATGAATTGGAAAACGACCACACTGAGCACCAACAGCATCACAAATCCGAAGCCCTTGAGTCGGCCAACCGGCGCGCCGATGTTCGGCACAGTGGCTTGCTGCGGGGCTCGTCCGGTCGCCGCAATGACGGCATCTCGAATGGCCGCGTACCACTCAGCCACAGCGACATTGAATTGCGCCGGCGTGCCGAACACTCCGAGGTGTGGCGAAAAGTACAAGGTCTCAAGTCGCCCCTCGACTTCGTAAGTCACGCTGATGAAGTCGAGCCCGATCGGATTCACCAGCATCGGATAGCACCCGATGCCGAGCGCTCGGATGGCCCCCAACGGCATCACAAACGCCTTCGCTCCGCGAGTGACGCTGAGTTGCCAATCGTCCAACACCAATTGCCCGACGTTACGCCATAAGAAGAACTGCCCGGCCAACGTCGCGAGCTGTGTCGGAGTTGTGACATGGCAGCGAGTGGTTCGCGGAACGCTTGCCGTCTTCGGAGCAGTTGTCGGAGCCAACAAACGCGTCGGAGTGCGAACGACGCCTTCGACTTGCTGCCGGAACTCAGTGGCGGTGTGAAAGCGAAGCTCGGGCTTTGCATCGAGTGCTCGAAGGACGATCTCATCAAGCCGCACGTCGATCTGCACCTTCTTCGACGGAGGCTGCAAATTCGGGCCGGGCACTTCGCCGGTCAGCATTTCGTAAAGCACGACACCGAGCGAAAAGATGTCCGCGCGATGATCGACAGCAGCCGGATGTTCGCGCTGCTCGGGAGCCATGTAACGCGGAGTACCTACGATCGACTGCTGAGTGAGATCGACCTCTCTTCTCCCATTTTCATTCGTCCCAGTCGTCGCAGCCGTCCCAGCAACTTGCGAACGCACTTCATCATCAGCTCCGCGGCGCAGCATCCGAGCAATCCCGAAGTCCGCGATCTTCACGCGACCGTCTTTGTCGAGCAGCAAATTCTCCGGCTTGATGTCGCGATGCACGATGCCGCGATCGTGCGCGAACTGCAGGGCCTCGCATATCGGCGGGACGATGGCGAGTGCTTCTTCGGGACTCAGCCGCCCGGCCGTCATTGCTTGCCGCAAGCTGACTCCGTCAACGAACTCCATCAGCAGGTAATAAAAGCTACTAGCGCGGCCAAAGTCATGCACGGTGACGATGTTGGGATGATTCACTTCGGCGAGAGCTTTGCCTTCCCGCGAAAAGCGTTCGGCAAAGTCGGGATTGGCTGCCAATTGCGGCGCGAGAATCTTCAGTGCGACCAATCGCCCGAGCGACTTTTGCCGCGCCTTGTAGACCGCGCCCATTCCCCCGGCACCGATGAGTTCGAGCACTTCGAGTTGCTCAAAGGCCGGTGCCAATTCCTCAGCGCTCGGCGGCACCCACGGAGAATTCGGCAAGCTGTCAAAGCCCGTTCCGAGAGCCGCGACTCGCAGCAAGCACGCAGCGCAGATTCCGTTTGCGACATCAGCCTGCAATGTCGCGCCGCAGCGGTGACAGGTTGATCGAGTCGTATCGGGATCAATCGAAGATGGAGTGGTCATGATCGGATCGTCGTTTGGAGGTTCCTCAAGCGTGCAAAGCACAGCCGGGCGATGATTGCGCGAACCGGCTGCTTGTACCTGAGGAATCGGCGATCGGCGGTTACTGAAGTCGGCGAAGTTTTTTCCGGAGACTTCGTGACTGCATTCGGTGCCGCAGTCGCGGTCGTCCGATTCTTGTCGCGACCATTAGCCTCGCTGCGAATCGCAAAGAGACTTTGATGGGGCAACGCCTTTACGGAGTTTTGGGCGATGCCTTCGCGAGTAGCCGAAATCGTCAGATTTCGGTCTGACGGCAGTTGTCGGTCGAGTCGTGCGCAACTCCCCGAAATCTGACGATTTCGGCTACTGGAAGACCTTAACGGAGTTGTCCTATGACGCGTCGCACGAGCTTGCCGGTGATGTTGTCAGCTCATCGACGAGCGACGTTCGCGAGTAGATGTCGGGGATGCGGCCGAGATTTCGGTGCGCGATTAACTCGGCGACGATGCTGACTGCGATCTCGGGCACGGTCTGCGAGCCGATCTCGAAGCCGAGTGGCGCATGCACTCGACGCAGTGCTTCGGCGGAGATGCCTTCTTTGAGCAAGTCTTCGTAGATGAGTTTGATCTTCCGCCGACTGCCGATCATGCCGACATACCGCGCGGGCTTTTCGGCAAGGTGATAGAGGGCTTCCTCATCATGGTTATGCCCGCGAGTCACGATGATGCACATCGTGTTGTGATCGACGTCGAGGCCGCTCAGTGCGGTATCCCATGAGGCAACGATCAAACGCTTTGCTCGCGGGAAACGATCGACGTTGCAGTACTGCTCGCGGTCGTCGACGACCCACACATCGAAATCAACGTCGGCTGCGAGCTCCGCGACTTTCTGTCCGACATGTCCCGCTCCGACGATCAGCAAGCGGCAGCGTTCAAGCTGCGTGAGATACGAGACGCCGTCGACGACATAAGGCCGATGCCGTTCCGTCAGCGGACGAAGGTGCGAGGCAACTCCGCTCGGGACGTTGCCGCTTCCCCGCTGGGCGGCGATTTGACCGTGCTCGTCGAACAGCACGCGATCGGTCTCGTGTCCGCCGCCGGCCTTCTCGGGATCAAACACAACGGCCTCAGTGCAACCGAGCCCCGAATGGATCAAGCGGCGATAGGTGTCGAAGTACGAGACGTCATCTCCGGGACGCAGCGGATCAACGAGCATCTTCATGCGTCCGCCGCAGATGAGTCCGTCGTCCCAGCCGTAATCGCTATCGAGTTGAAACGTCAGAATCTCGGGCCCGCCCGCATCGAGCAGTCGCAGCGCGCGGCGTTTGACTTCCGCTTCAACGCAGCCGCCGCCGAGCGTTCCGGCCTGCGAGCCGTCCGGGAAAACGAGCATCGTCGCGCCGGCCTTCTGCGGCGTTGATCCGCGCGTCTCGACGAGCGACGTAAAGGCAACCGACTGCCCGGCTTTGAGAGCGTCGTCGAGATCTTGTAGTAACTGTTCCATAAGGGAGTCTCGCTGAGAAGCGGCAGTGATGTAACGAAACGTACTCGTTTTGTTGTAGCTTGGGATTCCATCCCGAGCCGCAGCGGCGATTGAGCGTCCGAAAATTAGAAGGATCTCGTCAATTGCGACTCGCATTCCGCAACGAGTGACGACCAGTCGCAATACGTAAGGCCGACTTTCGCCGCTGCTGCTCGGGATGGAATCCCAAGCTACCGGCTGCGCCAGAAGACGGTGTCTTCGATGCCGAGCGATTGCCGCTCGGCTTCGACGTCTTTGCGGAAACGCTTCGCGTCTTCGGGATATCCCTTTGTCGGTTTGAGGCCGGGGACGTGCTGCTGCCAGAAGCGATTGAAGAGTTCCATTCCGACTTCCCGCGCGTACTTGCAGATCATCGACGCGACCGCGACCGGAAAATGCTGCTCCGCCTTTTGCTGAAAACGCAGTTCGGACTCACCGACTCGATAGCGACTGATGAGCGCGCTCTCTTCTTGGCGAAACACCATTTCAACGCCGGGGATGTCCGCGATCAGATCGTCGTAGCGATTGCGTCCGCCGAGCTTGTCGCCAATCACGAGCGTTCGTTCGCTGAGCGGCCAAACGCTGCCGAGTAACCCAAACACAAAGCTCGCGTGCGCCGTCGCTTTGTTGTCGCGCTCGGTGACGACGCGATTGAAGCGCTCGGTCAGAACGACATCCGAACGCAGAGCGCGCAGCGCGACTTGCTGCTGTTCGAGATTCGTTCGCAAAGCTGCGGCTGCTAATTCAATCCCGCTGACATCGGCGACGATCGGCAGCGGCAAGTCGACGCCGACAAACCATTGCTCGGCATCGAGCAGTGTGTCATCGCCCGTAATGCGACTGATGAAGTCACGGTAAGTCGTCGGACGCGGGCCGGTGAGACTCATCACCGCCAGCACGCCGCGCTCGAGATCCGCGAGTCCTCGTTGCGGCGAATAGACCGCTTTCGAATCGGCGATGTAGAGCCGCCCGTCGTTCGTCGGTGATTGCGAGACCGACGCCGCGAGGCTCGACCAAAAGTCGAACTTGCGAGGATCGTCGGCCACTTCCCAAACGGACGCCGAGATCACGAGCGGCCCGAGATTCGGACCGTATCCGGCTTCATCCATTCCGATGACGAGCGACATCATCTTATTCCCACTCGTCGACGAGGATGACGATGTGCGAGCGAGGGCCGTGAGCACCGATCACCAATGATTGCTCGATGTCAGCCGTCTTCGAGGGACCGGAAATGAACGCTCCGAACTGCTTCGCTCCGACGCTGATGCGCTCATAGGCCGCGTGCATGTGAGGGACGAGATCTCGCAGCGGAACAACGAGCGCCAAATGCTGGCAGAGGAAGAACAACACTCGATGCCGCAGATGCTCGTCGGTGATCCAAACGGCGCCGTTCTCGGCAACAGCAAGCTCGCCGCGAAGCACAGCGAAGTCGACGTTCTCAAGATGATGCGGGTCGTCATAAGCCGCTGCGTCGACGTTCGGATTGCCGACGCCCTCAATGTTCGAGCAACGCACGAGAGCCGTTTGAAACTGAGTCAGTCCGGCGAGCTGCTCATTGATTTCAGCGAGCGAGCGGACGCGAATGCACTTCCCGCCGACTCCCTCAAGCACGCCGGTGAACTGTGCCGCGAGATCGTCAAACGCGATCCACTTCTGCTGCAACGAGGGCAACGAAGTCGGGGGCACTTGCTTCTGACGGATGGCATTCAAAATCGCGGAGCGACTGCTCGACATGATGCGGAGATCTCGGAAGTGGCAACGGACGACTCAAAGCGGGCGGCATCGTGAGGAGGACCGGAGATGACCGCAACTAACGGGGGAGTCGTTAGTCATTGGTCCTTAGTCATTAGGGTGTAATCGGTATTCCGGCGCGGTCTCCGGCGGGCTTGTCCCGTCGGGGCTAACGACTGGCAGCTACAAGAACGAGCTGACTTGATCACTCTCCGTCCGGCATGCC
>CAZNMS010000577.1:0-5372 GCA_964573505.1 uncultured Planctomycetaceae bacterium | reverse complement strand
GGGAATAAGCGGCAGGGCGGGTTGCGATTGGATGAGGCTGAGGCGGTGCTGAAGGCCGGTGAGTCGGGGAAGGTCGCGGTTGTGCCGAAGGACGCGAAAGCCAGTGAATTGGTGAAGCGAATTCTGAGCAGCAATCTCGATGAGGTCATGCCGCCGCCTTCGTCTCGCAAGCAACTGACGGCGGCTCAGAAGGAATTGTTACAGCGCTGGATCGAGCAAGGAGCACGCTACGAGAAGCATTGGGCGTTCGTTGCTCCGACGAAGCCGGCTGTGCCGAACGCGAATCAAGGCGCGAAATGGGGACGGTCGCCGGTCGATCAATTCTTGTTGGCGAGGATGGAGAAAGAGGGGCTCGCGCCGCGTCCTGATGCCAATCAGGCGACGCTCATTCGGCGCGTTGCGTTCTCGCTGACGGGACTGCCGCCGACTCCGCAAGAGGTCACGCAGTTCGAAGCCGATACGTCGAGCGATGCTTACGAGAAGATGGTTGATCGGTATCTCAGCTCGCCGCGCTTTGGCGAAGAGATGGCGCGGGATTGGCTCGATGTGGCGCGATATGCCGACACGCACGGACTGCATCTCGATAACGAGCGCGAAATGTGGGCCTATCGCGACTGGGTCGTGAGAGCGTTCAATCGCAATCTGCCGTTCGATCAATTCACGATCGAGCAATTGGCCGGCGATCTCTTGCCGAACCCGACTTCCGAGCAACTGATCGCGACGGGATTCAATCGGTGCAACGTCACGACGAGCGAAGGCGGTTCGATCGAAGCCGAGTTCCTCTATCGCTACGCCGTCGATCGGGCGAGCACGACGATTGGAACATGGATGGGGCTCACCGGCGGATGCGCGGTTTGTCATGACCATAAATACGACCCGATCACGAGTAAGGATTTTTACTCGTTCTATGCCTTCTTCTATTCGTCGGCGGATCCGGCAATGGATCGCAACATCCGCAACACCGACCCCTTCATGTCGCTGGCGACGCCGGAGCAAAAGGAACGCATTGCGGTTCTGAAACTGGCCGAGAGCAAAGCGAAGCAAGCACTCGATGAGGCAGCGAAGAAGGCGGTGTATGTCGATCCGTCAGCACTCGAAACGAAGCTTGAGGCGGCGCGCGTCGAGGACGTGCTGCTCGATGATGTTGTGCCGCTCGGCGCGTCGGTTAAGTCGACGTCGCGGAATGCGGCAACATGGAGCATCGCTCCGGGGGATGAAGTGCCGCTCGGTAAGCGGTCGCTGCGTCAGGCGTATGGCTCGACGTACTCCGATCGCGTTGATGGATTCTCTATTACATACCCCATTGGGAAGAACGCGAAGATCGTCGTTGCCGCGCGAGTCGATGCGCATGAACCGCCGAAGGCCATCATGCTCGAACTCAATACGAGTGCCGGAGTGCGTCGCGCCATTTGGGGCGATGCCGAGCAACTCGGTTCGGGAGAGGTCGGCAAGCCCGAGCGATTGCGAATGGGCGATCTTCCGCCGCGCGGACAATGGACGCGGCTTGAGGTAGATGCTGAGAAGCTCAATCTCAAAGGCGGCGAGTCGATCAAGGGCTTTGTGCTCGCTCAGAAAGGCGGCATCGTCAATTGGGATGCGCTGACGGTGTCGAGCGAAGTTGCTCCGGCTGACGATCCGCGCGCGTCCTTTAAAGCATGGTGGAAGAGCCGCGCCGGTCAGGATTCGCCGGGAGTTCCGGGCGAACTTGCGGCTGCTCTGAAAGCAGGGCCGGATGGCAAAGCGACTGACGAAGTAACGGCGAAGCTGCGAGCGTTCTTCTTGAGCTATGTCGCTCGGCCGAGTGCCAATGAACTGCAGGCAGCACGCTCGGCGTATGAGCAAGCGGTTGCTGAAAGGGCGACGCTCGAAGACAGCATCCCCGGCACGTTCATCTTCAAGGATCTCGAAAAGCCGCGCGATGCGTTCGTGATGTTGCGCGGCCAGTACGAAAAGCCGGGCGAGAAAGTCGAACCGCGCGTGCCCGTCGCGTTCGGAGCACTCAAGCTCGATGACCCGGCGCGGCGTCCGAATCGGCTCGACTTAGCGAACTGGCTGCTGTCGCCCGAGCAACCTTTGACCGCGCGCGTGACCGTCAATCGCTTCTGGCAACAGTTCTTTGGAACGGGGCTCGTGAAGACGAGCGATGACTTCGGGGCTCAAGGCGAAGTGCCGACGCATCCGGAGTTACTCGATTGGCTCGCCGTTCATTACCGCGAGAGCGGATGGGACACGAAGGCGCTCGTGAAACTGTTTCTGACGTCGTCGGCGTTTCGGCAGGACAACCGCGTGCTGTCAGAAACATTACAGCGAGATCCGCAGAACCGGTTGCTCGCGCGAGCCGCTCGGTATCGACTTGATGCCGAACAGATTCGAGACAACGCGTTGTTCGTGAGCGGGTTGCTGAATCTTGAAGTCGGCGGTCGCGGGGTCATGCCGTATCAGCCGGCCAACATTTGGGAGCCGGTCGGTTACTCGGACAGCAACACGCGGTTCTACATTCAAGATCACGGACCGGCGCTCTATCGCCGCAGCATCTATTGCTTCCTCAAACGCACGGCTCCGCCGCCATTCATGAGCAACTTCGACGGACCGAATCGCGAGCAACTCTGTGCTCGGCGCGAGCGCAGCAACACTCCGTTGCAGGCGCTGCAACTGATGAATGACGTGCAGCACTTCGAAGCCGCGCGAGCGTTTGCCGAACGGATCGTCGCGGAAGGCGGAGCGACCGCCGATGCGCGGATCGCGTTTGCCTATCGCACCGTGCTTTCGAGAAGTCCGCAGGCAGAGGAACTCGCCGTCGTGAAGGCTGCGTTCGAGCAATACCTCAGTCGCTTCCAAAAGGACGAAGTCGCAGCGGCAAAGGTTGTGAAAGTCGGCGAAGCGCCGTTGAAGTCAAAGGCCCCAGTCAGCGAACTCGCGGCTTATACGCTCGTCGCGAATTTGATTTTGAACCTTGATGAGACCGTCGTGCGGAATTGATGGTTTGCTGCCGTTATCGGATGCACTGAGTGAAGTTGAGAATCGAGTTCACTCTTCAGTGGGGATCATCATGACGAGTATGTCTGCGACTCCGCGTGTCTTCAGCGAGCGATATGGCAAACTGGTTTCCGAGACGAGTCGCTCTTTCGACATTGAGTTTTGGCAATCTCGAACCGACGCCGCTCGCTATGCGGCGGCATGGGAAATGGTCGTTCTCGCGCAGGAAATGAAAGGCAGACCTCGTGAGGACTTGCAGCTTCAACGCTCGCGCGAGTCGTATCACCTGCGAGATTTGATCGAGACCTGATCGACGCCTCTTGGTGGGCGCACCTCATTCCCGAGCATGCGGCAGAACTGCGGATGTTGCTTGAGATTCCGAATGGTTGAAGGTTGCTTCATCGGCGATCAGAACCCTTTGACGCCGGAGGCAGTTCCCAATGTCCGAAGGACGTTGTGTGGGATGAAAATGAGACTGCGAGTTCGCTCGTGACGGCAAATTCAACTCGTGAAAGTGAACCTCGTCCCGCTGCGGCTCGGGATGGAATCCCAAGCTACTTAATCGTCTGTGCCGGCGGACTGTGTCATGTTTACTACATCCTTGTGCTTTGAATGAGGTCGCGTTGCTCGATTAGCTCTATCAACCAGTGGAGAAAGCAAATGCCCGAGATTCACTCCCCGCGTCGGCGTCGTTGCTCCGGATTCACACTCATCGAGTTGTTAGTGGTCATCGCCATTATCGCGGTGCTCGTGGCGCTGCTGCTGCCTGCGGTGCAACAGGCACGCGAGGCGGCGCGGCGAGCGCAGTGTCGGAACAATCTGAAGCAGATCGGATTGGCGATGCAGGCTTATCACGCTGACCTCAACACGCTCCCACCCGGAGCGATTCAGTGGCCAACAACGCTTAATGAATCCACTTGGGTCTCGCACATCCTGCCGTATCTCGATCAGCTCCCACTCTTCGAAACGATCGATTGGAATCAGTGCTTTGGGTGCGTGCCGAACACGACGGCTCCTTCTTACAAGGTGAGCTACACGTTTTTGCCCGGAATGAAGTGCCCGAGCGACAACGACGTTGCGCTGGCATTGGGGCTCTACGCACGCGGCAACTACGCGGCGAATAGCGGAATGGGGACGCTCAAGAGTCAGGGAGTCGACACGACGAGAACCAATGGCCCGTTCGTCATGAATACGAAGACTCGCATGAGCGACTTCACCGACGGCACGTCGAACACAGTGCTCGTGACCGAGTTGCTCAATGTGCCCGGCGACGATTTTCGCGGCGTGATGCACTATCCCGAAGGATCGCTCTATCAGCACGACAACAGTCCGAACTCATCGGTGCCCGATCAGTTTCGCACGGGGCTCTGCGTCTCGATTCCGCGAGCCCCGTGTATTGGAACCTACACCGCATACAACAACCGGCAAATCTTGATTGGAGCGAGAAGTCAGCATGTCGGCGGCGTGCATTCGGTGATGGGTGACGGGGTCGTGAAGTTCATCAGCGACAACGTCAACCTCGCGGTATGGCGAGCGGCATCGACGCACAACGGCGATGAAGTTCCCGGCGAGTTCTAAGGGAGAGTCGGAGAGTAACTTCCCGGCTTCGTAGCATGGACGCCTACCTCCGTGCTGCGTCGCTGTCGGACGTAGGCGTCCGACCTACGCGACGCAAATCGTGAAGTGATTCCTCGACGATCCCATTGCCAGCAGGGCAACAGCCTCTGATGCCGTTGCTCGTCACCGATTGGCAAGCGGTCCAAAACAAGAGGCGTTTCTTTCGAATCAACAGTGAGGTTCAGCATGTGGGCAATGAGAGCAGCAGGAGTGTCGGTATTGCTGGCGTTGTCAGGATGCGGAGGCGCATCGGGACCGGAGCGCTGTGCCGTCTCGGGGGCGGTTTCGTATGAGGGAACTGCCATCGAAAGCGGGTCGATCGCGTTTCTCCCGACGAGCGGAAAAGGTCCGTCAGCGGGCGGCGCGATTAAGGACGGTCGCTATGAGATCTCCGCTGAACTCGGTCCCGGAATTGGCGCGCATCGAGTGGAGATCATCGGTCTCAAGAGCGAAGGCACGAAGACCGTCGAAGGCGTGCAGGGCCATGTCGGCGGCCCCTCAGGAACATCAACCGTTGCCGAGTTAAAGATGATCGTCCCCGATGTGTTCAACACGAAGTCGACGCTGACAGCGGACATCAAGTCGGGAGCGAACAAACTCGACTTTCCCCTGAAGAAGCCTTGAGTAGGAGCTGTCAGCGGGCGAGAGGCGAGGGGCGAGTAACTTCCGATTGGCGGATGTCATGCGCCATCCTCACGCATCCTTAATTCAGCTAGGTCACTTAAGTCCGAGGATCTCGAATTCTGTGTCAAGTTTTGTGGTCGCCTTTCGCTCCGCGA
>CAZNMS010000576.1:0-5378 GCA_964573505.1 uncultured Planctomycetaceae bacterium | reverse complement strand
GTGGACGACAATCCGCAGAACATCGAGTTGCTTCAGGCATTCCTCGAATCGTTGCCGGTCAGGTTGATCACCGCCGTCGATGGAGTCGAGGCGTTGGAAAAAGTGGCGGAAAACAATCCTGACTTGATCCTGCTCGACATCATGATGCCGCGCATGAGCGGCTACGAAGTCTGCAAGCAGCTCAAGCAGAACCCGGCGACAAAGGACATCCCGATCTTGATGGTCACTGCTCTCAACGAGATGGGCGACATCGAGAAAGCGGTCAACGCGGGCTGCGACGACTTCCTCACGAAGCCGGTCAATCGGCTCGAACTCACAACGCGAGTCCGCTCGCTGATGCGAGTGCGGCAACTCACGAACGAGCGTGACCGACTGCTCGCCTATCTGGCCGAGGTCGAATCCGCTGAAGCTCAAACGCCGCGCGCCGAATAGAGACGCAAAGAGATCGCGCTCTCGGCGGTCTCTAATTGCTTCGATCGGTTGATGAATCGGCACGATCGACACGCTGAGTCGTGCGGAGCCATCGACTTGCAGTGGAGAGCGAGAGGCATGGCGCAGATTCTTTGCTAGCCGACCAGTCGCGCTTCCACCGACGCGGGGTCGGTGGAGAGCTGACACCGGCAATCCGGTAGTAGCAGGAATCGCCTGCATCGCGGCGACTTCAAGGACGCCAGTCCGAGTAGCATGGACTTCCAGTCCGTGCGGCTTTTGGGATTGTTTGTCTCCCCGACGAAGCCGCCGCCATTAAGCACGGACAGGAAGCACATGCTACGACTCTCGGGCATGCTCCTATGCCGTAGTCGTCCGCGCGAAAACCGATCTGCCGGTTGCATCATCGCCTGCGGAGCTAGCCTTGAAGTTGCAGTAGGGGCAGACCTAAAACGCCGCCCGCTTTCGAGGCCGGATGGCCCACTTGCCGCAGAATTTTCGCCTATTTCGCTAGTAGGATCGCACTCGCATGGCCCGATTGACGCAGGCCGATTTGGTTGACCTCAACCTCGCCTTCGAACACCGCACTCCTCAAGAGATCTTGCGCTGGGCCAAAGAAACGTTCGGCTCTCGGGTCGCGGCGATCTCGGCCATGCAGGAAGCGGGCAGCGTTGTCTGCCACATGCTGCATGCGACGGCGGTCGGCATTCCGGTGCTCTTCGTCGACACCGGCGTCAACTTTCAAGAGACGCTCGACACGCGCGACCGACTGGCTCGTGAGTACGGACTCAACATCGTGACGCTCTATCCCGAGCAGACGATGGAGGAGCAGACGGCAGAGTTCGGCATCCTGTATTTGTCGGTCGATGGCCAGAAGTCGTGCTGTCACAAACGCAAAGTCGAACCGCTGCTCAAGGTCGCTGACCAATACGACGCAGTGATCGGCAGCTTGCGTCGAGCGGAAGGCGGCAAGCGAGCTGTCTGCCCGGTCTTGCAGATCGACACCGAGATGAACTCGCTGCGCATCAACCCGCTGGCGCTCATCACTGACGAGCAACTCGAAAGTTACATCGCCGAGCATCACGTGATTGTGAACCCGTTGCACAAGCAGGGTTTCTCGACGATCGGCTGCAACCGCTGCACGACGCCCGTGATGCCGAACGAGCCGAAGCGAGCGGGCCGTTGGCGCCATTTGGGTCCATGGTCGGTCTACTGCGGAATCAATCCGTCAGACCGAGACCCATCAAACTCCCCGGCGATCGATCTGCCCGAAGATCTCATCGACCGCATCCTCGGCCGCAAGACGGACTTCGTGATCTAGCGCCGTAGTAGATTGGGATTCCATCCCGATCCGCAGCTGGCTCACCGTCTCTTTCGTCGAGTCCATTCAGCGTCAGAAGAGAGCCAACTTCCGAGGCTTTCAAAAAGTGGATGGCCCCATTTGACGGCGACTCATCACATCATCGAAACGTCAGTGCTCGCATCCGTCTTTGATGAGTGTCGATTAGCGCCGATTAGCGTTCCGCATCCTCTTCTCTTGTCGAACGAAGAGGGACTCGACGGCTACTTCAACGACTTCCCCGCTGCTGCAATCGCAGCTCGGAAATGAAGTTTGAGTGTCATTCAAATTACTCCGCCGCAAGCGAACGATCCGTCGAGATGCCGTCCGGAATGAAAGCGACGCAGGTAAGAAGAAATACAAACAGGGAACGCTAATCGGCACTAATCAGAGCTAATCAAAGACAGTCATTATCAGCGTCAATCAGCGTTCATCAGCGGTACCCCATTTCTTCGTACTGCGTCACGTAGCATCGCTGTCCCGCGATGTTTTCAGCGTGATGATTGAGAATGCGAATGCTCATCTTCGCTGATCGAACTCGATCCCATTCGGTCTTTATTAGCTCTGATTAGTGCCGATTAGCGTTCCCTCGGTCTTCGGTCTTAAGGACGCAGCCTCGCAGTGGCCTGATGAGGCTGTGAAGTTTTGCCGTAGGACGGGCCGTCTCTTGCTCGTCTTTCGAGCGAATTGACGGGCAAGAGTGCCCATCCTACGAACTTCTTCAAAAACTCGGCGAGTCAAGCTACGGAGCCGGCTTGAACGCCGGCGCGTCTGGGTTGCCGGTTGCTAAGAGGAAGGCCAGCAGGTCGAGGATTTGCTCTTTGTTGAGCATGTTCAATTGCCCTGCAGGCATGATCGACAACGCTGACGGGGTCCGCGATTCGATCGACTCTTTCAGCACCTTTTGCTCCTTCGGCTTTGGCGTCGGCGAGTACAGCGTCAATGACGTCTTGTCCTCGGCGATGATGTTGCCGCTGATCACCGTGCCGTTCTCAAGTTCGAGCGTCACCGTGCGGTACTTCTCTTCGATCACGCGCGACGGTTCGAGGATCTCTTGCAGCACGACGCGCGAGTCGCCTTTGTACTTCTTAATCACGTCCTCAAGGTTCGGGCCGATTGCCTTGGTCGGCCCCATTCCGTGCTGAGCGTGATCGTGACCGGCTGAGAGCGTGAAGTCGGTGCTGCCCAACTTGTGGCATTGAGCACACGCCAACGTCGTGAACAGCATCTTTCCCTGCGCGTAGTTGCGTCCCTGACCGACTCGTTTGAGGTCGTCGTTGAAGTCCGCGATCTTCCACTCGGTAATTTTTGTGACAGGCTGCGGGTTCTTCGCCAGAAACGCTTTCAAATCGTTCGTCACGAACAACGTCCCGCGCATCAGCAAGTGATGACCGGGGAACGAACACAAGTAGGGATAAGCTCCCTCAGCGGTCGGTGCGGTGAACTCGATCGTTTCTTCTTGGCCATAATCGACGAGCTTGATGGACCACAAAATGTCGTCGCTCTTCGGCACAAAGCCGACTTCGAATCCGCCTGCACCGAGAGCGATCGCCTTCAAACCGACATCGTCCGCCTTGCCGGGCTTCACGAGCATGATGTTGTGCGGCATGAAGTCCGCGTTGCCGAACGTCAGCTTGATCTTCTTGCCCGGAGTGACGGTCAGCTCTTTGACGTCGTACATCATCCGCTCGGGCAACGTCCCGATGCGGATCGTCGTCAGCTCCGGCGTATCGCTGAGGATGCCCGACTTCTTCGCGGCCAGTTCGCTCGCCGCTTCGATCACGCCGCCGCGAATGTTCTTCTCAACCGTCGTCCAATGATGCTTCACCGTCGCCGCCGCGATGCGCGCATGCGGTTCGGGCGACTGAAGCAACAACTGATTGAGCAAGCCCATGTTCTTCACGTTGTGTTGCTGATGCAGCCACAACGCTTCGAGCAAGTGGTGCGCGTCGTCCTTCTTCGTCGGGTCGAACTGCTGCACCCACTTCTTCGTCGCGGCGATGACTTCCTTCGTATCGCGAGCACTGAGTTCAACACGGGTGCGATGACGGATGCCATCAACCGGCGATTTGAGATTGTCGAGCAGCGCCGCAATCGGCTGACCATGAATCGCGACCGGCTTCTGCAGCGGACGATCCTTTGCCGTGATTCGATAAACGCGACCGTGCGCGTGATCGCGATTGGGGTCGCGGATGTTGTGCTGCATGTGCCCGATGATGACGTTGTGCCAGTCGCTCACATACAGCGAGCCATCAGGTCCAAAGATCGCATCGGAAGGACGAAAATTCTTGTCGGCACTCATCAAGAAGCCGCGAGATTTCTCCTCTGTCTTCGAACCATCCGCATTCTCTTTTTGCACGACGAGTTCATCGCCCGCCGGTTCGCCCCAAACCGTTCCCGTCTCGGGATTGCGAGTGAGGTGATAGTGCTTGATGCCCAAGAACCCGATCACGTTGCAGATCAAGAAATCGCCCTGCATCGACTCGGGGAAGTGAGCACTGCTGACGACTTCGCTCGCCGTGACAGGCCGCACTTCCTTCTTCAAGAGCTCTTGCATCTTGAAGCCGTTCTTATCGGGCAGCACTTGAAACGCACGACCGCCCGTGCCGTCTGTCGCGTAGTGATAGCCCCAATAATCGAACGAAGTGCCGTGCGGGTTCGGCGAGTTCGGAGCGTGCATCGTGATCGTGAAGCGGCGCGGATCGAAGCGGTACATCGCGCTCGCCCCCGACTGCAACGATGGGCCCCATGGATGCTCATGGTTGTGAACCATGAAGACGCCGCTCTGCCAATAGATGCCGCCGTCCGGTCCATAGATGAGATTGTTCGCCCCGTGATGAGTGTCGGACGAATCGACGCCTTGCAGCATGATCGTCCGCACGTCGGCAATGTCGTCTCCGTCAGTGTCTTTCAAGAACAAGATTTCCGGCGCGCACGTCACGATGACGCCGCCATTCCAGAACTCGAAGCCGAGCGGATTTTGGACCTTCGCAAACTCAGTCACTCGATCGGCTTTGCCGTCGTTGTTGTCGTCATGCAGGATCAACAACGCGTCGTTCATCTCCTTGAGCGGTTCCCAATTCGGATACGTCGGCCAAACCGCCGCCCACAACCGACCTTTGGTGTCGAAGTTCATCTGCACGGGATTCGCGAGCTGCGGGAATTTCTTCTCGTCCGCGAACAAGCTGACTTCAAAGCCTTTCGCGACGGCCATCAGCTTGATGGCCTCTTCGCCGCCGATGTAATTCAAAGTACCTTCTTTGACGGCACTCGAACTCTTGCTCTTGCCGCCGACGTTCGAGACGACCTCGACCGGCTTCGGCACGTTGCTGTCATCAACCTTGATGTCGTTGCCGTTCGCTAAAGACCAAACGCGGACGTCGCGATTGGCGGTCATCACGTCGAGCATCGACAGCTCGTGCTGCAACACGACGGCGTTCGTTTGATTGTCCGTGAAAGCCAATTTGGAGCGACCGCCCCAGATGTCATTGCCGTCACGAGCCCGGTAACGATTATTCCAGTGCAGGTCTTTGTCGCGCACCGCCGATCTCAATCCTTCGAGCGACGCCGTGCCGCGAACCGTCTTGCCGAGCAGTGCTTGAGCGATGAC
>CAZNMS010000575.1:0-5382 GCA_964573505.1 uncultured Planctomycetaceae bacterium | reverse complement strand
GAGAAGAAGTAGTGTTAATTACATATCGACCCAGTTGCATTCTTCGCAGTAGTCACATTGTTCGCAGCAATGCTGTTGGCAAATGGGACTGCAGCGACGACTGCAAAGGATGAGCTAGATCGTTCATACCAATCCGGAGCGTTTCGCATGTCTGACAAAGATGCCGTCACATTGGAATTAGCGAAATTCCATTACTCCACTCAGCCGGAGATCACGGAGATCTTTCGGCTGACGGTGCCCCAATTCGAAGACGCTCCGAACGAGCCCATCAAGTTGCTCGGCGTCAATCCGGAAACTGTGCCAACGGGAATCACTCCGCTGAGCTTCAGACCCATTCCGGCAAGCGGCGTTTATCCATCTGTCGTCGTCGAGATTACTCCCGACGAATTCAATCGGGTGCGAAGCGGCGAATTGTCATTGCCGTTCGGATGGAAGCTCGAAGCGACCGCATTGCCGAAGTCGTAGTGCGAGGAAACAAGCAATGACATCCGATGCAGATTGGAGTCAGGGGTATGCCGTTCAAGCGGCTGCGGACTGGGAGTGTTGGCAGCTTTTGAAATCGCGCGGCGAGATTCCTGAATGCCAAGCGTTGCACTTTCTGCAAATGGCCTGCGAGAAGCTCGTTAAAGCGCACCTCTTTGATTCTGGTGGCGATAATCCTGATCGACTTCGATCCGAGCACGCCGTGATTCGCAAGCATTTGAAGACCATCGTTGCCTGCACGATCAATCGAGTCAGTCCCACTTTGGGAAAGTCACGACGAGGTCGTGAACTCACTCAGTTTGCAAACCAATTGGCAGCAGAGATCGAAGTGCTAAGTCCCAACTGTAAAGGTACCGGCGGGCAACGTGCGGATAATTGTGAGTATCCTTGGGATGACGGCCTCAGGTTGCGGATTCCGGCACGACATCACTTCGACGTGATGGCGCGATTCAACAACAACTGGCAGGCGAATGAGTTTCAGAAGCTCGTGAAAGTGGCCATTGACGACTTAGCCATCTCTGATTCGACATGAGTTGCACAGCCGATGGATTGTGCGGAAGTCAGTGTTTGGAAAGAGTCGAAACTTTGTGACGAGTTGATTGTCCTCAAAGGGGCGAAGGTCGAAGTCGATGTATATCAGGTCTGTCTCAATTCAAGACATCCGTTCGATCGCGTGGTTGGAGCTTGAGTTTGATCACGCTCACTACCCCGGTTGGCATGTGATTTTGGGGGCGAATGGCTCTGGCAAGTCGACTCTCGCGAGGTCGATTGCACTTGCTCTCACGGGCCCGAAAGAGGCCGAGGCACTACGGCAGGATTGGAACGACTGGATTCAACGCGGGGTTGATGCCGGATGCGTGCTGCTGAAAATCATTCCTGACCGGACACTCGATCGCCCCGGCATCAAAGGAAATGGTGGTGTCGACGCGGGGCTCATTTTCAATCGGGTCCTTGAAGGGACTCAATTGGTCGCAACAAAGGATTCCGACAGCCGCTACCTCTGGAGTTCTGGTTCCGGATGGTTTTGCGCGTCGTATGGCCCCTTCCGAAGGTTCTCGGGCGGTTATTCCAACGTCGCAAGGCTGTTTCACAGTCATCCGCACTTGGCACCTCATCTTTCTGTGTTCGGCGAAGAATCGGCGCAACTCGACTGCCTCGAATGGCTCAAGCAACTGCGCGTGAAGAAGCTTGAGAAGGATCCAGAAGGTGACTGTCTTGAGTTGCTCAAGAAATTCATCAATCAGGGTGAGTTGTTGCCGTTTAAGACGAAACTGAAGAGCGTTTCGTCAAACGGCGTGATCTTCGTCGACGGCAACGGGAATCTGGTGCCGGTCAATTTGCTGAGTGATGGCTATCGCTCGGTGCTGAGCATGACCTTTGAGATGATCCGCCAGATGGTTCGGCGATATGGATCAGAGAAAGTCTTCGAGGTGATCGAGGGCGGCGAGATGCATATTCCGCTACCAGGAGTTGTCGTCATTGATGAGGTCGACGCTCATCTGCATCCGTCTTGGCAGCGCGCGATTGGTCCCTGGTTCCGTCGTTACTTTCCGAAGCTGCAATTCATCGTCACGACACATAGTCCATTGGTCTGTCAGGCGGCTGAGCATGGCACTGTTTGGCAACTGCCCGCACCGGGGCAAAAAGGAAACGTCGAAAAGATTCAAGGAACGAAGTTAGACCGCTTGCTCTACGGCGACATCCTTGATGCCTACGACACTGATCTCTTCGGAGTGAATCTCACACGGTCTGAAAGCGGGCAGCTCAAGCAGCAGCGATTGGCTCAACTCAACCTTAAGAAGCGACGACACAGCCTCACTGCGACCGAGCAAAAAGAGTTACAGCATCTGCGTTCGATCCTGCCGGGCATTGCGTCTGATGCGGTAATGGAGGGCTAACGATGATTCGCTTGCCCGATGTCGCGCTACCCCAAACGACTGCCGACAAGTTGAAGGCCTATCAAGGCGAGGTCGACTCGGTAGCGACTTATGCCGAGCAAGTCGCGGCAGCAAAGGCGCTCTTTGGATCTCGCAACAAGAAGGAAAACTCAGTCTTCAAAGTTGTGCGTGAGAAACTCACCGAGTTGTGCGGAGATGCTGGTCGATGCTGCTACTGTGAGGTCTCGCAACCCGATGAAGTTGAGCATGTTTGGCCGAAGGATCTGTATCCCGAGCGGGTCTTTGTCTGGGAGAACTACACCTATAGCTGCGGCACTTGTAACGGACCGAAGAAGAACCAATTCGCGGTCTTTGTGGGTACAGCAAGGAAATGGACCGAAGTGGGTCGCGGCCCCAGTGATCCTGTTGAACCGCCAGTAAGTGGCAAGCCCGTCTTGATCGATCCTCGAATTGAGAATCCACTCGACTTCATGGAGTTGGATCTCATGGGCACGTTTCGCTTCGAGCCAATCGCCGCAGAAGGGACTCGTGATTACGCACGGGCGGACTACACGATCAGAGTCTTGCGACTCAACGAACGAGAGCTCCTGAAACGCGCTCGCCGCAGCGCCTTCAACGCTTATCGCGCCATGTTGAAGGAGTATCGCGACGCGAGAGACGGCGGCGCGAGCCAGCTCGAACTCAGTCGGCTGCAATCCAACTTTCGCACGCACCCGCATCCTGCTGTGTGGCAAGAAATGCAGCGACAGCAAGCCGACATTCCCGAACTACGAAAACTCTTCCGCGATGTTCCCGAAGCGCTGAAATGGTGAGCCTCATGGTGCAGTTGCAACATGAGTTGTTCTGCCGATCCGGAATTCTCAGACGCATACCTTCTGAGATTCGTCGTGTTCCTGATTCGGGAGAGTACTTTTCGTTACACCGAAATCCACTTCGAGAGAGACTTATGCTTCTGAAACTCCTCTCCGTCCTGATGGCGTTTGCTGCGGCGGCTCATTCTGTTGTGCTGGCTGTCGAGCCCATTGGGGCCTTTGCTCCCAATGCTCGCATTCTGTTCCAAGGTGATTCCATCACTGACGGGAATCGCGGACGCAGTGCCGATCCCAATCACATTCTCGGCCACGGTTATGCCTTCATCATCGCGGCTCGACATGGGGCGGCGTTTCCCGAAGCGAAGCTCGACTTCATCAATCGCGGCATCAGCGGTAACACGGTGCTCGATCTGGAGAAGCGGTGGCAGAAGGACACGCTCGATCTGAAGCCAGACGTGCTCAGCATCTTGATTGGAGTGAATGACGATGGTCGCAATGTGCCGCTCGATCAGTACGAGCAGACTTACGACAAGCTACTCACCGAAACCAAAGCCGCTAACCCGAAGGTGAAGTTCGTGCTCTGTGAGCCCTTCGTGAAACACTCTGGCCCGATCAGCGAGAGCATTCTGAAGCGACAAGAGATCGTCGCTCGTCTGGCCAAGAAACACGGAGCGGCGTTGGTCCAATTTCAAAAGGTCTTTGACGCAGCGAATGAACGTGCTCCGGCGGACTACTGGATTTGGGACCGAGTCCATCCGACATATCGAGGCCATCAACTGATGGCTGATGAATGGGAGCGCGTCGTTCGAGCAACCTGGAAGGCCGAGTAACTTGAGCCCAGAGGTCATGGCTTCGTTGAAGCGGAAGGTGTTGCCGGTTTCGTTTTTTGATCGGGCTCCGGAAGTTGTCGCGCGCGAGTTGTTGGGGACGATCTTGTTTCGGCGGACGGCGGCAGGTCGCACGGCCGGACGCATTGTCGAGACTGAGGCTTACCTCGCGGCGAATGATCCGGCGTCGCATGCGTTTCGCGGGATGACTCGACGCAATGCGTCGATGTTTGGGCGACCGGGTCGGGCTTATGTCTATGCCATCCACTCGCGCTACTGCATGAACGCGGTCACTCAATCGCAAGGCATCGGCAGCGCGGTTCTCATTCGAGCGGTCGAACCGGTGCAGGGGCTGCCGCTAATGCAAGAACGCCGCAAGGGTTGCGCTGTCACGAATCTTACATGCGGGCCAGCTCGACTGTGTGAAGCCTTCGCCATTGATCGAGACAACGACAGCTTGCTCTTGAGCCCTGCCAACGGTTTGTGGATCGAAGCGGGCGATTCCGTTGCATATGAGCATGTCGCCGTAACACCGCGCATCGGCGTGATGAGCGCTCAAGATCTCTTGTTGCGCTTCATCGACATCACCAGTGACTGCCTCAGCCGGCCTTATCGCGTTCGATGAAGGGGGCGGCGCGTTGCGGACGGAGTCGTTGATAGTCGTGCTTCGCTCCGCGAACCAACGCTTTTCAACTCAATGAATCACGGGGGCGAATCTGTAGAGACATCAGACGTTGGTTCGCGGAGAGGCTGTGATTAAATCGCCCCCGCGACCCAGAGGGGGCCCCGGCCTCGGGGTTAAACGGCCTTTGCGCTACTCAAATTGCCCTTGATTTTAAGTAGCGCAAAGGCCGCTGAACCCCCGGCGCAAGGCCGGGGGCGAAAAGATCACAGCCTCGGAGCGAACCACGACTCTCTGCGACCTTCTCTGGAACACATCCGTTTTGGGTGCGACGGACTTGCAGTCCGTCGCTTCTCACGAGGTTCGACGGACTACAAGTCCGTCGTACTGGTGTTCCTCGCCCATTGTGCCGGACCGCCCGGTGAGGACCTTCTCAGGCGTGCTCTTCGCCTGCGCTGAGCAGCGTCTGTTTGAGGCGGAAGACGGGAAGGCCAAAAAGCAGCACGGACTGGAAGTCCAAGCTACTCAGCCTCGCACAAGCTCTGCCGCTCACTACTGAGGTTGAGGGCCGGGCAAGCCCGGAATCGGAAGTCCGGGCGGAGCGAGTTGCATCAGCACCGGCGCGGCGAGCATTGCTTCTTGAATGGTCGCTTCCGAGATCTCGACCGAGAGCGTTGCGGCTTCGGCTGAAGTGCCGTGCTTGACGGTCTTCAGCACTTTGTCCGCCAGCGAAGCGATCG
>CAZNMS010000574.1:0-5383 GCA_964573505.1 uncultured Planctomycetaceae bacterium | reverse complement strand
CTCTTTCGCGGAGCGAAAGGCGACCATTGGTCTGAGGTGCAACCTCGCTAGAACTCACCGAGGACTGCTCCGTCAGCGCGGCGCATCATGTTGATGTAGGTCTGCACGTCGACCGAATCGCTCACAAAGCGGACCGAGCCATCGCCGAGCAAGATCTGAGTTCCCCCCCGGTGATAGCTGCTGTAGCCGCCGCTCACTCGCCCTTCATTGGCCCCGGATAACGGAGAACCGTCACGCAGCTTGTTGATCCGCAGGACGCGCAGTGCGCCTGACGGGCCGTTCGTCCCATTCAACGGGCCTGCGAGATTCAGCAGATCCGACTCGATGGCCTTGAGTCGTGCTGCGGCTTGCGCGGAGTCAACCTGTGGCAGAGTTCCCTCGGTCGCCGTGCCGACGATCGCCAGTGGACTTGTTCCGCTCGGGATTCCGGCCCAGTACGAGTTGAAGGAGCCATCAATCTTGCCCGGTTGCCAATACGTCCCTTGGCGCGGTTGACGCCGCTCGCCCAGCAAGACGACGTTCGTTGTTCCGTCGCGGATGTCTCGAATGCGAATGCGCGAGTTCTCGCCAAAGATGCCCTGCATGAAGAGTTGAGCGTGCTGCCGCTCGGGAATGCCGACGCCGAAGTTCGCGACGTAATTGGTCGTCGCCATTGTCGGCACGCTGGATGTCAGATCTTGGCTTTCGCCGAGATCATTCGAGCAACGAAACCCAGGAAGAACGGTTCCGGCGAACGTCACCCCGTTCGCCGCTTGAAACTGAAACGATGGATCACCGGCACCGGATGTTTGGAATTTCTTGTACAACAATCCGGTCCCCGAATCTTGGAACGGCAGGATGTAAGTATTCCATCCATAGGCAGACTGCTCATGCTCGCCCGACATCGGACCTCTGACGGCGACCCATCCGGGAGGAAACGTCCGAAACGTCTCATGATAGTTGTGCAACCCGATGCCGAGGTGCTTCAGCTTGTTCTTGCAGTCGCTGCGGCGATTGTCGCACTTAGTACTTTGAATGGCCGGTAACACCAGCGCGGCTACCACCATCAAGATGACGAGCACGACAATGACATCGATCGCGCTCAACCCCTTTCGCTCTGTAGTTCTCATGACACACCTCTTTCACTACCAAGAATGAAGAACGGCGCCAGACGATCGTCCGGTAGGACTCACGCAATCGCGTGATAGATCGGCGCTCACGTTATCTAAGCCGCGCCGAGTCACCAAATCGTTCTTCAACTTGAGATGCAAAAATCGCACAGAGCCGCAGCTCGGGCTCAAACACTGGGGTCGGGTCTACGAAATTTCGAAATTGGGCGGAAAGCAAAATGCCCCGCGCGCAGACCTTTCCTCCGCCCAATTTCCAAATTTCGTAGCCCCGACCCCTCGCTGCTCAACTCGCCATTGAGCACGCGCTTGAAGCCCATGCTACGACGAGTCAGCCTGACTCCGAGACTCGCAGACGCACTCACCATCCGCAGAGTTTGAGCAGCCAGTTCGCAAGCACGGCGACAAGCACGCTTACCGTGAACCACTGCGGCCAATCGCCGATCGAGCGGCGTTGCCCCGTGCGGGAAATGGCCTGCATCAGAGCGATCCGAAACGGAACTTGTCCGGCGACAAAGAGTGCGACGAGCCATCCGAGTCGATGCTTCTGCACCGAGCCTGCGATGTCACCGGCAGCGAGCTTCACGAAGCTGCGCGTCAAACCGCAGGCGGGGCAATCGAGATGAAAGCAGGTGCGACTCGGGCACGTCTCCGGCGCCGGCAACGACGGCAGAAGTTGCAGCGCGACTTTCTCGTCCTCGCGAACCTCAAGTGCCGCAGCGAGCACGAAGACCCCGATCGCCAGCAGCACGATGCGGAGATGTCTCAGCCACTCGGCTCGAAGCTGTTCGTCTTGCGGCAGCATTCGCGTCCCTTTGTTGGTTCGTCACGCCTTCGTTGTTGAGCGACGCTGCCGTAGCTTGGGATTCCATCCCGAGCCTCGGCGGCAAAACGGCATCCCACCAAATCAAACTTTGCCGTCAAAGGCGACTCCCCGTAGCAACGACTGACGACAAGTCGAAACGCCTTGACTTGTCTTTCTCCCGCTGCCGCTCGGGATGGAATCCCAAGCTACGGCTTCTCGGACAAGCTCCTAGCAATGAAGCGGCATTCGCCCATCGGCCACTGTCACAATCATTACAGCAAGTCATTGCCGCCCTTCATCGTCGGCACCGCGATCTCATTCAGCAGATCCTCAACAAGCTTCGCTGCCGTCACTTTGCGAAGCCGACTTTCGGGCCGCACGATCAAGCGATGACAGAGCACCGCCGGCGCGACTCGCTTCACATCGTCCGGCAACACAAAGCTGTTGCCTCGAATCGCGGCCAATGATTGAGCGGCTCGATACAACGAGATCGACGCGCGCGGACTCCCGCCGAGCAAGATGTCGGCGTGCTCGCGCGTCGCATACACAAGATCGAGCATGTAGTCGCGCACTTTCGGATCAACGGCCACTTCCCGCGTTGCTCTTTGGCAAGCAACGACGTCCGTCGCCGCGACTGCCGGTTCAAGCCGATCAATCGGATGCTCCTTCTGCAGCCGATCGAGCATTGACGCCTCTTGCTCGCGACCGGGATAGCCGAGACTCAGCCGGATCAAGAACCGATCAAGCTGAGCTTCCGGCAGAGGAAACGTGCCTTCCTGATCAACAGGGTTTTGAGTCGCGATGACGAGAAACGGGCGTTCGAGCTCATACGTTGTGCCGTCGACAGTCGCATGTCGTTCGGCCATTGCTTCGAGCAACGCCGCTTGCGTGCGCGGCGTCGTGCGATTGATCTCGTCCGCGAGCAGCACATGCGTAAAGAGCGGCCCGGCGCGGAACTCAAACTCGGTTGTCTTCGGATTGAAGATCGACGCGCCGGTAATGTCGCTCGGCAGCAAGTCGGGAGTACATTGGACTCGTTTGAAGTCGACGCCGAAGCTGATCGCCAATGCCCGAGCGAGCATCGTCTTCGCGACTCCGGGCACGTCTTCGAGCAGCACGTGCCCTTCAGAGAACGCCGCGACAAGACACAAGATGATCTCTTGCCGTTTGCCGATGACGACTTGCTCGACGTTCGAAATCAGCTTCTTAGCAATCGCGTTGACGTTGACCTTAGACATGCACCCGTCCGGCAAGACTCGAAGAAGGGGATCGTGAAAAGCGGTGAGATCGTAGAGGCGGTCGACTCGCACCGGCAGTCGATGCGTCAGATGTCTTGCCCGCGTCGCGGATGCACTCGCTCTTTCGGCGCTTGCATGAAAGACCGACGGCCGAGGGCGGCCATCTTACGAGTCAACACAACAAAGGATGCCGCTATCAGGCAGAAGCGCGGCCCGATGGGCACGCGGTTAAACGAAGCGGGATGTTATCACGTTTTGCCACTCGGCTTCGCTTCGGATCGCAGCGAACGAGTCCCGGACGGACTCTTCTTCCGGATGCAGTCGCGCGAACTTGATGCCGAATTTTCGCATCGTCGCCAGTGCCGTTCGCTCGTCGTAGACCTCGCGGCACAGCGCGTATTGCATGCCGAGCACTTCGCGCATCTCGCTCAGCGAGGGTTGCGGTTCGGGGTCTCCGGCGAGCAGCGCTTTGACTTGCGCGAAAATCCATGGATTGCCAATCGCGCCGCGCGCCGCCGAAACACCGTCGACCCCGGTGTAGCTCAACATCTCAACGCAAGCTCGGGCGGTGAATGCATCGCCGCTGCCGATGATTGTACGAGTTCCTACATGCAGCTTGACCGCGCGCAGGAAGTCCCAGTTACTCGGCCCGACATACTTCTGCTCGACCGTGCGACCATGCACCGTGATCGCGGCCACTCCGCGAGCAAAGGCGCCGTCGAGAATGCGGTAGAAGAACTCTTCGCTCTCGTCCGAGTCATCCAATCCGCGCCGCATCTTGAGTGTCACGGGAATTACACTCGGCACAACGGCTCGCACGCGGTCGACGATCTCGAGAGCGACATGCGGCTGACCTAAGTGGTAGCCGCCGCGACATCCGCCGACGGCCGTCTTTACCGGGCAGCCGAAATTGATGTCGATCACATCAAAGCCCGCCGTCACCAATCGCCGAGCAGCCGGCTCAAAGTCTTGCGGATCGGAACCCATCAACTGAGCCCCGACCGGATGCTCTTCATCCGTAACGAGCAGGTGATGTCGGGTCTTCTGCCGATCCTTCAGGTCATTCACGAAGCGATCGATCATGACCTCAGCCAATGCGTAAGGCGCGCCCAGTCGCCGCGCAACAACTCGCATCGGCCAGTCGCTGTAGCCACTGAGTGCCGCTTGCACGACCGGCAGTCCGATCTCAACGCCGCCAATCTTCAACGGCCGCACGCTCGGGATGCTCGGCACCCAATCGCTCTGCGAGCGAATCGGCGGCGGGGCGAGTTCAATGCGAGAAGTGACGTTTGTCATAAGGACTGCGGCGATTCGTTGTTGTTCGGTGCGACGTGACGATTGGGGCGAAGCTTCTGTGCCTCACCGCATGCGTTCGAAGAGATAGTGCGAGACCCACCATTCGTTGCCGTCTCGGAATCCGAAGAGCTCGGCGCAGGCCATGAAGAACAATCGCCAGCGCATCAGCCACACAGCGGCGTTCTCTCGACCATATGTCGCTTCAAGCACCGGCCATACGTCGGCGCGCGCGGCGTCGAGCCTCTTTAGCCATTCGTTGCTCGTGCGTTCGTAGTGCGTGCCGTTCCAGCGCCACCACTTTCGCAACGAGAGGTCGCGTTGATAGTGAAACAGCAAGTCGTCGCTCGGCATCGTGCCGCCCGAGAAGAAGTAGCGCCCCATCCAATTCGCGGCGCCTTCGGTTTCGAAGACATACGGAGTGTCTCGATGACAGAAGATATGCACGAAGAGCTTGCCGCCAACTTCGAGCCATTCGGCAATCCGCGACAACAGCAGTTCGTAGTTTCGCATGTGCTCGAACATCTCGACCGAGACGACGCGATCGAATCGCTCCGAGGTCTCGAAGTCGTTCGTGTCCGACGTCAGCACCTGCAAGTTCTTAAGTCCGCGCTCAGCCGCTCGGTTCAGAATGAATTCACGCTGCGATGCTGAGTTTGAGACCGCCGTAATCGCACTCGTCGGATAGTTCTCGGCCATCCACAACGACAACGAACCCCATCCGCAGCCGAGTTCCAAAATGCGTTGCCCATTCGCGAGTTCCGCGCGTTCGCAGGTGATGCTCAGCGCCTCGGCTTCAGCGTCCTCAAGCGACTTCGCGTTCGGCCCGAAGTGACAGCAACTGTATTTGAGATGTCGCCCCAGCACGTGCTCATAGAACCCGGCGGGGACTTCGTAGTGCTGCTCGTTCGCCTTTGCGATCAGCAGCGCGATCGGGTTTG
>CAZNMS010000573.1:0-5408 GCA_964573505.1 uncultured Planctomycetaceae bacterium | reverse complement strand
AGAACTAGTCTGTCCGCTCTTTTCCACTTACCCCCACTGTTTCGCGATGAGCCCGTATTAAACTGTGGCACGCCTGCAAAGGGATGGCGACCCATCATGAGAAGGTGAAAAATCAGGACCGCCATGCCGAATTGATCATGGTTTGAGTCACGGTCCAAATTGGAGAATTTCTTTCCGTGTAACTCGGGTGGTGTATATTCGGGTGTGCCTACGCCACAGCGGAATACGCGACGTCCCACGTTTACTTGAAATGAGTCGCAATCGACTAACGCAACAGTCCCCTTCTTTGAAACCAATACATTCTTTTGGCTGACGTCACCGACCACGTGACCTTGGCAATGAATGCTCTCGAAGGCAATAGCGCAATTGCGAGCTGTATGCAGCAGGAAGCCCCAGTCGGCTTCCGGAAAAGTCTTCTTGCGCTGTGCCACGCTATAGAGACAGTGGATCTCCTCGTAATTAGAGATTCTAGGCATGAGAATGCCCTCGACCTTCACTGAGTTGGCACTGTGGAGAGTTGCTGTGGGCCACGCCGCAAACTTCAGCAAGTCAGTGTTGCACAGCTTGGCCATCGCTTGAAGCTTGTCGCATCGCTCACGGCTTTGCGGCCTGTTGTAAAGCTTGGCAACTAGGTCGGGACGGTTCACGACATCGAAGACCGCCCCTTCGCCACCGGTCGCGAAAGGCTTGCTTGGAAGTCGTACTTCATTACCTAAATGGTCATGTAGATGTGTCGGGTAGGTTGAGCGGGACATCTGCCGAAATTCGCGTGGCGAGTAGTAGGGACTTGTCGTCGTCAGTGCGGTCGTTGACGCGCTTGGATGCCATGAATTCCATAAGGGCGACCTGTAGGCCAGCCACGTCGGATCCATTCCTCAAAGTCTTGAATAGTGGAGCGAAAAAGGGCTCGTGAGCCTTCGCTCCGGCAATGTCGAGAGCAAGCATCTGTAGGCCATCGGTGAGCACTGCCAACTCGGAAATATTTTGCGCGATGATTTCGATTCGCAGATGATGCCGAAAGTTGTCCTCGCTGAGGAAGTGGGTTGTGTTGGCGTATTCTCCATTGTCTGGCCAGAAAGCGAAGTCATAGCCCACTGGCCCATCGAATACGATTATACCGTCCCCCAATTGGGCGAAGGCTGCCCAGCCGTCGCCAACCAGCGCCGCAAGGAAAGTACACGCGAGCTGTCGGGGCGTTAAGCCGTTCTCTGTCGCAACTTCTAGGACACGGGCACGAGCGGAATCGACCCATGCCTCAAGCTGCTCCGTGGTTGGTTCTGAGGCTCCCGAAGCGACTTCCAAAAATCGCTCAACTGCCGCCTTGGATCCCAACTGCGAATACTCGGCACTGCCTGCGCCGTCAGCGCACGCGGCGATTAGAGTTGTCCCATTGATCGTTCCCGCACAGTAATCCTGACACGGCACTTCCGCCTGGACGTGCGACGTACCTTGCACACTACCAAAGATTAACTTCCACATAGAGCACTTAGACCTCACACCACCCAGGAGTTTGAAGTGGTACGGTGTCGCCGGGGGATGACTGGGAAACCGCCTGCATTGATTGCGATAGCCATAGGAACATTTCGCGGAAGTTTACGCCTTTGAGCTTGGCTGGTGGACGCACAGAGATTTGAGCCAGCAAATTCATATTTGCTCCATCCACTGCCACTGTGAAAAATGCAAATGATTTTGAGGTCTCGCCTTGCTTCACCTCTACGGCAACTGATTGCCAATCGTCGGTTGGCTCGCCGTCAGTGATAAGAAAGATCCAAGGGCGATAGTAGGCAATTCCTGCTGCACGGTATGTTCCCTTACGTTTGGCTATCATCTCTAACCCGGCATGAATTGCTTGCCCCATAGGGGTGAGACCGGCAGGCCGCAGTTGGGGCGGTTGGAAGTTTTCTGCCGTGACGAAGTCTTGGACTACGGTTACGGCGTCGCCGAATGTTACTATCGCTATTTCAGCTCGACGGCTGGCTAGTGAGTCGGCCGCGAGCGTTTCCTTAAGAGTAACCAATCCCTGATTCAGTAGATCGATTCGGGTCGTCCCGCCTTTTACGAGGTTGTACTGGCGCCCGTCCGACATAACGGTCTCCCCAGTCAGTTCGCCGCAGTTTGCAACGACCTCACTCATCGACCCGGACGTGTCGAGAATGAGCACACAAGGGACGCGCGGCTCAGGATTATCAACAAATTCGCTTGCTCCGAATCCGGCATACTCGATCTGGTCGGACATTTTGGGCTCCGTCTTATCTTCGGCGATTAAACTTAATACGCAAACTCAGTGACCAGTTCACTGAACTCAGATAGCGGTAATCGTCGCCGACGCCGACGCTTTTTCAAGCGTCAGGCCGTGACCACTCTTGTCAAGAAAACTTCAGGCACCGCATTCAGAACTTCTGCTCAACATTCGCAATGCGCTGCTGCATAAACGCACGTTTTTCAACGGAACGTCGACAACCAAGCTCCTGATGGCACGAAAACGCGCGGCAAAAGATTTCTCTGATTGGACCGCACCGCGTCGCGAATCTCAGCGACGGTCGCGTGACCGTATTCGGCGGCCTCTTCGAGTTGTGCGAGATACTCGTCGCGTTGCTCCATCTTGATGCCGGTGAGTTCTGCGTATTGAGTGCGAGCAACTTGTTGCCAGAAGCGAATTCTTTCGGACGTGAGATCAGTTCGCTCAGCGAGTCGCTCATGACGCTCAACAACTTCGTCGCGTCGCTTCACGTACCACAGTTCGAGTTGTGCTTGAAAGCGACGCTCGTCGATCGACTCCAAATCAGGATCGGGGCCGGTGGTGATTCCGCCAAAAGTCATCGCGCTTATGGTCTCGCGCGGCTTGCGGCTGCGCAATCAGATCGACTTGACAAACGACCAATTCTGAGGGGTTCCGGAGGTGGTCCGTTGGTGGTTCCGGCACTAGTTCCGACGGTGGTCCGGGCCGAAACTCTGAGCCCCGTCGGGGACTGTTTTTGTATGTTGTTTCCCCCCCAACCGTTTCGGGGTCGCCAAGGCTTGTTCGGCGGGGCCTCACAACCCTTGGCTGGATGCCTGCGGTGCTGGGCGGTGGTCAGAGTTCGTTGCACTCACTCCGCCCTGTTGCCGCTTCGGCAGGTATTCCTTCCCACCAAAGGTCCGGAAGCATTTCATCAAAATACTCTATTGGAATAGCTTGCCCGTAAGGTCGACTTGGAGCAGCAGCCTCACCAGATGCCGAACCATCCTCCCCTGCGTTCCGGATGGGAGATGCTGAAAGGAAAACATTTTCGACCATCACTCCAATGACAAATCCCGCTTTATCAATTAGGCAGCCGCCACTTAATCCTCCACCGCTTTGAAAACTTACTTGAATGAATCGCTTGCTTCGTCGGTAGTCCGTGGGGATCGCCTCAACGGTTCCAACATGTATAACCAAAGCCTTATCCCGCTGTGGGATTGTTGGAAATCCAATGGCAGCAACTGCTTCTCCAACCCTCGGAAGTCGCAATTGAGTTGGAATAGGAATACATCTCGATAACTCAGAAACGAAAACCGCGCCAACATCTATTTCTTGACTATCGGGAACTGCGGTTTTGGCCCACGACGGACCGTATAATTCTCCTGCAGAGGATACTTCTAAGGTGCGTCGGTTACCGCGAGCGTCCACAATATTGTGAGCAGCCGTTGCGACAATTCCGTGTCCGACGGCGAAGCCAGATCCGCAGTTGATATCGCCATCGGAGTTCGTAATTTGCAATAGAAACACGGAAGCTGCGTATTTATCAATCCAGTGGCTCCAATCCGATCGCGGGGTTGAGTTATGAAGAGGACTGGAAGCCAAGTCTGCAATTGAAGGCAAACGCACAGCTTGATCGGGACATAGACGATTGAATCTTCGCGACAGGCGACGGAAAATAAAATCGTTTGGCCCTCGGACCATTCTGAGATAGTCAAGCCGACCTCGCAGTACATTTACTAAATGCTTCGCCCCGTTCTCTCTTAGTGAATAGGTCGTTCGATAAACGTGGTTCGCGGCGTCATAGCCATGTTTCGCCCACGCGAAGAGCCCGCCCTCGATCTGCCGCAAGTAACGACGGGGAATGTTCGGGAATTGATTCACAGTGATGCCAGTGACAACCTGCCTTGAAGTAAAATCCCGCCGAGACACTTTGGCTTGATTAATCTCGAAGGAATGCTTCCGAACAAGTGATTCGATTTCTTCCCCAGCAACTAATATTCCGCTAATTTCCTTTACAATCCCTCGGGGAAGTGTTGTGTGGTTTGTCGAAAAGGTCAGGTCATCGGCGTAACGTGTGTATGTCAGGCCGCGACGCTTGGCGAAATCCATCAGATCCTTATCGAGCCCCCGGCAGACGAGGTTGGAAACGATTGGCGACGTTGCACCACCCTGTGGCAGAGTGCCGTCATGCCGACAGCAGATTTGACTAAGCGTTTCCGCTGCCTCATCGCCGTAATTAAATGGTGCATTTAGGAAGACGCCGCGAACTCGGCCAAAATGTATCGACGGGAAGAAATCTTTTAAGTCTATATTCACGACGTGGCGACGGCCAACGTGCCGCAGGGCGTTTGTAATAATGCTTCGGTCTGCAATGAATCCGTGCGCGCATACAGGCGGTTCGTATTGCACTGAAAGAATCGAAACGGCAGTTTGCTGTAAGGCGAGAATGGCAAGCGGTGGAGCCGAGATTTGCCTTTGCTTTCCGGATCGCTTGGTAATAAAGAAATCGCGATAGTGAAGACGCAATTTCGCGCCGTAAAGTATTTTCCGCAATTTCGCCGTAGGAATATCCAATGCGGCGGCAAGATCATCTCTACTATTCATAAACATGGCCCCGAGGGAAAAGTGTGCCCCACTCGGTCCTCCTTCCGCAGACAGTAGGTCGTAGGATAACTGCGAGCCTGATGTCGGTAGTAGTAGGTGCAGCACATGCCGAGACATTGCTTGGCGTTGTCGCATATTGACGACAGTTAAGCGGCCGAGTGGGGCACATCCGCAAGCTATTGTTCCGGCGAACTGATGGCAATCGCGCCGGCGACTAACGTCATCGAAACAACCTGCTCGGTGACTCGAACGGAGTCCTGAGCATGTCCTCGTGGCTCAGCCACACCCCAACCATGTTCGGGACTCACGCTGGCAGGGACAGCTTGGGCACCGACTGTGGTGTGGATTTTATTACTTGCTCCGTCTCACTGTGAGCGGAGCACTATTTCCTTTCCCCCCATCACTATGTCAGACAAGTCGGCAACCCCATCAGTCACAAAACCTTGGAAGGTGTTCCGCACAGCGGGCATCTCGGCGAGCGTCTTTCAGAACGTCATCAAGACGCCTGAAGGCACTCGCAAGTATCCCAAGGTTTCCCTCATCAAGAAAAACCTATCGCGAGGGCGACGAATTCAAGTCGACG
>CAZNMS010000572.1:0-5413 GCA_964573505.1 uncultured Planctomycetaceae bacterium | reverse complement strand
GCTTGTTCCGATGATCGATCAGGTCAAAGACCGCTACGAGAAGACGCCGTCTGCCGCTCGCAGCTTGACTCGCGAGCCGAGTCAGAACCGGACGGGAAGCAAGAGCTTCCCGAAGGCCCGTTCCAAAGCAGAGCTTGGGAACGAGTACGCATACACGACTCCTTTTCTGATTCACTTCTGCTCTTTTCATTCTTGGACGACTGCGGGCGAATTGGAGTGCCTTCACTCACTCTCGACCTCGTCATGAAGCCGGGCTGATGACGCCCATCAATTCCGCCAAGAATCGGCGACCGTACTCTTCGAGGTTGTCATCGAGCCGATAGCTCAAGCTCCGCACTCGCACGGGGCCAATCAGGACATCGAGACGTTGAGCTAGCTCCTGTGGATAGACCAAAACGGCGTGTTGGCATCCCTTCAGCGTCGCGTAGGTCACCGCTTGATTGATGTCGGCCTGCGATGGCTTTTCGGGAGTCTTGTATTTCGTGTCGATGACGCACAGAGGCTTCATGGTGTTTGCATTACACAGGACTAAGTCGATTCGAAAGACGAATGCGCCTTGCTCTCCGATTGAGACGCTGTCTTGAAGTCGGCAGACGAATTGAGGATCAAGATTCGAGTTCAGCCATTCCGCCACAAACATCTCGAAGAGATGGTTCATGTTGACGATGAAAGGCAGCATCGCCTGCTCGCCGATCTCATGCGATGGCCCAAGATTATCCAGCAGCAAGCGACAGAGAGCATGCAGCGCGCGGTAGTCTTCGTTGAGGCGGTGATACGACTGCTGAGCACAGTCGCGCGCGGTTGCTGGCGTCAACGTGATTGATGACTGAAGAGTCCGAACAACCCGTCGCACGGCTCGACCGACAAGTTCGCTGCATAGACCGGTGCGAAGTGCTCGCCACAGCGTCCACAACAGGATTCGATTATTCGCCAAGTCCGGTGTGTGATCTTCGAACTGGCAATTGATCCCGCTGACGCCGTGAGTCCTGAGCTGTTGAGGCAAGTCGATGCGGCCGCGAACCATGGGCAATAAGTCCGACTGCGATACGTACTCGCGATAAAGGCCACTTCGAACTCGATCGGCGACTCGTTGCGCCAAGATGCTGACGAGACGATCAAAGAATCCGTCGAGAGACTCGCACTCGGTCAACCCTTTCAGAATTTGAAAGCTGCGCAGCCGATAGGCGTAATCGAGCATGCCGAACAAGTTCTGCAACGAGACCTTCGGTTGAATGCGAATGCCAAAGTCAGCGGTCACAGGCAAATGCCCAACGAAACCACGCGGGGTCAATGACCATCTTTGGTTCGTCTTTGGCGACGGAAAGTCGATGTCGACGAAGTCTCGATAATTCTGCCAAACCAATTCGCCTTCGATGGCCGAGATCTCTGCCATCGCTAGAGACGTCGGACGGTACTCAGTGAGCGTGATGGTTCGCTGGGTCATGAAAGCACTTCGCCCTTGATGCGATCCCAGCGCAACTCGTTGAGCTTCGCTTCATGGTCGAAGAACACCTCTTCGAGGTACGGCTCAATCTCGAGACTCCAAATGTCTTCGAGGTGCTCGCCGAGGTCCGTGCGCATGAAGAACGAAATGCCGAGTTCGTAATGCCGGTCGCCAATCTGCCGATTGACCTTCGTCAGAAGTTCAATGAGCGGGGCCACGTTGAAGTCAGAAGACTGGTGGAACTTTCGCAACACCTCGAAATCCGGCTGCAATCCAATGAACGCAAACCGTCGCCGGAGTGCGTGATCGACTAACGCGATTGACCGATCGGCGGTGTTCATCGTCCCGATGATTCGCACGTTGGCCGGAATCTGAAATCGACCGCCGCCAGCTAAGGGAATGTCGCGATTCCGATATTCGAGCAAGTACATCAGCTCGCCGAAGGCCCGTGAGAGGTTCGCGCGATTGATCTCATCGACGATGAGCACACAGCGTCCTGATCGCTGCCGCGACTGTTGGCAAAACTGCAAGAAACGCCCCGCAACGACGGAGTACTCAAGCTGACCATTGTCGCGTGTCTGCGGCCTGATCCCCTGCACGAAGTCCTCATACGAGTAGGCCGGATGAAACTGAACGAGGTCATAAAACCCGTCGGCGTCATTCGAGAGATGTCGCGCCAGTCGCTCGGCGAGATACGTCTTTCCGGTTCCCGGAGGCCCGTAGAGAACTGCCTGCCCCTTGCGTTCGATGGCTTTCAGCCAACGTTGAAGCGTTGCTTCAGGGATGTTCGTTTCGGCGGAGCACTCGGTTAGCCCATATGGAACGCGCGGAGTACGCACCTCTTCGACTTCCAATTGATCGTGAACCGAGGGCTTCTGACTTACGTCCGCCGTCGCATGCGAAGCTTCGTCATTCTTTGCGCGACGTCGTTCCGAATTCCATTTCCTCCAACGACGCAAAACATCCAGCGCCTCGTCCGTTGTGAGTGTTGTGTTCCAGCCCCGTTCGGTGAGCGTCCAACGTCCTCGCTTCTGCGCGACCTTTTGAGGATCAACGAGTAACCCCTCGTAGACCAAGTATTGACGTCCCCACGCCACCTCATTCTTGAAACGCACCTCTCCGGACTTAACGAATTCTGCGGCGGTCTCGAATCCGTTTGCTTTGGCAATGCACTCTTCAACCTGATTCGGTGATCCCTCTCCACCGAGAGTCCTCAAGGCATCCAGAGTTTGTCCCATCCATCGGGCCTGCGATGCGGAGGTCGGCGATTGGCCCTTGCCTCTGCCATCTCCATCTCTCGACGCTTCCGAACGCTCGAGAGTCGCAGCACGTTTCCGGGTCGCCGCCAGATGCCGACCCCACTTCCGGTGAATTGCTGCTGCGGCTTCTTCGGTTAGGTGACGTTCGCGGCCGGCTTCGGTCAACTGCCATTGTCCGGGCTTCGGGCATGCGATGAGTTCTTCGTAGGTCAGATACAGCCGAGCCCAATGCAGATGGTTGTAAAACCGCGTCTGTCCCGACTTCAGCACCGTCGCCAACTCCGGCGTCGTGATGTCATGAGTCCGAGCAATCAACTCTTCGACTTGTTTTGCCGACGCCGCGCCGCCCAACTCTCGAAGTGCATCCAATATCGGCCCCATCCAACGGATGAATTTGGTGTTGTCGCTGACGCGTTTCTTGCCCATTGAATTGGTTTCTTTGAAGAAAGCCGCAAACGCCCGACGCGACTTTGTTCTCACGAAAGGGTGATCGCGGAGTCGTTCGTTTACGACGGGGAGGCAGCGCAGTCTTGCAGGGCTTAAGTGAATGACTCAACGCGCGGCCGCCGAAATCGAATCACCGGGCGGATCGTCGAATGGTGGGGCACGTGCATGATCGAAGAAGAGCCCCAACGCTGTTAAGGATTTTGCGAGGTTAACTTACGGCACTGTTTCCACAGGTTTCTGTGGCGTTGCGAGGCGGTGAGGAGCTGCGGTTTGCCGGCGGAGGGTTTGTCTTTTGTGTCGGGGCGGTAGCGGGCTCGTTTTGATTCTTTGCTCCGCGTGTATTGGTCCAGAACTGCTGTCTGTAGTTTTTCCTCCAGAGTCGCGCTCGGCAGCGCGAGGGCTGTCCAATGATGGAAGATGTCTCGCACCACTCGGATCGCTAATGCGGCACTGCTTCGCTCGAGCGGTTCTCCCAGAGACAACTGCGCCTTCACCGCAAACAGTTGAATCATCCACAGCCCCACGATCGACCAATGCAGTTCGACGTACGCATTGTCGGGGGTGCGGCTTAACAAGTTTCGGCGACCAAACGTTTGCTTGAGCGTGCGGAATTGAAGCTCGATGCCCCAGCGCAGCGCGTACAACTGCCGCACGGTCTCGTCCGACAATTCGTTTGGATCAGTCACGCTGGCGACAACAAACACCGGAGTCTTTCCCAATCTCAGTTCGATCAAACGCAACTCGATGGGCGGCTGGCGCTTTCTCGCGGCCCAGTCAGGCCAGCAGTAAACGATGTTCCCGCGCTCCTTCACTGCTCCCAGTTTGCGCAGCAGTCTGACGTTGCTCCCGACGCGCATCACAAAGTGATGTCCGTGCTGGCGGATGTGCTGCCACAACTCGAATCCCACAAAGCCCGCGTCGCCGCAGAACAGCGTCTTGAGGAACACACCCGTTTTTGGGGTACGACGGACTTGCAGTCCGTCGCTTCTCACGACGTACGACGGACTACAAGTCCGTCGTACCGGTAAGTTCCTATCTGCCGGACGCCATAAGGCACCCAACCGGCGATGCGAAAGTGATCCCCGCCAACAGTCTCCATGCGTTGCTGCAACTGACTGATCAAGAGCGGCAAGAGCTGTGGAGTAATTCTTACCAGCGCCCCCATGAGCCCTTGATAGCTGGTGACGGCGACCTCGCCGAGCAAGTCGAGCGACCATTGGGCTGCCTCATTGAAGGCTCCCGTGAGCGTCGAGTTCGTCGCCCAGACCCACATGAGCGTGAGAATCACCAATCCATGAACCTGCCAAGTGCGATTGCCATGACCGGTCAAGCTGTCGCAAACGATGCCATCGATCGCCCAGCGCACGGCCTTCAGAAGGACCTGACCATTGAGCCGCTCAGAGGCCTCAGGTTGACCTGCAGCCGGCATCTGAGTGCGAGCCGTTTCTTGGCAAGCAGCCGATCGCCCAGATCCATGTTGGCGCGACTTCTTCATGACCCAACTCCTGACAAACGAACGATGTCATCCGCACGCTCGTGCGAGAGTTGGCCTTCTTCCGAATCCTCGTTTCCTCGTAAAGCCCATTTTCGCAGCCACGAAAATCGTTAACGGCGTTGCCCTTTGGGGCTCTTGCCTGCCACTTCAATCCGTGTTCCCATCTCGCGCAGGATCGCAAGGCCGAGCCGACGAACTAAGAGGGAAGACGGCCGAGAGCGGGCATCCTGCGTGCGAGAGTCAACGCGCCGATCCATCAAGGTCTCGATTCACCATTCATGAAGGCACGGAATGTTTGCGACGGACATTCGCCCCGTTGAATTGAAGGCGGCTCTCGCTCAGGCACTGGCGACCGAGCATGCCGGAGTGCTCGTCAGCGCGCGGATGCATTGGCAGGTGCCCGTTGACACCGCGCTCGAAGAGGCTGCTCTCGCCGCGACAGAAATGATGGATGGCCCCTTGCAGTTAGCGGCGACTCAATGGCGCGTGCGTCGCTCAGCACTCGGCAGCCTGCTGCATGTGATGGGCACCGACGATCGAGGCCGGACGCTCGTCATTACGGTCAATCACGGCCCGACGTCCGACGTGCAACTGACGCTCTTCGGCAATCACGGAGTCATCCGACTCGATCGCGCAGAGATGTCTTTCACGGGACCGACAACGGCTCTTGATTCCGCGACGTTGAAATCGCTCAGCGCGGCCCTGAGTGCCATTTAGGATCCGCGCTAAAATAAATTGTCAAAACGGTTGTAGCGGAACGGCGCAAGC
>CAZNMS010000571.1:0-5423 GCA_964573505.1 uncultured Planctomycetaceae bacterium | reverse complement strand
AGGAGCGAGAAGCCGTAACCGTCGACTTCAACGACGGCTTCATTCAAGACGCTCCGCTGTGTTGGTCATGTCTCGAACGAGCCGTGAAAGTTCGCGCTCGCAAAGACGCCAAGCCGTTGCCCAAGTCCGCGAAAGGGGAGTAACTCGTATTACTCCCAAATCCATCCGGTAGCACTCGTTGCATCGAGTGACTGCTGAAGTCCGGTGAGCCGTGACTGCGTCGCATTACGTCCTCATGAGTCGCACAGACCAGTGAGTCGCGTTGAACGCAGACCAGTCATTCATCCCAGACCGATCATCGCGAGCAACGTGCCGCTTGCCATTTCCAATCCGGCTCTCCGCTATCGAGAGACCGAGCACTCATCTCGTCGCATCAAGCGTCGATGCGGCTCCATTGACTTGATGACTCGCTGGCCACTCCATCTTGAACGCAGTGCGTCGAGTCATCGCCAACAAAAGGTGCTCGTTATGTCCGCCACTCGCAAACCCGAGAAGGTATTTCGCATCGGTTTCGTCTCCGCCTCCGTCTTTCTTCACGACATCAAGAACGACGACGGCAGCAACCGTTCGATTCGCAGCGTCCACATCCAACGCCGCTACATGGACGGCAACGATGCCAAATACACGTCCTACTTCAACCTCGCCGAACTGCCTCAAGCCCTGCGAGTGCTGCAACTCGCTCAAGCATGGATTGAAAGCTGTGAAGCAGAAGTCGTCCTCTCTGAGTAACGCAATTCGACGTTGGCTCATCCCTCAATTCGCAATCTCACAAGGACTCAATTCCATGTCGCAAGTCACTGAAGAAACCGTTTTGCCCGGTCGCCTGCTCACCGCGAAACAAGTTGCCGAGTTGCTCGGCTGCTCGCTGGGCAACGTCTACGGCTTGCTCGAATCCGGCCAACTCCCGCGCGTCCGCATTGGCCGGCAGAAGGGTTATCGCATTGCCGAGTCCGATCTTTCGATCTTCATTGAACAACGCAAGTCCGGCCCAGTTTCAGCTTCGTCGAAGTCCGGAGTCGCTCGCGCGTTGAAACACATTCGGATGTAGCAGTGAATACACGTGAAACAACCAGCGGGCTGAATAGGCTCGCCAGCCCCTGCATCGAGTGACGGCTCTTTGCAGGGGCGTTTTCGTTTTGAAGACGAGTACATGCCACGAAATTACTTCACGGCCTTCGCAGCGGCTGACGCGAGATACTCATGTCGCTGCGACAGATGACTGTAGTGTCGATGGATCATCTCAGTTGAACTATGGCCAACCAATTCGGCGACCGTCGCATCGGGGATGCCGCGTTCCAACGCTTCGGTCACGAACGCATGTCGGAAGCAATATGAGACCGTTCCCTTGGGTAATTTCAATTTCACGCGCAGACGTCGGAAGCGAATGCGGATGGCGTTGCGAGTCCAAGCGACGCCGCGCGAGTTTCGAAAAATCGGCCCCTCGGGATGCTTGGCGACGAGGTCTCGGCACAACTCGATCATTGTTGGAGTGAGGTAGATAGTTCGGGGCCGTCCGGTCTTCTTGGCGGTCTTGTGTTTCTGCATCACCCAGACGCCCGCTTCGAGATTCACATCCTTAGCAGTCACCGCAGCAATCTCGCCGGGACGAGCACCCGTCTGCGACATGGCAGTGAGGAACTGTTTGAAGGCTCGGTCGCGAACGGCATCCATGATCTGCTGTCGCTGCTCAGGAGTGACGACGACTTCGCGACGTTTCGCAACAGGCTTCTTCATTGTTCGAAGCGGGTTCTCTTTGATGAGCCCTTCTTCGACAGCCCAGTTGAAAGCACGCTTCAAGACCCCGATCGCCTTGTTCTTCGTCGTGTCGTTCCAAGTCTTCTTCAGCATCCAATTTGTGACACTGAACGGCTTCAGGTCGCCCACGCAGATCGTGCCGCACGCCTGGCAGAAGCTGGATAAGAAGTTGCGATACCACTCAAAGGTTGCGGCGCTTTGATTAGCCTTCGAGTGCTCCAAGAACAGGTCGAGCAACTCGGCCACCGAGTGCAGACTCACAGGCTCAGCCGCTTGGCCAGTCTCTTCAAGAACGAGCTGCCGGTAGCGAACGAACGCAGCCTCGCGATCTCTTCCCAGCGAGATCTGGCGTTTGCCCAGTTGGACGTACCAAGCATTCTTGGACGCACGGAAAAACGGTTTCGGAAAACGCATAGAGCACCTCTTTCAGTCAATCAACCAGCGGACTGAAAGGCTCGCGATCATTCGTCGGATGACGGTCCAACGAATGGCATGTTTTCCAGAAATCTCATCGTATCTCTGCCCCAACTCTGCCCTTTGAGGGCAGATTGGAGTGTCGATGGGCATCTTGAAGACCGCTGCAACTCATTGCAATTTCAAGAGTTACAGCAAGTCGGGATGACAGGATTCGAACCTGCGACCTCTTGGTCCCGAACCAAGCGCTCTAGCCAAGCTGAGCTACATCCCGTGTGTGGGCGGGATGATAGGAAACTCGTTTGTTCGGTCAACGGCTCCGGGAGGGGAGTCTTGATTCTCATCTCAGACTCGCGAGTTGAGAGGTGGCGGCAGGTTGGCTTGAACTTTGGGGCTGGTTCAAATCGGGTTCTTGATGGGCGCAGGCGCGCACGGGGAGTGCGTTTTTCGGCGGAGGGCGAGTTGGATTTTCGCAGGGTCGCTCACGCAGAGAACGGGCGGGGGCAGGTCGTCGAATCAGTGGCTTTCGAGCTCGCCCGTCAGCAGTTCGTGGGGGCCGCGGGTGGCCTGATGAAACTGCCGGTGACTGGGGAAGATGGTGTAGTTTTTAATTTAACGACCTGTTGCACTACTCCGGGGTTTCTTTGGATTCGTATCCATCAGCGAAGGAACGCAATTTAGGAAATCTCTTGGTCAGTTACCGGCGGCTGTTTCAGTTCTCGGCGTTCGGCTGTGCTTAGTGAGGTCATTGTCGGACGCGGCGATTGGTGAGAACGGGCTCGTCAGGCGGAGTTCGCGGTTAAGCAGCTCCGAGCGGATCTGAAGCTACTTCAGTAAGTCGCCAACAGGACCTCCCCAACCGGGGGCGGCCACAATGGGCGAGGAACACTGGTACGACGTACTTATAGTCCGTCGAACATCGTGAGAAGCAACGGACTGCAAGTCCGTCGTACCCCCAAGAACGCATGTGTCCCTCAAGAGTTCCCCACCGGGGGCCGCCACAATTTGCGAGGGACAAGGGCTGAGATTGTAGACTACGCCGGGGCGTTGTGAGTGTGTTGGCCGGTCTGACATTGATGCTTCGTGCTCGGCAAGAGTTTGGTCGCGATGGCTGGCGAATCAATCATTGGTGACATGTTGCTGAGAGGGCCTTGCCCACGCAGTCTCAGGATCCCGTTCAAGAGATTGCTTAAGACACACCATCGCCGCTCACAGCACCCCGGCGTGCGACGGTTCTTTAGATCGTTCAGCGACGAGGATGTGTGCGATGTCTCGACGTCATGTATCTTTCAATACAGTGCCTGGTGCCGATCGTTCGCCAGCGATTGCTCCCGTGCATCCGGATTCTGCGGGCATCGACATCCACAGCGAGTTCCATTTCGTCGCGGTGCCGGCGGATCGCGATCCGCAGCCCGTGCGAAGGTTTGGAGCGTTCACGGATGAGTTGCATGCTCTGGTCGAGTGGTTGCGAAAGTGCGGCATCAAGACGGTCGCGATGGAGTCCACCAGCGTGTATTGGATCCCGCTGTATGAACTCTTACAGATGAGCGGCTTCGAGGTCGTGCTGGTCGATCCTCGCAAGCTGAAGACGGTGCCCGGTCGTAAGTCGGATGTGGCCGACTGCCAGTGGCTGCAGCAACTTCACACCTATGGTTTGCTGGCGGCGGCGTTTCGTCCGGATGATCAGACCTGTGTGCTGCGCGCCTACTTGCGACAGCGGGCGTTGTTGGTCGAACAGGCGGCGGAGCACATCCGCCACATGCAGAAGGCGATGACGCAGATGAATCTGAAGTTGGAGAAAGTGCTCTCCGATATCACCGGGGTGACGGGCCTGCGGATCATCGATGCGGTCTTGGCCGGCGAGCGTGATCCTCTGAAGTTGGCCCGTCTGCGGAGCGAGCTGTGTCAGCACGATGAAGTGACAATGGCGCGGGCACTCACCGGTGAATGGCGTGACGAGCACTTGTTTGCCCTGCGTCAGTCGCGGGCGTTGTATGGCGCGGCTCAACTGCTGATTGCGGAGTGCGACGTGCAGATCGAGGCGACGTTGAAATCGTGGGATGATCGTGCCCCACTCACCCCCGTGGAACAAAAACTACCTCAGGCGCCGCGGAAGCATCGAGGTCACAAGAAGGGAGCGCCGAATTTCGACGCGCAGCACTTGTTGGAGCAGAAGGTCGGGGTGGATCTGACTCGAATCACGGGGATCGATAGTCACACGGCGTTGAAGATCATCAGCGAGATCGGCACGGACATGTCGAAGTGGCCGTCGGAAAAGCACTTCGCGAGTTGGCTGGCCTTAAGTCCCGACAACCGCGAATCGGCGGGCCGCCGGAAGAGCAGTCGCACTCGTCCGAGTGCGAACCGAGTAGCAGCCGCGCTGCGAATAGCCGCGAACTCGTTGCACCACTCGGCGACGGCGCTGGGAGCGTTCTTGCGACGGATGAAAGCCAGTTTGGGCGCGTCCAAAGCGATCACGGCGACCGCGCGAAAGCTGGCGGTGATGGTGTACCGGGCTCTGAAAGACGGTTTGGAATACGTGGATCCCGGCGAGTCGCGCTACGAGCAGACGTATCGGGAGCGTCTGGTAAAATCGCTGACCCGACGTGCCTCGGAACTGGGGTTCGAGCTGCACCCCAAATCGCCCGCGATCTCCACCTAAACCGCATTCAATTGCGTTCCCAACTGTCAAAATCAAATGTGTCCCTCAAGAGAGCTGATGATTTGGGCGATCACCATAGCCAAGGTGGCGGGACTCAGATTTGCTCCGGAAGTCATGCGACTGGCCTTTGTATTCTTTTCCGTCGTGCTCGATCTCCGCGACTGGACAGCGATTCGCTCAGTAATCCTTCTAAAGCTTGTTGCGGCGAGAAGATTTTAGGCCGTCGATTGTTGTAAGTGCTGGCTGTTGCCCAGTCTGGCGAGGGTGAAGGTTGGTAGGATTCGGCGGCCTTCGGAAGTGAGTTGGTAGCGGTGTGTGTTAGGAATTTTCCGAATCGGGCCGTGGACTCGGAACAGACGCAGCAAACGCGTGAGGTGCTGCTCATTTCACGGACAGGTTGACTCCTTATTTGGCGGGCGACGCTTGAGTCTCAAATTGGTGTGGGGAGCGGTAGTCGAGCGAGGAATGAAGTCGCGTGTGGTTGTAGTTCGACTGTCCGTTGATCTTCACGTGTCGGAAGTTGAATGGCCATAATCCCTTGAGTGCGATTGGATCTCACACAGGAGTTGGCCATGGAACGGCGATTTGCAGG
>CAZNMS010000570.1:0-5427 GCA_964573505.1 uncultured Planctomycetaceae bacterium | reverse complement strand
ATTCGTGAGCCGACTCTCATCCCCGCCAATTTCGAAATTTCGTAGACCCGACCCCGCTTCGTTTCCGGCTTCGCGAGAACTCGGGCAGCGCGGTGTTGCAATAACTATTGCAGGGCTTGCGGCAGTCCCGTTTCGATCGTGGGGTAGTGCAGTTCGACCTTGAGTTCTTCACGGAGTTTGCGATTGCAGCAGCGCTTGCCTCGGCCTTTTGTGTGACGGGCGATGGCGGTGTCGTCGAATGTTGGAGCCGGTGCATTTAGCAGGCGGGCTAAGTGCTCGTAGTACTCATGCCGACGAATCGGTCGGTCGTCGCTGACGAGATAGGTCGCTCCGGCAGCACCTCGTTCGGCACAAGCAACGACCGTGCGTGCGGCGTCGTCGACATGAATCAGATTGAGCCATGAATCGCGCGGCCCCGGCAAGCTTGCTCCGCTGCGAATGGCTTCGATGCGCGACAGCAGACGCAAAGGCCCGTAGATGCCTGAGAGTCGCAGGATGTTGAACGCGACGGTCGGGTTTGATGCGGCGGCTTGCTGAATGAGTTGCTCGGCAGCGAGGCAAATGCAGCCGGACTCGTCGGTTGGCTCAAGCGGCGAGTTCTCGTCGACCCACTCTTCAGCTTGCTGCGCGTAGACACTGGTGCTCGACACATGCACGAAGCGACGGCAGCGAGTCGCGAGCGCATCGAGCACATGCCGCAGTCCGTCGACATAGACCTCGCGCTTGCTCGGCTGAGCGGACCGATCAAACCCGACGGCATGCAGCACGACATCGGATTGAGGCAACGCGAGCAGCGACTCGCGACGAGTGACATCGCCCACAACCGGCTTCAGCCCGAGAGCCGCCAATTCCGCAGCTCGCTCATCGGACCGGGTAAGAACAATGACATCATGCCCCGCATCGCGCCAAAGTTTGGCCACTCGCAATCCGAGATATCCGCAACCAATAACAATCGAAGTAGTCATGTAGGAATTACGACAGTAAGAGGAGAGTAAGGCGTCTTCATCGAGTGTGCCTTGAATGGCATGCCCGGTTTCTACGTCGTTAAGACGCAATTGGTCATTGAAGCGGAAGGCAACTTCGGGAGATCGCAGAGGAATCAACTGCCGCTCCGAGTACAAGTCGTCTCGCAGATTTGCCGATCGACGTCGCTGATTCAGGAGCACGAAGCAATTCAAGACGTTGGTTCGCGGAGCGAACCACAACTATCAGCGCTGCTCGCAGTCGACCGCTTTCACCATCAAACAAAAGGAACATCACTCCATGAAACTGTCTTCAATCCTGACCGGCGCTTTGTTGGCGTTGCTGCTGGTCGCGTCGGGTTCGGCAATGGCGCAAGGCAAGCCGCTGAAGGTCTTCATTCTCGCAGGACAATCCAACATGGAAGGTCATGCGCGGATCGAGACCTTCGATTACATCGGCGATGACCCGGCGACGGCTCCGTTGCTCAAGCGGATGCGCGGTGCGGATGGGAAGCCGACGGTCTGCGAGGATGTTTGGATTTCGTATTACACAGGCAGCGGCGAATCGAATGGCGAAGGCTTCGGGAAGCTCACGGCGGGGTATGGCTCGAGGCAGAAGCCGAGCGAAGACGGCGGCAAGATCGGGCCCGAGTTCACGTTCGGTCTGACGCTCGATGAGCAGCTCAATGAGCCGGTGCTCATCATCAAGACCGCGTGGGGCGGGAAGTCGCTGCATACCGATTTCCGCTCGCCGAGCGCCGGGCCGTATGTGCTCAACGATTGGCAGAAGCAGAACTACCCGAAGCAAGAAGGGCACGGCATCCCGAAGGACTTTGAAAAGTGGAAGGCCGACAAGATCAAAGAGACCGGCGTGTATTACCGGCTGATGGTCGAGCACGTGCGGCATGTGTTGAAGGACATCAAACGAGTCTGCCCGGCTTATGCAGGTCAGGGTTATGAACTCTCGGGCTTCGTGTGGCTGCAAGGTTGGAACGACATGGTCGACGGTCATGTCTACCCCAATCACAACCAACCTGATCGCTTCTCGCTCTACTCGGATCTGCTCGGCCACTTCATCCGCGATGTGCGACGCGACTTCAACGCGCCGAAGATGCCGTTCGTGATTGGCGTGATGGGCGTTGGTGGTGCGAAGGCTGGTAAAGACACGGTTGCCTTCCGCACGGCGATGGCCGCTCCTGCGTCTCTGCCCGAGTTCAAAGGCAACGTGATGGCCGTCGAGACCGCGCCGTTTTGGTCCGAGGAACTCGGAGCGATCGACGACAAGCACGGTCAAGTTCGGCAGATGAGCTACTACCTGAATTCAAAGCACAAGGATTACGCGAACGCCGACGGCAAGATGACCGAAGAGCAAAAGCGCGAGTACATGAAGAAGTACGAAGCGGACTTGATCACTGCCGATGACCGCGCGATGTGGAAACGCGGAGCCTCGAACGCGGGCTATCACTATCTCGGCTGCGCGAAGACGTTCGCTCTGATGGGCAAGGCGTTTGCTGAAGCGAACCTCTCGATGCTGCATGAGCAAGGACGCCAATAACGCGAGCGACTGAGCTACGTAGGCGAGTGTCAGAATTCTTACCTCAGCAACTCGACGACGATGTTGCGCCACGGTGAGGCGCCGATGTTGATGCCCTCATGCACGATGCCCGTGCCGACTTCGCGGAAGCGCACATCGCCGTCCGCCATCTTCCTCGCTGGGTCGCGCGAGCCGTCGGCAAAGCCCGTTTGAAACTCGCCGTCGCCGATCACGACGTAGAGAAAGTCCGACCGATGGCGGTGCAGCCCGGTCGATTCGCCGGGCGCAAGTTGCAGATCCCAAACGCGGACTCGGTCATTCTCAAACAACAACTTCGTGCCGACCGCATCAGAGATCGGCCGCTCGTGAGCAGCAGGAGTTTGAGACTCAGCAGGCAACGTCGGCTCGTTCATGATGATGCTCATCGGGGTAATTAAAATGACATCTTCGTTGTTATTCCGTCGCTCGAAAACAAGTCCGCATCGGGCTTGTTCCGATGATTATCTGCCTCGTGACTACCGACCGTAGCCGCGAGGCAGATAACCCCCGACGCAAGGACGGTGTGGCGAGAGCTTATTTGCTAACGGTTGCCTTAATTTGGAAGAGGCAGGGCGTCGCGCGGGACGGTTGAGTCGCGGAGCATCGTGCGGAGGACGGACTCGGTGTCTTCAGGCTTTGATGTCTTCGACTTTGCCATCGGTTTCCTCTGTTGCTGCGAGTCCCGGCAGATTGGCTTGCTTTGCCTTCGCGCTCGTCGATTTCACCTTCGGCGCTCTCTTTGCGTGCGTTGTGTACGACGGCGTTGCTGGAGCGCTGGCTGTCGGTTCGGCGGAACCGACTAAGGCGTCTCCGACGTTGATGCTCTCCAGTCGGTTGAGGCCGCGCGTCACGTACTCGTCGCTGATGTCGAATGAGACGTAGTTGCGACCGAGCTTCTTCGCGACTGCAACCGATGTTGCACTGCCACTGAAGGGATCGAGCACGAGTTCGCCGGGGTTCGAACTCACTTTGATGATGCGTCCTAAAAGCTGCTCGGGCATTTGGCAGCCGTGAAAGCCTTCACGCTCTTTGAACGTGCCGGCCACTCGCGGGAAGTACCATGTGTCTTCTTCGGCGCTGAAGCTTTCCGGCAAGTCTTGAGGCCGCAAGATCCATGTGTCGTCCGGCAGTCGTCCCGGTGAAGCGCGCTTGTCGGCATAGACCAGTTGTCGCGCGGACGGGATCAAGATCGCGTCTTTGTTGAACGTGAACTGCTTCGGATCGGGGTTCTTCACGAAGTGAAAAATGTGTGCGTGAGACCGGCTGAACTTGTATTTGCAGTTCACTCCGAAGGTGTAATACCAAATCACCCAACTGCGGCAGTGGAAGCCGATCTGCTGACTGAGCACCTTCAACTCGGCGGCATATTCATCGCCGATCGCGAGCCAGAATTGGCCGTTCGGCTTGAGCACTCGAAACACTCCGCTGATCCAATCGCGTGACCAATCGAGATAGCTCTGAGCATCCTTCTTGTCGTTGTAGACGTCGTAAGAGAAGCCGATGTTGAAAGGCGGGTCGGCGAAAGCGAGATCAACGCTGCCTTCACCGAGTTGCTTCATGCCTTCAATGCAGTCGAGCTTGTGAATCGTTCCTGTCGGCAACATTCCGAAAACCTCAATCCGTAAATCAAGAAGACAAAGACGTCTCGGGCGAAACTCCGTCGCTGAGTTGTGTGACCTCAGCCTGCGGCGGGGCGGGATGATGCTGCAACAAGCTCGCCTTTTCGACCGACATCCTGCGCACGCTGAACACCGAATGCGGGCCTTCTCTCACGAGCACCGCTGCGAGTACCGATCACTCTTCGTCTTCAGTCACTGTCTGAAGTGACTCGTCGAGTTCAATGCGGAGTCGATGAATCTTTCGCACTCCGCAGTCGAGCACCGTGACGCGCAAGTTGCGGTACTCGAACTGTTCGCCGAGCGTCGGAACTTGACCGAGCGTCGAGTACGTGAAGCCGCCGATCGTGTCGTAGTCGCGGTCTTCCGGCAGTTCGTAGCCGAACTCTTCAACGAGGTCGTCGATATGCGTTCGCGCCGCGACTTCAACAACAGTCGATGACAAGCGGCGAATGGGGTCTGCTTCGAACTCGTCGTACTCGTCAACGATCTCGCCGACGATCTCTTCGAGCAGATCTTCCATCGTCACGAGTCCTGCGATGCCGCCGAACTCATCGAGCACCATCGCGAGGTGCAGTCGCTTGCGATTCATCGAATCTAAGAGCGTGCTGATGCTCGTTGTCTCGGGAACGTAGAACGGCTCGCGCGCCATTTGAGCAAGCGGCGGGATCTCGTCAGCTCGCTTGCCGACGTACTTGAGCATGTCCTTTGCATAGAGCACGCCGATGATGTCGTCGGTCGACTTCCCAATCAGAGGCAGCCGCGTATGCCCGGACTCGATGACGATCTTCAATGCGGCATCGAACATGAGACCGTCAGAGACGCAGAACATCTCCGTTCTCGGAGTCATGACTTCTGCGACGTCAGCGCCTTGCAGTTCGACCACTCGCTCAATCATTTGCCCGGCGTTTTTATGAATGACGCCAGCAGCGACGCCGGCCTGAATCATCGCTTTGACTTCTTCGACGATCTGCTCGGGGTCGTTGATGTCGGGCTCGTCGACATCAAGCATGCGATGCAACAACGTGTCGACCCAATTCACGAGCCCCGTCAGTGGCGAAGTCACTCGCTTCACAAAGAGCAGCAGCGGCCATGCTCGCACGATGAATGACTCGCCGGCTGCTCGACCGAGTCCAATTGGCAGAATGACTCGCGCTCCGAGCAGTGCGGTGATCATGCCGAACCAACGCATGCCATAGTCAAAGCGCACGCCCCAACTGGCATCAGTGAAGTGCGGAGCCAGCAAGTCGCCCCAGGCAACGCCTGCTGTAACAAA
>CAZNMS010000569.1:0-5434 GCA_964573505.1 uncultured Planctomycetaceae bacterium | reverse complement strand
GTCGATCATCGTGAGAAGCGACGGACTGCAAGTACGTCGTACCCCAAAACGGATGTGTTACTCAGAAGCATTCGAGACTTACGCCATCGTTCGTCATGTCGGTTCCGCTCGATCGACGGCTTGCTTGCATGTAGCAGAGACTACATGAGGCGCTTCGGCTGATTGGCGGACGACTCGTGACGCAGAGCCGCATGCGAGTATGTCGCTCTGCCGAATGAGTTCGCTCAGCGATGTCTCATGTGCCTTATTCCGTACTGTTAGCTCGGCTATGGTCCGATTCTTGACCGCGAGTGAGGAGCTTGTGAGGGCGGGTTCTTCTCAGCGTTCGCATCCTTGAGTGGCCTGTTGAGATGACACCTGAAAACCGCGTTATTTGCACGCGTTGTGGCAATCAGTGCGTGCCCGATCCGACGGCGAGCACGTCGCCATTGCGCTGTTCCGAATGCCAATCGTCTTCGGATACTGCCGCCGTCCGCGTGCGCAAGACTCAAGATGAAAGCTCGGTCGCGACGGAAGATCGCACGGTGTTTCCGTCCGAGTTCGGCGTACCGATCTATGCCGGCAAGACGGTTGAACGGCATCCCGATCCGCAGGCGACAACGTCCATCAACATCAATCGCACGAAGGCGGCATCGAAGTCTGTCGTCGCGATTCTCAAGAAAGGCGACAAGCTCGGACGCTTCGAGATCAGAATGACTCTCGGACACGGCTCGTTCGGAGTGGTTTATCTCGCTTATGACCCAATTCTTGAGCGTGAGGTCGCAATAAAGGTCCCGCGCTTCGTCAGCGACGAGAAGCAAGCGCCGAGGTTCCTGCATGAAGCAAAGGCTCCCGCAAAGTTGCGGCACCCCAACATCGTCGCGGTGTTTGAAAGCGACAGTGACAACGAGCAACCCTTCATTGTCGGTGAGTACGTCTCGGGCACTCCGTTGTCGGTCAAGTTGCGCGAAGGGCGACTCGACTTCGTCACTGCGGTCAATTGGATTTTGCAGATTGCAGAAGCACTCGATTACGCGCACTCGGAAGGTGTCGTACATCGCGACGTAAAGCCGAGCAACGTGATGATCACCGACAATGGCCGCCCGCAGTTGATGGACTTCGGATTGGCCATTCGCGTCGACGTCGAGGGCAACAGCGAGGGCGAGGGAGTCATCGTCGGCACTCCGGCTTATATGGCACCGGAGCAAGCTCGCGGCGGCCTACAAAGCATCGGCCCGCTCAGCGATCAATACAGTCTCGGAGCAATGTTCTACGAGATGCTGACGGGACAGACGCCGTATCAGGGCAAATTGTGGACGGTCATCAAACAAGTTGCTGACCCCGTCATCGAACCGACGCTCATCTCAATCATCGCGCCGGATGTGCCTGCGGATCTTGAAGCCGCTTGTATGAAGGCGATGTCAAAGCAGCCCGATCAGCGATATCTGAATCTCAGTGCGTTCGCCGAAGACATGCAGCACTTTCTCAAAGGCGAGCCACTCATCGCGCGTCCGATCGGGTCTATCGAACGAGTTTGGCGCTGGTGCCGACGCAACACCGTGAGTGCAACGCTGCTTGCGGTCATCGCGGTCGCAATCGTCGCCTTCGCCATTTTTCGAGGTCATCAGGCGAAGGTCTTCAAAGGGCTCGCTGACGATGCGAAGCAGCAAGCTGCCGCAGCCATTGCAGCTCGAACTGATGCGATCAAAGCGAAAACGCAGGCTGAGCAAGCTTTTGCTCAAGCGGAGGCGGCGCGGAAGCTAACTGCAAAGGCAAAGCTCGAAACCGAACGCATGCTGATTGGCAGCTATCACGAAGCGGGGCTCAACGCAGATCGCGACCGCGATCTACGAACGGCGTTGTTGTGGTTCGGAACGGCCGTCGGCATCTCCGGAAATGCTCGCGATTTGCAGGAACTCGGACAGCGCCGCTTCAGTTCATGGTCAGAGCAAGTCGCACTCCCCATTCATGCTCATCGCGCCAAAGGCGGATGGAATCGGTCACTGACCTTTCATCCGAAGCTGCCTTACTTGATGGTCGTGTCGATGCAACGAGAGTGTGAAATTTGGGATGTCACAAAAGATACACAAATCGAACTTCCGATCGGAGGCCCCATTGACGCCGCTGCTTGGGACGCAACTGGGGCTCGTTTGGCATTGAGCGTTGGATCAACAGTCAGCGTCTTCGAGTTCCCGACATGGCGTGAATTGGATTCATGGGACACCGACAAACCGGTGATGAAATTGGCTTTCGCGCCACAGACGGACTGGTTGGCTGCGAGCACTCACAGCGGCATCACAGTTCGTGACTGCCAACAACGAACCGAACGCATTGAGAACATCGCGCTTCCGGCAAAGCTTCATGACTTCATTTGGTCGCCCGAGGGCAAGTCACTCGCGACATTGGGTGAAGATCAGTTCGCTCGCGTCTTCGAAATCAAGGACGGATCAAACGAGGCTCAGCTAGCTCTCCCTCCGATGCCGGCGAAAACGATGATCTTTCAGTCGATCGCCTTTCTCAGTCGTTCGCGACTGCTGCTGCTCGAAGGTGAGAACACGCTGAAATGCTGGGATCTCGAAACGAAGCAGCCGAAGTGGAATTGGTCCGGGAGTCGCGTTCTTTCGCTCGCGGTTTCAAACCGTCGCGATCAAGTCGCGGTCGGCGAAGACTTCGACGTCGTTCTCTTAGATGCCGAGAACGGGCAGCGCACGAAGACTCCGCGAATCAAGCACCGCAACGTCGTCTACAACGTCTCGTTCTCTCCAAATGACGAAATTCTCGTCAGTGGTGGAGGCGACCAAACGGAAACCGTCAGCGAGGTCGCGTCAGGGCAAAAGATCGTGCCGAACATTCCTCACACCGCGATCGTTCATCGCAGTTGTTGGTCGCAGGACGGAACGATCTTCGCGACCGTTGAATGGAGCGACCCGATTGTTCGCGTTTGGAAAAACTCGCTCTTCACTCGACGCGGTTATGCGATCGCGACTCATGCGAAGCAGTCGTTCTTGAAGGTCGACTCCACTGAGACGCAGGCAATCCCAGCAGGCTTTGATTCGATCCGCGATCGCCGAGAAATCACTCCGTTCTCGATCGCTACGGGTGAGCCGACTGGTGCGACTTACTCCGTCAACGGAGTCATCTGCGATGCAAGCTTTGTGACATCACGCGATGCGTTAATTGCGATCGGAACTGCCGAGCAACTTTCGCACATCGCGTCCGAGAACACTTCGCAAGTCAAGGGTTTTGTGCGTCTCGTTGATCGCAAGACGGGCAGCCTTCTACTCGACGAAGTGAAGACGCCTTCGCTGCCAATCGCAGTCGAGACGACTCGCGACGGGAAGACTGCAATCGTCTTATGTCAGAACGGCGAATTGCTGCTCTTTGAGACGGAGTCGCTCAAACTCGTTGCTGAGCATCAAGTGCTTCACGGAAAGCCTCAGCAGCACGGTTTCATGATTCGACATCGACTCCGACTCTCACCGCGAGGAGAGTGTTTTGCGGTCTGGGGCACGGGAGCCGAAACAGAAATTCGTGATACAAGGACTGGTGCGTTGATCTCCGCTGTGTCGCAAGGACGAGACTACTTTCACAACGTCGTCTTTAGCCCCAATGGGCTCTCCTTTGTGACTTGCGGCACCGACGGAGTGGTCCGCCAGTGGAAGATTAATGACGGAAGTTCGGCAGGCCCGGAACTCAAGCAATCCGGTTGGATACTTACCGGTCAGTACTCGGACAGCGGATTGCAATTTATCGCAGCAAGCACCGACCGGTATGCGCGAGTTTGGGATCTCGAAAAGGGAACAATCATCGCAGCGACCCGCGAACATGAAAATGAGATCTATTCGATCGCCGTCGCACCGAACCAAATGGCATTCTTGACGGGGTCTAAGGACGGGACGATTCGCACATGGGATATCAACAACGGCGGACAAATTGCGCCGGATATCCAATTGCCGTCTCAGATTTATCAAATGCTAATACCCGAAAGCGGTTCCCTCATGCTCGCGACCGGCTATTTCGATCATGTGCGAGGTATGCCCATTGGAAGTTGGACGCGTTCGTCAAAAGAACTGCAAGACCCAAAATTCATGAAGAGCCTCGGCGAATTAGCGTCGGGACAGAGGGTTCGCGCTGGCGGCATCCCGGTTAGCCTCGACGGTGACGAATGGCTCGAATGCTGGTCGCATATTCGTCACCGCTCAATCGCGGAAGAGAAGCTCAGTCGTTGAGGTTTCGGTCGCAACATCGCGGCGCGAACCTCGGAACTCCACTCAGAGAATCAAGCTACGCCCGCCGGCGAGAACTGCTACGTCTCAAGTTCATCCTCAAAGATCGCCGTGAGTATTGCTAGCTGCCTGAGTGTCGAAATTCTTTGTCGCACTCTACGTACAACTCAAAGTATGTTTGTGCTCGCTGAGTATTAATTTGAAAATACACCGTCGCGTTTCCGTAGCCCAAATCTCACGACTTCTGCTATCCGAAGCTCAATTCTCGAAGACGCATGCAGATTTGCATGCCGCGACATGCGCGATGAATGACACCGTGAGCAAGAGCCTCGTCCGTCAAGAAGCGAGGCAATGAGTCCGCTTCCTGACGGGCACGGCTCTTGTGCATTCAGAGTCTGTCCGAGAAGTGGGATAGGCATCATGCCTGCGGCATTGCTAATTCGATTTGTACCAATTCTGACCGGCTGAAAGCCTATCCCACGACCTTTTTCGAGAGCATCTGAGATCAGACGCGAGATCAGCTTGACGTTCATCTTGGCGGCAAATTCATAACTCTTGAACTGTCCGCCGACGGTGACGATCTGATCGAAAACGCTGGCCGGGGCCCCATGCGAGTCAACGCGCTATGGAATGCGCAGAGGGAGAAAAGGCTCGGCGGCAGGCCGAGCAATAGCACTCAGGTCCGTGTAATTCGAATTCCTCAGCGCGCATTTGAGAGTCTCGCCGCGCCGAGTCAGCGCCCTGACATTCGCGTCCGCAATCAGGACAAAGTTGCGACTGCGGCAGCCGCGCTTTTGGGACCGCCGTAACGCCGCGAGCCCAATCATCCAAAACCGCCCGCTGCAGGATCAAGGCGACATCTTCAAGCTCGGCCATCGTCACGCCGAGCAGCGGCCCCTGCTCCCCATAAGCCGCCCGAACTTGCTGGTCGAGCGAATCCGGCAACCCCTTCACCATCGCCTGAATCAACTGTCATCGAGTCGCCATCATTTTCACACTTGAAATCGACTGCGCGACGCTTTTTTTCCCGCCACAACCTAAGCCGACAACCGCGCAAAGCCGGTTATGCATCCCCTGTCAGAAAAGGCGAGCAAACCGCCTTGCAACGATTTTTTCCCTTCCCTAACGTCCGCCGCCCTCAGGGTCAGGGGCGGTAGCTCAGTTGGGAGAGCGCTGCGTTCGCAATGCAGAGGTCGTGGGTTCAACTCCCATCCGCTCCACTCGAAAAG
>CAZNMS010000568.1:0-5441 GCA_964573505.1 uncultured Planctomycetaceae bacterium | reverse complement strand
AATCGTGAGATTTCAGGCATTTCCACCGTCCGAAATCTGACGATTTCGGCTACGCAAACGAAAAGTTGCGCTTTCGAATTGGTTGCCCAATAGGAGAGTTGTCAGTCGGATGAATAAGAGCTTTGTCACCAACTTTGTGTCGTTCCTCATCACCGTTTTGGGTTACTTCGTTCCGGTCTACGGCGGCATCCTGTTCGACACCGGCATCTTTGCTTTGTCAGGCGCGGTCACGAATTGGCTCGCGATCTACATGCTCTTTGAGAAGGTCCCGTTTTGTTACGGCTCGGGCGTCATTCCCAGTCGCTTCGAAGAGTTCAAAGCCGGCATCAAGCAACTCATCGTGCAAGAGTTCTTCACGCGCGAGCACATCGAACGGTTCTTCGCTCAGAACGGCGGCGCGACGGCAGAAGGCATCACAGCGCGCATCGACTTCGATCATGTCTTTGAGCAACTGGTCGATGCCATTCTCGCGTCGCCAATGGGCGGCATGCTCGGCATGTTCGGCGGTCGCAAGGCACTCGATCCGCTGAAGGAGCCGATCATCGAGAAGCTGAAGGGCGTCATCACCGAACTGGCTTCGAACCCAAAGGGTGCCGAGTCGGGCGATGATTTAACCGCCGGACTGATCGCTCAGATCGAGAAGATCATTGATGCCCGCTTAGCCGAACTCACTCCCGAGAAGGTGAAGACGATCATCGAAGACATGATCCGCAAGCATCTCGGATGGCTCGTCGTTTGGGGCGGAGTCTTCGGCGGCGCGATCGGCGTTGTCGCAAACTTGCTGGAGAACCGCTGAGAGCGATTTCGAGAACGCCGCTACTTCGCGAGCGGGTAGACCTGAAACTGCAGAGCGGCTTCCGCTTTCTCGACGAGCCTCAGCTTGCGCACCGTGATTGGCTGTTGGGCCTTCTTCCGTTCGAGTGGGGCGATCTTTTGATCGAGGCCCAGATAGAGACCTTTGAATTTCCCCTCGGCGACTTCCAACAGACAGATGCGAGTATCCGCCCGAGCGCCGACTTTGAACCACTTCCAGTCCGCAGTGGGTTTCTCGCGAGTCGTGAGTCGGAACTCTTTCGCCTCTGCATCAATCGCGAGGTTCGGCTTCGGTCTCTTTGCAAAGAGCTGCAAGGTTCCGGCTTCGGTTGTTGATGTATTAAATATTGCATCGAACGACTCTCGTTTGACGGGCGCAGGTACGAACCAAATTTCGTCGTCGATCAGAGCGATTGCTCCGGACTGTGGTTGTTCGATCCTGAGGGCGAAGAGTTCGCCCGCAGCCAGTGAGGCCATGCTGAGCTGCAGAAGCCCGAGAACGAGGGCGAGTCGAGGCATTGTGTAAGCTCCGTTACAGATTGCTCGTGAGCGGGTTCGGCGGCGGATTCTTGCGTAACTGTGATGCATTCGGCACTCGGCGTGCATTCCCGGAACCCGCGATTGGTTGAGCTTCAGCATTGTGACACAGCGTGCGCGTTGCCGTGCAATGCCGTGCCATTGAGGGCACTTGCTGAGCTGAGACCGCGCACTCCCGCCTTATCCGAGCGGTCTTGCCGCTTCCCGCCTCGCAACTCAGGTCGAGCCATGATTGCATACAATCGCAGCCCCTTTGTGCGGAGTCTTCTCGCCTTTGCACTGATCGGCTTCGTCGCACTTTCCGCGAGCTGGGCGCAGGCCGATGACAAAGCAGACTTCTTTGAGAAACGCATTCGTCCGGTGCTCGCGAAGCAATGTGCCGAGTGCCATACGGGCAAGACTCCCGAAGGCAATTTTCGCATCGACAAACTGTCGGATGTGCTCAAAGGCGGAATGAAGGGGCCGGGGCTCATTGTTGGAAAGCCCGAAGTCAGCGAACTCATCAAGCGGCTCGTCACGACTGACAAAGACTTGCTCATGCCGCCGGAGAAGCCGCTGTCCGCAGAAGTCATTGCTGACTTCAAACGCTGGATCAAAGACGGAGCCGTTTGGCCGGACTCTGACGTTGCATGGAAGCCGGGCGAGCACAGTGGTGCGGATGAAATGCACTGGTCCTTTCGGCCTCTTGCGAAGGTGACGGTGCCGAAGAGCGACGGTTCGCAGTGGGCTCGCACTGACATCGATCGCTTCATTCAGCAGAAGCTTGACGAGCACAAACTCAAGCCGGTTGCTCTAGCGGATCGTCGAACGCTGATTCGCCGCGCGACGCTCGATCTCACGGGCTTGCCGCCGACGCGTGAGGACATCTCGGCCTTTGTGAGTGACGCCGTGCCGAACGCCTTTGAAAAGGTTCTCGATCGGTTACTGGCATCACCGGCTTATGGCGAACGTTGGGGCCGACATTGGCTCGACCTCGCGCGTTATGCCGACACGAGCGGCGACGGCACTGATATGCCGATCCCCGAAGCGCGGTACTACCGCGACTATGTGATCGACGCCTTCAATCGCGACATGCCCTATGACCAATTCTTGATCGAGCAGATCGCCGGAGATCAGCTTGCGAAGGAAACGCCGAACGATGCTCGCAATCACGAGCGTGTGATCGCGACCGGCTACATCGCGCTCTCGCGACGTTACGGCAACTCGCGCAATGCCGAGTACGACCTCATTCTCGACGACTCGATCGACACCATTGGGCGCTCTGTAATGGGACTGACACTCGGTTGTGCTCGCTGTCACCATCACAAATTCGATCCGGTCACGATGGAGGACTACTACGGGCTCTACGGCTACTTCAACAGCACGCTCTATCCGCATGCGGGCACCGAGCACCAAAAGGAACGCGCGGACTTTGTGCCGATCAATGTCAGTGACGATCTGAAGTCGCGCTATGACTCGGCGCTCGCATGGGCGGTGCAAGACAAGCAGAGCAAAGATGTCGGCGACGCGAACGTGCTGCTGGGCGGCGATCGTTCCAAAAAGGGAGCACTCGTGAAACGCGGCTTCCTCAGTGTGTTCACTCCCGATCCTGCTCAGATCCCGACGGGACAAAGCGGGCGATTGCAGTTCGCTCGCTGGCTCGTTTCAAACGCGAATCCGCTCACTCCGCGAGTGCTCGTGAATCGTCTTTGGGCGTATCACTTCGGACGCGGGCTCGTGCCGACGACAAGCAGTTTCGGCAAGCAAGCTCCGCCGCCGTCGCATCCCGAACTGCTTGATTGGCTCGCGACCGACTTCGTCACGAACGGATGGTCGATCAAGCGGATGCACAAACAAATGATGCTGTCGGCGGTCTATCAGTTCGGCAGCGATCGAGACTCACACAATGCCGAGACCGACGAACTCAACATCTACCGTTGGCGCTTCGACCGACAACGACTCGATGCGGAAACGTTGCGCGACTCGATCCTTGCGGTGACGGGCACGCTCGAAGCGGGTAACGGCGGACGGCATCCGTTCCGACCGACAGAGAAGCTCAACTACACGCAGGGCACGCCCTTCACTGAGGTCTTCGATCACAACCGCCGCTCGGTCTATTTGATGACCGGCCGGCTGGCGAAGCACCCCTTCATCGCGCTTTACGACGGACCCGATCCCAATAAATCGACCGAAGCAAGAGCTGCTTCAACCGTCGCGCTGCAAGCTCTGTCGATGATGAATAGCCCCTTCATTCGCGAGAAAGCTGGAGCGTTCGCAAAGCGTCTCATCACGACGGTTCCCGAGAATCAGCAGCGCATCGAGTTGGCCTATGAGCTTGCTCTCGGTCGGGCCCCGACCGACGCCGAACGCGCTGACGTCAGCGACTATGTAAGTTCTCTTACCGCCGCCTTGCAGGGCGAAGGCAAGTCAACGGACGACGCCGCGCTGCTCAGTTGGACGAGCTTCGCGCGCACGCTGCTGAGCAGCAACGAGTTTGTGTACTGCGATTGAGCGTTGCGCCGCGACGCCGTCTGTTCATAGGACGGATAGGACCGATAGGACGCATAGGAAATACGAAAGATCGACCGTCGCTTTCAGTCTTCGACCTATCAGTCCTCTTCGTCTTATTCGTCCTCTCAGTCCTATTTCCGATTCCTCAACTGAGGCCGCCAACATGACTGCGATCAACCGCCGACAAGCACTGCAAACAACGACTGGGTTATTGGGACTGACCGCTCTCGGCGGCTTACCGAACATCATCAACGCGGCGAGTGCGAACCCACTCTCACCGCGCTCTCAGCAGTTCGCGGCGAAGGCGAAGCGAGCGATCCTCTTCTTTTTGCCCGGAGGAGTTTCGGCTTGCGATACATGGGATCCAAAGTCCGCATTGCAGCGAGATCATGGCAAAGGAGTCGGCAAGGACCGCATGCTCGCGGCCAGTCGTTGGGCCGCTCGACGCTATGGCGACAGCGGGCTTGAGATCAGCGATCTGTTTCCGCATCTCGGATCTTGCGCGGACGATTTGTGTTTGATCCGCTCGATGCACGGCGACAAAGGCGATCACTTCGAAGCGACGCTCAGCATGCACTCGGGCGCGAAGGCCGGAACATTGCCGGGCATCGGTGCATGGATCAGCTACGGACTCGGGACGGAGAACGCCGCACTGCCATCGCACGTCGTCTTCTGTGAGAAGCTGCCGTATGCGGGCTCGCAAGCATGGGACTCGAATTTTCTCCCGGCGTACCATCAAGGCACGCGCATCGTTCCGGCTGTTGAGCCGATCCCGAACCTCACTCCCGATGCGAGTCTTGCGAAGCATCAAGTGGAAGAACTCGCGTTGCTGCAGCGCATGAACTCGCGGCATCGCGACGCGCGACCGGGCGACGTCACGCTCGACGCTCGCATGTATTCGTTCGAAGCCGCGAGCAGCCTGCAGCGCACGGCACCTCAAGTCTTTGATCTCGCGGATGAGAGTGATGCAACACTCGATCTCTACGGAGTGAAGCGCGGCGGCCCGAAGAGTTTTGCATGGCAGTGCTTGATGGCGCGGCGCATGAGCGAACGCGGCGTGCGCTTCATCGAACTCGTCGATACCGGAGCGAGCGGCAATTGGGACGCGCACAGCAACATGAAGTCCTATGAAAAACTCTCCGGCAACATTGATCGTCCAATGGCCGGCTTGATCAAGGACTTGAAGCAGCGCGGCTTGCTCGAAGAGACGCTCATCATCTGCTGCACCGAGTTCGGTCGCACGCCGAGTGCTCCGAAGAGTCAGCCGGACGGGCGCGACCACTACAAAGATGCCTTCACCTGTTGGCTCGCCGGCGGCGGTTCAAGAGGCGGCACGGCTTACGGTGCGACCGACGAGCACGGCATCAAGATCACCGAGAACCCAGTCCATATTCACGACTTTCACGCGACGATCATGCATCTGCTCGGCATGAATCACGAGAAGGTGACGTACTTCTTCAGCGGCCGAGACTTCCGCCTCACCGGGCTCGCAGGCAACGTCGTGCAGGGCGTGATCGGCTAACGAGGCTCTGCCCCAAAAAGTAGCTTGGGATTCCATCCCGAGCCGCAGCGGGACGACGTTCACATTTACTCGTTGAACT
>CAZNMS010000567.1:0-5443 GCA_964573505.1 uncultured Planctomycetaceae bacterium | reverse complement strand
CCGCGCACATCGACGTACTGACGATGGGCACAACAGCCGGACCTGCCGGCGGACGAGTCACCGTCGACGCGAACGCCGGAGCGATCGAAGACTGCAACGCCGCCGCAAACAACATCACTGCGGGCAACGCAATCCTGCGAGCACTTGCCGGAGTCGGCACGCTTGCTGATCCGATCGAGACAACGGTTTCGCGTCTCGAAGGCGTCGGCGGCACCGGCGGCTTCTTCGACGTCAATACGGGCTCACTCGCGATTGGCGGCATCAGCGCCGGAGTGACGGGCCTCTCAACAACAACCGGCAACATCGACGTGCGAGCCGACGGTGCGATCACGATCGAAGAGAGCGTCGCCTCAACGGGCGCGACCGGCGACATCCTCATCAAGTCCAACGAGAACCCCGGCACGGGCCGCGACCTCACCGTCATCGCGGGAGTCGCGATCAGCAGCCCGAACGGCAACATCACGCTTGAAGCCGGTGACAACCTCACGACGCAAGCCGGCTCCATCATCAGCTCGCCGACGGGCTCGATTGCCATTCAAGGCGACAGCAACGACGCCGACGCCGACGGTTCCGCGATCAGTATCAGCAGCCAATTAGTCTCCGGCACCGGCACCGCAGTGATCGGCGGCAACGACAACGACACTTACTTCATTGCCTATCCGCTCGGGGCGACGAACTCCGGCACCGTCACAATCACCGACATCGGCGGCACCGACTCCGCAACAGTCGCCGGGACGACCGGGCCCGACGCGCTCTTCTTCACGAGCGCCAATCCGCCGACAACAGCAACGACCGATCTCGTCACGCGCGGCAACACAACCGCCGAACCGATCGTCATCCCGAACACCATCAACGCGTTCACACTCGCAGGAGATACCGGCAACGACACCTTCACCGTGCAGCCTTCGACGTTCTTCCCGATGACCGTCAACGGCAACGCGCCCGTCTTCGGCGACGCGACGGTACCGCCGGGAGACAAACTCATTCTCGATACGATGGGTAACAATTTCTCCATCGTCGGCGGCGCATTGCAGGTCAGCGGCACATTGGGCGGCAGCCCGTTCGGCCTCATCACACCGATCAGCATCGAAGAGATCCCGCTCGCCCCAGTCTCCCCGACTGCCCCGCAGCGCTATGACTTCAACTCGACCTTCTACAACTCGGCCACAAACTCGTTCGTGCAAACGCCGACGCAGCCCGGATGGCTCGGCATGACAGCGAACACCGTCTACACGAACGCGCTGGGCTACGGATGGGATAAGCCGCTGCAAGCGTTTGCCGCGAGCACGGACACAACGGTCGATGGCCCGCTCGCCAACGACGGTCACTATTGGCAAAGCGGATCTGCTGCAGGCGGACCGCGCTTCACGGCCAATGTTCCCAATGGATGGGTCTCGGTGACGATCGACTACGGTCATCCGTCGCGAGCAATGGACTTCTTCCAAATTCGAAATCTCGACGCCAACACGTTGTTGGGTTCGGGCCTCAGCACAAAGGCCGGACAGACCGACCATCAGACGTACTTCTTTCAAGTGACGGACGGCACGCTCAATCTCGGCTTCGACGACAACGGCGGGCAGCGGTTCATCGCTCTTAACGGCATCGACATTCGACCGGCGGCGCTCTTCACGATGGGCTTCTCGAATCTGCCCGGCAGCGCGCTCGTTGCCGACGGCACGACGGTAGACACCTTCATGCTCGCCGCCGGTCCGCAGAACTTGCTCGTCACTGTCGAGCCATCTCTCGGCACCGTCGTCGGAGTCGACGCCGATCCCTACATCGAAGGTTTTCAAGTTCTGACCGACGCCGCCGGCGCCGCGAATGTGATGATCCGCCGACCGTCCGGAGCAGGCACATCATCGGTTCTGCTCACGACTCCGACCGGTGAAGAATGGAGCATTCAGTCGATCGACTACTCGCTCAACAACCTGAACCTCACGGGCCGCAACTTCGACTTCAACACCTCGATCAACGGCAGTCAGTCGCCGACTCAATCGACCTATCAACCAGTCGCAGTCGGCGACGTCTACTCCGCCGCGCGAGGCTACGGATGGACGACAACTCCTCTGCCGAGCGGCCTCTCGAACGGCACGACCTTCAACGGCAGCACATTGCCCAATGCCTTCAACGACGGCCAAACGGGCACGACATCCGCAACCTTCCGAGCGGACCTGCCGAACGGCACTTACGTCGTGCATTACGAAATGGGTGACCGCAGAGATCACAGCGGCATCGACATCGCCGCGAACGGAACGCCGATCGTCACTGACCTCAACCTGTCGCGCAATCAGATCACCGAAGAGAGCTTCACGGTCACAGTCACGAACGGGCATCTCGATCTGACCTTCAGCCCCGGCTCAAGCAGCGATCTCAATCCGAGTTGGGTGCTCAACGCCTTGCAGATCTACCCCGCCGCGTTGCCGCACACGATCACGCCGATCAACGAAGGACCGATTCCCGCAGACGGCACAACGATCAGCACGATCGACGCGACGAGCGATCTTGCTCCCGGCACATTGGTCACAGTGAGTTCAACGCTCGGCACGATCGTGACTCCCGATGCCGATCCCTTCACAGCGGGCAATCAAGTCATCGTCGGAGCGGGCGGAGCCATCAGCTTCGATCTCAAATCTCCGACATTGGCCGGCACTCCAACAGTCGAATGGCGGGCCGTCGACGGTTCCGCGAACGCGACACAAAACCTCGCGGCCTTCTTGAACTTCGCGATACCGACCGTCCGACGCTTCGACTTCGGCAACGGCTTCTCCGACGCGACGATGACCAACATCGCAGCCGGCTTCACGGGCGTGCGAGCGAACCACAATCCCGCCGTCAGCGGCTTCGGCTGGACAACGCCGGTCGGAGTGCAACTCCCGTCTTCCATACCGACGGGCAAAGTCACAACGGCCCTCTACATCGACGGTCACTACGGCAGTCCGACGCAAGTCGGTCAGTTCAAAGTGCAAGCCAATCCGGGAGTGCTCTACGACCTGCGACTCTACATCGGCAGCGTCTGCTCGTTCTTCACGAACGTGACGATCACCGTCGAAGGCCAGCCGCCGGTAACAGTCAGCACCAACAGCGCAAATCCCTTTGCGATCGTCGAGTTCTTCAACGTCCAAGACACGATCTTGCCGCTCGACGGCTTCATCTCGATCACGATTCAGGGTGCCGCAAACGGATGGCAGATCTCCGGTCTCGACATCGCAACCGCCGGAAACTTGCCGCCCGCCGCACCGCTCGTCGGCACGGTCTACTCACTCAGCAGCACCGCTCCGAAGTTGACGCAGTCCGAACTCAATCCGCTTGTCGCTCAAGCGAAGTCGTACTTCATCGGCCATGAATCGCTGACCGCCGCGCAGCATTTATTGTTACAGACGGTGAGCATCAACATCTCGGATCTGTCGACCGCGATCAGTGGCCCCGCAACGCTCGGCCTTGCCGGTTCGCGCAGCATCTTGATCGACGACGACGGAGCGGGACTCGGATGGGACGCAACGCCCGAAACCGTCGACGCGAATCGTTACGACCTCTTGTCCGTTCTGATTCACGAACTCGGTCACGTTCTCGGTCACGAGCACTCGGAAGGCGGAGTAATGTCCGAACAACTCGCCCCCGGCGCTCGTCCCGCCGACATCGACGCCTTCTTCGCCAACTTCGAATAAGGCAGACTTTTGCCGTCGTTTTGGAGTGCGGTAATTCATTACCGCTTTCTATTTCGCCGGATGCGTCTTTTTTGAACGACGACACCTGCAAGTCATGACCGAAAAAGTGCAACTCAGGCTTGCGCGAATCGCAGGCTTCGGTAAATCGACGCACTACGAACGGCAAAAGTCGAGATAAGGGATCGTCGGGAAATAACTTCCGAGATTGGTTCTCCGTCCGGCTCGCCCGGACGGGAGCAACGACTGGCCCGTTATCGCTGCAAGGACTCTCGGCTCGTCTTTGCTCTCCGTCCGCGAGCTCACTTTTGGACGTCGTCGAGTCGCAACTGAATCAGATCAAAGCGGCCGGCGGACTCAGAAACGATGACGAGCGACCGGCCATCGGGATGCCAGCAAACGCAGTCGTCTTGCTCGGGACGATTCGTGATCCGCCGCGGATCCGTGCCGTCAGCGTTCATGACATAGATCTCGTAATTGCCGTCGCGATTACTGGTGAAGGCGATGCGTTTGCCGTCCGGCGAGAACTTCGGGCGGATGTCTTGCTTCGGACGATGAGTCAGTCGAGTCGCCCCCGAGCCGTCGGCATTCATGACATAGATCTCGAAGTCATCATCGCGCGAAGAACCGAAGACAACGCGCCGCCCGTCCGGCGAGAAGTGCGGCCAATTATTGACGCCCTCTGAGTCGACGATGCGCCGCTTGTTCTCAGCTTGAATCGAGCACTCAAAGAGATGCTGCCGTCCCTCTTCCGGGTAGCTGTAGATCACGCGCGAGTTATCCGGCGCGATCGTCGGCGAATGCATGCCCGAGAACCCGCCCCCCGGAGCTTGCTCAGCCATCTTGTTCTCGACGAGATCCTTCACAACGAGCGCCAAGCTGAGGTTGCCGCGATTCTGTACGAAGGCCAAATAGCGACCATCGCGCGAGACCGTCGGCTCAAGCTCCGAGCGCGTCTCATCGGGATGCACCGGCACGACTTCGCGCGTCGCCAGCGTCAGCTTCATCAGTCGGAACTGCGTCGGCTTTTCGAGCAGCACATAGATCAGTTCAGAACCATCCGGCTTCAGAAAGACCGGATCGCGTTTGAGTCGCCCATCAGTCGTCAGTCGAATCGGCTCATCGGCAAAAGCGGCGCTCAAGCAAAGAGCGACAGCAACAACTCCGAGACATGCAGACTTCATGCGTGAGTACTCTCAAGAAACGACAAACCGAATTCAGCAAAGGCCAGCAGCGAACCGCGACTATACGCCGCGCGATCGAAAATGAGACCTATCGCAAATGAGACGTCGATTGATCCGTAGGTCGTTTCCGTGCCTTCAGTCCTCCTAAAGAACACATCCGTTTTCGGGTACGACGGACTTGCAGTCCGTCGCTTCTCACAACGTTCGACGGCCTACAAGTCCGTCGTACCAGTGTTCCTCATCCATTGTGCCGGTCCGTCCGGTGAGGAACTTCTTTTAAAGGACGCAAAGGACCGAAAGGACCAAAGGGCTTAAACGAGCGGCAGTTGAAAACCTACCGGCGAATTCCGGCCTGACTCAAATCGGGGCTCTTGATGGTCGCACGCGCGCACGAGGAACGAGGTCTTTGAGGCGGAGTTGAATTCCCTCAGTGTGACTCAGGCGGAGAGCGGACTGGCGCAGGTCAGATCGTCGAGCCAGTGGCCTTCACGCTCGCTGCGCGGGAACTGATGATGGTTCAGGGAAAAGCGCAGCAGCTCTATAGCTCGACTTTTGCCATCGTTTTGGAGTGCGGTAATTCATTACCGCTTTCTATTT
>CAZNMS010000566.1:0-5499 GCA_964573505.1 uncultured Planctomycetaceae bacterium | reverse complement strand
AAAGAAGACGGCTCCGCCGAATGGGAAAGCGGTGATGAATCACCGCACTCCAAAAGGGCGGTGTCGCGTGATTAGCTTCGGGTGAGGGGGAAGCTCTGTTGCGAAATCAGCTACGAAAAAAACGCGGCCCGATGGGCACGCGGTTAAACGAGATGATGCGGCGGCTGCTTTCGGCTTCTCGAAGGAAGCGACGCGGGTCTACGATCGCTGTCGCTGATTTTGCAGCGAGAGAAGCTTGTCCGAGTCGCTTTTGATTCCCGTCGGTGCGGTTCGGTGTTTGAGATCGGTAGAGAGTGCAAGGGCGGCACGGAAGTCGCCGCTCAGTAATAAGAAGTGCAGCCCGACGTAGACTCGAAGGAGAGAGGCATGACGCTCAGGAATTGGTGGCGCGGAATCGCGCTGACTGCTGCTTGCTGCGCTTTCGTCGGGCTCTTGAGCATTCCTCCGATCGGTCGGGCTGAGACGCTGAAGCAGGGCGATGAAGCTGAGGACGAACCCGTTGCCGCGACGCCCGATGCTCAGAAGGCGGCGCTCAGTCAGCTTCTGATTCCCAATCGCAATGCCACTCGTCGACTCAAAGCGCTGAAGCAATTCTTGAGCGACAAGAACTATGGAGCGGCGGCGGATGCGCTCAATCAGTTAGGCACCGAGCAACTTTCCGACAGTTTGTTTTGGGATGAGAAAGGCAAGCTCGCGAGCACTCTGCGCGAAGCGCGTGCTGAGTTCGAGAAGGCCGGTTCAAAGGCGACAGAGGCTTATGAAACGCGGTTCGGAACTGAAGCTCGAAATGCTCTGAAGGATGTCGAGCAGTCGCGCGATTACGGCGCGCTGGCGGAAGTCGGTCGGCGGTACTTCTTCACGATTGCTGGCTTCACGGCACTCGAGCAGCACGGCACGTTGTTGCTCGATACCGGTTATCCCGCCGAAGCGGCCAATGTGTGGCGCGAGTTAGTTCGCACTCCGGCACATCGGGCGCGCGTTACTCCGCAACTCGTTGCGAAGACTGCGGCAGCGATGAAGAAAGCCGGGCTTGATGCTGAGGTCGTTGCGTTTTTGGCCGAGACGCAGAAGTCGATCGAGTTCCGAGACTCCGATTGGCAGTCGATTCACGCGCGGTTGAAGTTCGTCGGACGATCAGCGCACTTGCCGGCGGAAGATTGGCTGACGGGCTTCGGCGATGTCAGCAATAGCGTCGTCGCAGCGGGCTCTGTTCCCTACATGCAGCCGCGCTGGTCGCGCAGTCTTGAGGTCGAAGCGTCGACCGGAGTTGAAGACAGTTGGCAGCAGCGCGTGCGCGACTGGGAGAAGTCGCTCGTTGATCAAGAGGGGGATGCAATCGGAATTGCAGCCCTGCCGATCGTTGTCGGTGAGCAAGTCATCGCGCGGGACTACCGCGGCGTCATCGGCATGAACTTGAAGAGCGGTGCTCCCGGCTGGCGCTATCGCGGGCCAGTGTCGGCGTTCGAGTTGTGGTCTCAGATCGAACAGCATGATGACGCCGATGAAACGCTCCGACTGGGTCTCATCGCCAATGCCGCAAGTGGGCTCATTGCTTCCGACGGAGTCCGCGTCTTTGCTGTCAACATGCTCGGAGTGAAGACGCCCGAAGCACCGATGCCGGACGATGCGTCTCCCCTGCGTCGGGCAGTGCAGCTTGATCTCAGTCCTCGCTGGCGCAATCAGTTGATCTGCCTTCGCGTGCCGAATCCTCAGCAACTCGATCAACGGCGCGAGATCAGCGTTGAAGCGGAATGGAAACTCGGAGCCGACTCGGGACGTGCCGAAGATCGGCTCGCGGAGCATGCCTTTCTCGGTCCGCCGCTGCCGGTCGGTGATTCGGTCTATGCGATTACCGAAGAGAAAGACGAAGTGAATCTCGTACGCATTCAGTCCGCGACGGGGCAAGTATTAAGAATTACCCGGCTCTGCGTTTTGAATGAGCAGCGATCGGCGTTTGATGCCGAACTGCGGACGCTCAATGGATACATCCCGGCTGCGGCGGGCGGAGTGATCGTCTGCCCGACGGAAGCGGGAGTGCTCGTTGCGGTCGATTCGCTCTTCGGTGAGATCCAATGGATTTATTCGTACCTGCAACCCAGTTCGCAGCGGCAGCGTCCGACGGATACGCAATGGGCTGACGGGCCGCATATTTGGCAAGACTCGATCGTCTATATGCCGCGAGCGGGACGCGCCGTGCATTGCATTGATCTGAAGACCGGAGTCCGGCGCTGGGCGAGAGAACGCGAAGACGAGAAGTACGTCGGCGCGGTGACTGATGACACCGTCGTCTTGATTGGCGAAGAGTTCGCTCGGGGAGTCAATCGTCGCACGGGAGCCACTGTTTGGACGACGAAGCTCGGCGCGATCTCCGGTCGCGGAGTGGCGATTGGTTCGAAGCTCGTCGTGCCGCTGAAGTCCGGCGGCATTGCAAAGATCGACATCGCGACAGGCCGAACCGATCCGTTCGAACGATCGCTGATTGGGCAATCGGAAGTGGTCAGCTCCGAAGAGCGCGTCAGCAGCGACGTTCTCGAAGACTTGCAGCAGTTCGGCATTGTGCCCTCGACGCTGACTGCCGAGCGACGTCCCGGCAACTTGATCGCGCATCGCGAGTCGGTGATCTCAATGGGACCGCGCTATCTGACGGTCTTTACGCAAGCTCATGCTCAGCAGCGCGAGCTTGCGGCAGCGAAGACACCGAAGGAGCAATTGCTCCTCGCGGATGTTGAACTGAGTTTGAACGACATCGCTGCTGCCGAGTCGCGATTGGAGCAACTGAGTGCTTCTGCCGCAGCGCGCGAACTGCCGCCGGACTTATTGCGGACGACTCAGCGAGACCTCTCGCTCGCACTGCTCACTGCGGCGTCGAAGAAGCCGAAGTCCGAAGAGTTCATCGAGTTGATTGAACGCATTCAGGATCTGTCGCGCTCGCCGGCCGAACGAGCGCAGGCTGCGGCATGGCGCATTCGAAGCGGGTTAGCGAACAACGCGTTGCTGAGCGTCGGCGTTGCGGCGCGCGAGCTTGCTCGGGCCGGTCACGATGAATTCGTCGCTCCGCGCGATCGAGACGAGTACGTCGTGCGCAACTCTGCACTCGCTCGAAGGGGCATGCGGCAAGCGCTGACTGTCAAAGAGGGACTCGAACGGCGGAGGCTGTCGCAATTCTTACAGTCCGATTTTGAAGACGCGCAGAGCGACGGTTCGTTCGCCGCATTCACGCGCTTTGCGGATCTCTATGCCGGAACGGTTGAGGCGGCTGCGATTCGAAATCAGCTCGCCGATCGGCTCATTGCAGAGCTGCGGCTGCATGAAGCGGAGTCGCATCTCATCGCCAATCGCACGATCGACGATCCCGAACAGCGAGCACTCAGCGGCCTCTTGATGACGTGCTTGCTAGCGCGAGCCGACTTGCCTGCCGAAGCCGCGCGAGCGCTCGAACAAACCGAGCAAGACTTCGGCACTGTCGATCTCAGCGAGTTGCTCGAACGAAAGTGGCGGTCGTTCGACGAGTGGTTCGATCTCAAAGCACTGCGAGGGCGCGGGTTGATGACGGCCGCCGGTTGGGCGAAGTCCCTGCGCGAAGGCACGCGACTGACTGAGATCTATCGTCAGCGGCAGCCGCTCGAATGGACCGTCGGGCAAGTGCGGATCAACGAACGCGGGCCGCAGTTTGCGAAGCCGGCGCTCAACGATCTCTATCATCAAACGCGACGAATGGAGCTTTCGACATCGCTCGATACCGACGTCTTCACGCGCTACTCCGAGGGCAATCAATCATGGTGCTTGAGCGATCGCATGCTCGGCACCGAGCGCGGTCGGGTCAGTCTTCCGACACAGCTCGATATCGACTTCCGCAACTTCGGACGGCAAGCCGGGCATCTCGTTTCGGCAGGCAGCATCGGGCATCTCAATGGCATCTCGCTGCTCGATGGCGGACTGACGGAGCCTCTATGGAAGTTGCGTTACCCCCCCGCCGAGACGCGCGGCGAACTGATTGAGACGGGGCCGTCGACGGGTCGCACGGCGTTCTTCTATTCGCGGCGGCATCTCTTTGCGGTTGACTCAGCAACGGGGCGAGTTCGTTGGCGCCGCTCTGACATCAGCTTGCCGACGGGGCTTGCGGGCGACATGCGGCAGCACATGTTTGCGGATGAGGAAGCTGTCACCGTCTTTCAAACAGACGGCATCACTTACACAACGCTCATGACTCAGACGGGCGAGATCGTTCGCAGTGGTCGAGCGGAGTTCGATCAGAACTTTGCACATCCGAAGGTGCTCGGTCGTAAGCTCGCGATGATCTCACGAGTCCTGAACGAGAACGGTGCGCGGCGTTTCCGCATTTGGGATCCGCTGACGGATAAGAATGATGTCGATGAAGTCTTCGGCTCGGACGATCCGCAGCCGCAAGAAACGAAAGACGGTCGAGTCGTCATCCTCAAACGTTCGGGGCAGTTGCGAGTCTTCTCGCCGACTCAGCCGACTCCCGAACTTGAAGTGAAAGTTCCGCTCGAAGCGAAAGAGGTCAACGCAACTCCGACATTGTTCGTCGACGGCGACTTCGCATACCTCAATCTGCGACGCGATCAGCCGAGCTTTCAAGGACGCCGCTATATCCAAATTCAAGATGCCGGCATTCCGAACGAGGCGCTGGCGTATGGCTCGCTCGTCGCGATTGATCGCCGCTCGCAGCAGATCGTATGGAAGCGAGACGTTCGCACGCGCATCGCTTTGCGGATTGAAGCCGCGCGATTGCCGTTCCTCGTAACTGCCGTGCTCGTGCAGCCTCAAGCGGCAGAAGGCGAGCAGTCGCTCGAAATGGAAATCATCGATCGGCAAACCGGAGCGGTGCTCGGTTCATCGCGCGCGTTGATTCCCTGCCGCCTCGTGCATGCCGAGTTTGAACGCGATGCCGGCAGATTGTCGCTCTACGGATTAACGCGGCGAAGACAGTCCGATGCCGATCGCTGGCAGACGACTTTTGGGACCATCAATCGCATTGATCTTGAGTTCTTGCCGCCAAATCGCAGTTTCGCCTCTAGGTCTGACGGGGCGCATGACGTAATTGGAAAGTGACTTCAGCAGCACGTTGATTGATCGCTCCTCCGATGCGAAAGGCTGGGACGTCATGCGTTACGTCGACTTTCATTTGGCTGCTCACGATGCGACGAAGCTCTTTGTTCGGTCGTACTCACCGACTGAGAGTCATTCGGCGAACGGTCGGTCGCTCGTGATCGTGCATGGGACCAGTGAGCACGGAGGCCGCTACGACCATGTGGCGCGCGTTGCGGTTGAGCAAGGATGGCAAGTCATCGTGCCGGACTTGCGAGGTCACGGTCGCTCGGACGGAGCTCCGGTGCATGTCGATCGCTTCGAGCGCTACCTGCTCGATCTCGACACTTTATGGCAGTACTTCGAGTTGAACCCGCGCCGCACTGCATTGCTCGGACATAGCTTCGGCGGGTTGATCAGCACGCGATTCGCTGAAACGCGACCGCAACG
>CAZNMS010000565.1:0-5504 GCA_964573505.1 uncultured Planctomycetaceae bacterium | reverse complement strand
CTCGCTAATTCAATCCACTTGGAAGCGCACTAGCATGGACTTCCAGTCCGTGCTCCCTGAAATTTGATTGGGTGTGACCGGCACTCCGGCACTGAATTTGAGTCGTCTCCGTCCGGCTCGCCCGGACGGGACGAACGACTGGTCGGCTACATGACTCCAAAACAAAGGCACTTTCGCTCTCCTTCCGGCTTGTCCGGACGGAAGCAACGACTGCTCCGCTACCACTGTGAGTGAGTAGCGGGGCAGTTGTTGGTCCCGACGGGACAAGCCCGCCGGAGACCGCGCCGGAATGCCGGTTACATCCAATTTGATTCGACTCGACTCACTCTTTCCCAATGCGCACCGGCTAGAAGCCCCTGCCCCGAGGGGCTGCGTGCCGGTCAGTAGCCGAGCTGCTTCGCGGTGTCTTTCACATCGCGATTGAACATGACGACCATCGCTTCCAGCATCTTGACGGTATCTGCTTCAGCGAGATCAGGACGCCCCGAATTGAACGGCGGCTGCGGGTCGTACTCCATCATCAGTTGCACCCCTTTGGCGTAGGACTCGTCCTTGAGCTTCGCGGCCAACGTCAATGCAAAGTCGATGCCTGCCGTCACTCCGCCGCCGGTAATCCGGTTGCGATCAATCACGACTCGCTCAGAAACCGGCTCGGCACCAAAGCTCTTAAGTGTATCGAGCGCGAGCCAATGCGTTGTGGCCTTGTAGCCCTTGAGCAACCCCGCCGCAGCGAGCACCAATGCCCCGGTGCAAACGCTGGTCACATACGTTGCTTTGGCCCCGCGTGAAGCGACGAACTCGCGCACTTCCGGATCGCGCATCGCTTCCAAAGTTCCTTCAGTTCCGCCGGGGATAAAGAGCACCACTGGCGAGTCCGTGCATTCCGCAAACGTCATCGTCGGACGCACCGGAATGCCGGTGTCCGACAGCAGTTCGTCTTTGTTCTTCCAGACGAGCCGCGTTTTGAAGCCCGGCCCCAGCAACGAAAACACATGCTGCGGACCGACCAAATCCAATGCCGTGAAACGGGGATAGACCAACATCAGGATCTGAGCTTTGGCCTTGTCGGCCTCGATCTTCTTTTGGTCTGCATCGCTGAGCGGTTTGTTCGTCTGAGACTGAACCTGTGACTGCAACGCGCCGCAGTAACCCAGCGCGGCTGCGGCAGTCGAAGCCATTGTCATTTGAATGACATGCCGACGATTCATGGATCTCTTTCTGTAGAAGAAGAAGTCTGCATCGCCCGGTGAGGAGTTCCTCACCGGGCGGGCCGGCATAATGAGTAAGGAACACTGGTACGACACACAAAGTACGACGGACTTGTAGTCCGTCGCTCGTCGTGAGAAGCGACGGACTGCAAGTCCGTCGTACTTAAAAACGGCTGTGTTCCTCTGGAGGCACGACGAGAAGAACTAGGAGCTTGTCCGAGTAGCCGTAGCATGGGATTCCATCCCGTGCTGTATTTACTCCTACAAACGAGTTCGAGCTGCTGATCGAAGAGCACGGACTGGAAGTCCATGCTACTCGGGCAGCCTCCTACGGCAGCCGAATGGGCGGAAGCAGGTTGATGCCCGGCTTGACGGTGATCTTGCTGAGGGGTTGCGCTGGATCGCTGTACTTGCCAGCGAGCCGATCTTTTTCCCCCTCGAGCCAGATGGCGGTGAGTGAGAATTCCCCCTCGGGCAAGCCGTTCGCGCCATCCGGTTGGACCGCCACGAAATGCCCATCGTCGCGCACCTTCGCAGTGATCGGTTGGCTTGAGGCATCAGCGTTCTGGGCATGAAACGTGACGACGGCACCGACAGCCGGTTGACCTCCAACGCTGAGCTGACCATCGACCGGGAAGACTGCCACTTGCCGTTCAACCGTTTTCGAACAGCCAAATCCAGCCAGCAGAACGCTCGCCGCCAGCAACATCCAACAGGTGAGTCGTGCCATCACGATCTCCTTTCGAATCAAGAAGGAACTGTGATGAAGCACTACCACTCGCCGATGACTTCGACGTTCTGACGATCCATCAACCGCTTCCAAATCGTGGCATCAATGTTGGGGTTCGCGCTGCGGACACTGCCATCCCCCATCGCTACGTTAAGACCACCGATGTGCGAGCTGCTGTACCAGTAAAGGTCGCAGCCCTTCCGATCGGTGATCCCAATGTTGGTCGGCACCGGCTTGTCGGGGATCAGCGGCAGGTAATTCATGTCCCAGTAATGCTCGAAGTAGGTTCCGCCAGCAGACGCCCAAGTGCCGTAAAACGGGAAGTCGCACTGATGAATTCGCTCAGAGAGCATGATCACGTTCGATGATCCCGCGATGACAAACGCCGTCGTCATATCGAACTGACTGATGGCCTGATCCTTCGGAGCGGGCAGCGGAATGAAGAGTGATTGATTGGTCGTGTAGCTGCCCGCCCGCACTTGCACTGCTTTGCCGATCGAGACATCCGACGGGCAGATAAAGGCTTGCACGCGAGTGGTATTCGTCGCGCTGTCGGCTTCGATGTGAGTCTTGATATGAGTGAAAGTGTCGGCATACCGATAAGGATCGGGCATGATGAAGTGATAAGTATTACCCGGCAGCTTGCGGCGCGTTTCCTCGAAGTTGTGAGTCGCCAATGCGATCTGCTTGATGTTGTTCTTGCACTGCGTTTGCCGAGCCGATTCCCGTGCTTGCTGCACTGCGGGCAACAGCAACGCCACCAGCACAGCGATGATGGCGATCGAAACCAGCAGTTCGATCAATGTGAATGCTGACCGAGACGACCGGTTCGATCGCCGCGCGGTACAGACCAAATAAGTTCTCACGAAAGTGTTCCAGTCAAAGGATGGTCGCGCGGCACTCCAGCACACGCGGTTTGATGTTGCAGAGATTCTTGTCTTCGCGCCGAAGGGGCCTCGGAGATCAGCCGAGGGCAAGCTCGCGATAGCGAGCGTCGCCCCAGGCCACTTGAAAACCGAGTTCATGAACTCTGAGTCAAGTTTCGAGGCGAAGTTGTTGGTGACCTTTCGACTGCAATTCGACTTACATGGGCACATCCGCGGTTCGGCTTTGCTATCCGTAGGAAAGTGCGACTGATGAGAGACGGCTTCCTACGGATGGCAAAGCCTGACTGCGGAAGAAGACGGCTCACCTCGATCGGTAACTCGACGCTGTTCTTCCGAAACTCGTCGGTCCGAGGTGCAACCTCGATTGGCTAATTTCCTGAGCCTCTTCTGGGCGAAGGCAGGCGCGAGAACCGCGATCGCCCGAGTCCCACGCACCACCAACTTCATGATGCTTAGGCAAACTGAACCTCGTGGCTTGCTGCGTTGCCTGCTCTGATCCGAAGCAAGCTGCAAAACCCAGGATGACAATTCCCGCCGCCATGAATGTCACTTCCAGCGATGACAAACGCGGCACGAGGGTTCGATCGCACGGCGAGATGTTCGACGTGTGTTGTTCGAGTCGTGAATTCATTCGGACCTCCGGTGTGATGAATGAAGTTGAGATCACCCTGCTTTAAACGCTGCCGTGTATGTAATCTGTCTGACATGCCAACAGTCTGCGGCGATGCTGAACTAGGAGAGGCGGCATGCAATAACGACTACACCATCAGCGCCGCAAAATCGAAGGAGAACGCGTCATTGATCGTGTCGAGCGAGTCTGAGACGACAATCTCTGCTCCCGATGCCGCGTTGTTGTTGCCACCACGCGCGATGCGGTCGGCTCCGCTGTGTCCTGCGATGTGGTCGTTTCCGGCTTCACCTAAGAGCAGATCGTTACCCGCGCCGCCTTGCAGCGTGTCGTTGCCGGCTCCCCCCAAGAGAGTGTCGTTGCCGGCACTGCCAACGAGGATGTTCGCTCCAGCGCTACCACGCAGAGCGTCATTGCCAGCTCCACCATCCAACGAGACGGCGACAGAGCTCGCTAGGCCAGACGCATCGAAGATGTCATTTCCACTTCCGCCGATCAGCGTGACTGCGACCAGCGAGGCTCCGGTCTGGATTTCGAGCTTGTCGCCTCGCACCGTCGAGTAGCCCGTCGCCGTCAGCTTGGCTCGACCCGAAACATCATCACTCACGGTCGTCGCACCGCCATTGTCGATGATGCGGTCGACACCAAGACCACCAATCAACGTATCGACGCCAGCGTTACCTCGGACAACATCGTTGCCATCACCGCCGTCGACCAAGTCGTTTCCGGCACCTCCAAAGAGGAAGTCATCTCCGGCTCGACCAAGCAGTGAATCGTTAGCGAGACCGCCGGTGAGGTTGTCATTTCCATTACCTCCGTCGAGAGTGTCCTTGAATGTGCCGCCGACGAGTGTGTCATCACCATCACCTCCCAGGACGCTGATTCGGATTTCGGAATTGCTTCCATCGAACGAATCGTTGCCTGCTCCGAGATCAGCCACGATGTCAGTGACCGCAGCTTGAGGAATGCGAACTTCCAAAAGACGGTCAGCCGTCGCGGAGCTGAGAATCTGCGTCGCTGAGGTCACGACGAATTCTTGACGACTGCCAACGTAGGTCACTGTCAGCGTGGTGGCACCATTGGTGTTGTCGACGATCCGCATCGCGTTACCGACAACCAAAACCGAGACCCCAGAAGATGCTTCAGAGACGTTCGTGACCGTTACGGTGATGTTCTGAGTCACGGTGTTTGAGCCATCCGAGGCCGACACTCGAACCACATAGACGTTGCTGTTGGCCGCTGAAGCGTACGCTTCGAAATCCGGTGCAGAGATAAAGCTCAACGCGCCCGTTGATGAGTTGATCGTGAATTTGGCGTCGTCTGCTCCTGCCCCGGTTATGCCGTAGGTCAGCGTCGCAGAGTCAGGGTCGGTGGCTCTAACAGTAAGTACGTTCTTGCTGTTCTCGGCCACCGATGCTGTCGCGGATGAGGTGATCGTGGGCGGGTCGTTCTTGACCAACACGCTAACGACACCAGTCTCGCTGACTCCGCCGGAAGTCACCGTATATGAGAAGCCATCGCTCCCAACGAAGTCCGAGCTCGGGGTGTAAGTCACGCTACCGTTGGCGAGGAACGACACAGAACCGTGAGTTCCCTGCGTCACGCTGGTAATGACTGCCGCCCCACTCTCGAACGTGTCAGCAGTCGCACCGTTGGTCCCAGTGAGCACATTCGCCGTGACCGCAGCACCCTTATTTGTCATCAGCGAATCGTCGTTGATGTCCGCCACGGCATTGACGGTCACGTTGACCGTTGCGGTCTCGGTGAAACCGCCCGACGTCACCGTGTAACTAAAGTTGTCATTCCCGTAGTAGTCCGTGTTGGGGGTGTAGGTAACGCTACCGTTGGCGAGGAACGACACAGAACCGTGTGCTCCCTGCGTCACGCTGGTGATCGCCGCCGAACCGCTCTCGAACGTATCCGCAGTCGCACCGTTGGTCCCGGTGAGGACATTCGCTGTCACCGCTGCGTCTTCATTGGTCGTGAGGGCATCGTCCGTGACGTCCTCCACCGCGTTGATGGTCACGGAAACCATAGCCGTCTCGGTGACT
>CAZNMS010000564.1:0-5515 GCA_964573505.1 uncultured Planctomycetaceae bacterium | reverse complement strand
AGTCCGTCGATCTGCGGCTGCGACGGACTACAAGTCCGTCGTACATTTTGGTTGCAGCACTGCCGCGCTAGGCAAGTCGAGTTCGAACTGACTCGAACTTGCGCAAAGGCCGTCAAGCCCCCGGCACAAGGCCGGGGGCGAAGGTTTCATCACGCCAGCCGGGGGCGGCCATCTTACGACGCGGAGAGTGGGAACGGTTTCAAGGGGCGACCATACGGGCGGCGGTGATGCGGCGGACGGCGACCGGTAGCATGCTCGGACTATGGCCATACATGTCTTTGAAGCACCGTCGTTCGCGCCTCTTTGGACGCGATTTCGTGAGTTCGTGAGTCAACCGCAGTCGCGCGCGCTCGCGGTTGAACGCATCGTCGTGCCGGGACGCGGATGGGAAAGTGTGCTCAGCCGACGTCTCGCGGAAGAACGCGGTTGCTGGGCTCAGTTCCAATTTCTGCCGTTCGGAAATTGGATGGCGACGATCCTCGAAGAGGTGCTCGGCAATGATCTCGCACCGCGGCGCGAACCCGATTCGCTCACATGGGCCGTTGCGAAACGGTTGCCGCTACTGGCAAGCGAGCGCGAGTTTCAAGACGTCGCGCGCTACATCTATCCGCAGCCGAAGCAGCTCGATCCGCAACGGCTCGTCGAACTCTCGCGACGCATCGGTCAGTTGTTTGATCGCTACCTGCTCGAACGCCCCGAGCTGATTGAGTGCTGGGAGCGCGGGCGCGTATGGCCTTATCCGAATGATGAAGTGCCGCATGCCGCGCGCTGGCAACAGAAACTTTGGGCCAACATCACTGAGCAGTTTCGGTTTCGATCGGTGAGAGCAATGGCTGCGGATGTTGAGCGACTTTTGGGTTCGCGCCCGCAAGCGGTCGGCGAGCGAATCAGCGTTTGGCTTGCCGGCGGAACAACGGCGGCTCAGTTGCGGTTTCTCGAAGCGGTCGGTCGGCATACGGAGATCGGTTTGTTCGTGCTCGTCCCAGCGACGGACTTTTGGGGCGACATGCAGAGCCGTCGAACGCTGCTCCGTAAGCGACGACAAAGCGATGTGTCGCTGCGCGAGTTCTGTCTGCGCGAGTCGCTCGAACTGCTGCATCCGTTGCTGGCGTCATGCGGCGAGTTATCTCGGCAGCAGCAGATGCTGATGGCCGACTGCGAGCATGCTGCATGGCAGTTCGAAGAGTTCGATCGTTCGAGCGGTGATGAGCATGAACCCTCGACGCTGCTCGGGTTACTGCAAGCCGACATCCGCTCGGCGGGCGAACCGCCGCAGCGCTGTTGGCCGCGCGATGATTCGCTGCGCGTGCATAGCTGCCATACGCCGATGCGTGAGGTTGAGGTGCTTCGCGATCAACTGCGTGCCGCGTTCGAAGCGGATCCGAGTCTTGAGCCGGAAGAGGTCGGGGTCTTCTGCGCGGATCTCGAAACTTACGCGCCGCTCGTGAAAGCAGTGTTTGGTGCCAATGAGCACCGGCAAGGCGGAGCGATCCCGTTTCAAGTGGCGGGCCGATCTCCGCGCCGCACGCGTGCGATCTTTGAGTCTTACTTCCGCTTGCTCGCAGTGATGCAGGGACGCTTCTCGCTGAGTGAGATCGTTGACTTGCTGCATGTCGATGCGATCGGAACGAAGGCGGGCTTCGATGCGGATGAAGTCTCTGAGGTTGCCGCATGGGCGGCGGACAGCGGCGTGCGCTGGGGGCTCGATGCCGAGCAGCGAGTGGCGGAAGGACTGCCGAGCACGGATCTCAATACATGGAGCTTCGGACTGGATCGACTGCTGCTCGGATACGCGATGCCGCCGGGCGGCGAGAAGATGGTCGGCGATGTTGTGTCGCTCGACCGAGCTGCGGGACTGAGCGGCGCGGTGCTCGGTCGCTTATGGAGCTTCGTCACTCGATTGCGCGACTGGCACGAGCGACTCAAGACGCCGCGTTCATTGTCGGCATGGCGCGAGCCGATGACGGGACTTGTGCTCGAGTTTCTTGATCCCGGTGATGACGAAGGCGGATTGCAGAGACTGCTTGCGGCGATCGATCACCTCGCGGAACTGGCTGAAGAGAATCAGTTCGACTTCCCGCTGCCGTTCTCGGTTGTGGCGCGCGAAGCCGAACGCGAAGTCGACGAGAGCACGGGCGGCAATCCGTTCCGCGTCGGCGGAGTTGTCTTCACCGATCTCGCATCGCTGAGAAGCTTGCCGTTTCGAGTGATCGCGTTGCTCGGACTTAACGACGGTGAGTTCCCGCGCCGCGAGCGGCCAATGCGATTCGATCTGATTGCTCAGCGACCGGCACTCGGTGATCGCACGCCGCGACTCGAAGACCGGCATCTCTTTCTCGAAGCATTGCTTGCCGCGAGCGATCGGTTGCTGATCACGTTTGTCGGGCAAGGCATTCGCGATCAGAAGCCGCGTCCGCCGTCAGTGCTCGTTGAAGAGTTGCTCGGGCTGATTGAGGACGAGAAGTCGTCGACTCAAGCGGCAACCGGCGAGCCAATTCGGAACTCCGTCTTTGTCGCGCATCCGCTGCAAGCCTTTAGTCCTCAGTACTTCGACGGTTCGAACGAGTGGCTCTTCAGCTTCGAGCGAAGCGGGTTGCAAGCTGCCGAGCGATTGTCGTCGTCGAAGCAGCAACCGCGCATCTTCGCCGATCGCGTGCTGCCGAAGTTCGAGTCGCTCAATGCGCGCACACGCGATGAACTGAGACTGGTGCTGCTCGCGCCATACAAGTTGTTCTTGCAGCGCTTGCAGATCTCGCTCGGCGGCAGTGATCTCGAAACAAAGGACCGCGAACCGCTGCTGCTTGATCATCTTGAAGAGTGGCAGATTGGCGATCGCTGGCTGCGCGAACGCATGAGCGGCGCGTCGGTCACAGAGTTGCAACGACGCTTCGAACGATCGGGAGTCTTGCCCGCCGGGCCGCTCGGTGAGACGAGCGTTCGCAAATTCATCGCCGCGACCGAGCACATTTTGGGACGAGCAGAACGCGACGGGTTTCCTCAGCAACCGGAAGCGGAACCGACCGCGGCGCGTCTCGCGAAGTACTCGAACATGAAGACGAAGGATGCGCTCGAGTTGTGGTTCGAGCATGTGACTCTCACCGTGACGTTGCAGCGTTCACTCAATCGCGCGGTTTTGCTGACGCGCGATCGGTCGTTCTATTTCGAACCGATCTCGGTCGATGTCGCGCAGGCCGAGCTTCAGAAGTGGCAAGCGCTGCATGAGATCGCGCAGAGCACGCCATTGCCGTTCTTCACTGGCTGCATTGATCCCGAGTGGTTCGGCAAGCCACTCGATTTCGGCGACGAGCAATTCGTGAGAAAGGTCGAGCAGTACGCCTATCGGCAACTCACTGCCGAGCGACGCGGCTTCGGACTCGCGTTCGATGAATCCGTGCTCGCAGCCTTCGCCGGTCGCGAGCCGCTCCGCATGAGATGCGATGAAGTCGAGCCATTCGCAGCGAGCGGCGAGCAATCGCTGTTTCTGTTTCTGGCCGAAGAACTGTTGTCGGTCCCGGCGGAGTACGTCGTTCGCACGGCCCGCAAATCGAAAGACGGAGCCGTTGCAGAGGACGCGATGTAGAGCCGTAGCTTGGGATTCCATCCCGAGCCGCAGCGGTCAACCGGCATCCGACAATCAAGACGTCGTCGTCAAAGTCGACTCGCCTCAGCAACGACTGACGACAGATTGAAACGCCTAATTCGACAGCGCACCTTCGCGTTTCCGTAGCCGAGATCGTCAGATCTCGGACGCTTGAAATGCCTGAAATCTCACGATTTCAGCTACATGGTGCGCTGTAGAACTAAGACGTCTCTCCCCGCTGCCGCTCGGGATGGAATCCCAAGCTACGGCTGAGATCAGCGCACCTACGCGATGATCTCACGAATCGGGCTGCCGAAGTCGAGTTCCAATCGCTTGTGTCCGGGCACTTCGAGCTTGCGCGGATCGAGGCCGAGCTGATGCAGCACCGTCGCATGAATGTCGGTGACATAGTGCCGGTTCTCGACGGCATGAAATCCGATCTCATCCGTTGCACCGTGAGCGATGCCGCCTTTCAGCCCGCCTCCGGCCATCCAAACGGAGAAGCCATAAGGATGATGGTCACGACCGTCTGAGTTCTCCGCGCCCGGCGTGCGTCCGAACTCCGTCGCAAAGACGACGAGCGTTTCATCGAGCAAGCCGCGCTGCTTGAGGTCCTTCAACAAACCGGCGATCGGCTTATCAACGCCTTTGCAACGAGTGGTGTGATTCGACAGCAGCTTCGAGTGCGCGTCCCATCCGTCGTTGTAGATCTGCACGAAGCGGACGCCTTGCTCAACGAGTCGTCGCGCGGTGAGACATTGCTGCCCGACCGTCTGCGTTGCTGAGTCATTCAGTCCGTAAAGCTCCTGAGTCGCAGCCGTCTCTTCTTTGAGATTCACCACTTGAGGCACCGACAACTGCATGCGAAAGGCAAGCTCGAAAGACTTGATGCGCGCTCGCAGCGCGGCGTCGTTCGGGTACTCGATCCCGGCGGTCTCGTTGAGGTCACGCAAGAGATCGAGTTGCTGCCGTCGTTCTTCGACGGTCATCTGCGAACCCGGAGTGCCGAACGGCAGCGGGTTCGTCGGGTCGATCGACATGCGAACGCCCGAGTGCTCGGGACCGAGATAGCTACCGTCATGAGCACCGACTCCGCCGCAGCAATCTCCGGGCGGGCTGCCGAGCACAATGAACTGCGGCAAGTTGTCGTTCAGCGAGCCGAGTCCGTAATGCACCCATGAGCCGATCGACGGGAAGAAGCCGTCGAAGATGTGCCGCCCCGTATGAAACTGAAGCTGAGCGGCATGATCATTGTCCGTCGTCCACATCGAGCGGATGACGGCGATGTCGTCGATGCAATCACCGACATGAGGCCACCAATCATTGACGAGCAGCCCGCTCTCGCCGCGCGGTCGATGCGTCATTTGCAGCGGATAGATCTTCGCCATCAAAGCGCGCGGCGTTCCGGCAAAGTCGCGAACGTTCTTGCGGTAGTACGGCGAGTCGAGCACCGCTGACTTATAGGGCGACTCATCGACGGTCTTGCCGGCGTATTTATTGAGAGCAATTTTCGGATCGAACGACTCGACGTGCGAAACTCCTCCGAGCGCAAAGAGCCATACAACGGACTTCGCTTTCGGAGCGATGTGACTGAGCCCCGTCGGCAGACGACCGCTACTCGAGTCCGCGAGTGCTGCCTGATGCAGCATCGATCCGAGCGCGAGTCCGGTGAATCCCATACCGCAATCAGTGAGGAACTGACGTCGGCGAATCCGCCCGCAAGGGAAAGCGTGAGTCATGCTGGGTCTCCACAATGGCCTGTCCGAGTAGCATGGACTTCCAGTCCGTGCCTTTTGGACTCTGACAGTTTGAGGTTTGACTTTCCGATTCGAGTTCTTGTGGTCGCCTTTCACTCCGCGAAAGTGCGTCTTCAAACGCCGGAAAATAATGCGGAAGTTATTAGCATGAGGAAACCCAAAAAACCCTCTTTAGCGG
>CAZNMS010000563.1:0-5515 GCA_964573505.1 uncultured Planctomycetaceae bacterium | reverse complement strand
TGTGGCGCGACGCTCCGCGTCGCGACTCCCGACGCGGAGCGTCGGGCCACATTGGCTTGCCGCAGCGATCCGTTGTTCAACCTTTAGCCTCATCCCGATTCCGAGAGCTCGCTGATGGACCCGCGCTTTAGCACCAATCTGTCTGCCGAAGAGTTTGCCGAGTCGCGCTTTGAACTGCCGGATGATGGGCGCTGGTGCGAACTCGTTGCCGGTCGAGTGCTCGTGCATACGGCGCCGACTCCCGATCACGGCACGGCGGTCATGAACTTTGCGAAGGCGCTGGCGCGCTATCTCGAACGCAATCCCGAAGGTTACGGCTGCTTCGATCTCGGCTTGATCGTGACGCGCGATCCCGACTCAGTCTTCTTCCCCGCAGTCAGCTACTTCGTCGGCGGAAAGCGGTTTGAAGAACTCGACAAGATCGCGACCGAAACGCGTCCGATGATGGTGCTCGAAGTTGTCTCAACGGCTGATCGTCGTCGCATCATTCGTCAGCGAGTGGCTCAGTATCAGGAATGGGGAGTCTCGGTCGTCATCGCTGTTGACCCCGATGATCGGCGAGTCGTCGTGCATTTGCCGAATCAGACCGCCGAGGTGCTGAAGCCGAACGACGTGCTCGCCTGCCGTGCCGAATGGTGGGCGGCGAATCCCGATCGCGAGTTTCTCGAAGAGTTCGCGCTCAACGTGAGCGAGTTGTTCCGCGAGCCGGAGTGGGCGCGGAATTGAGCGAGGCTCGTGCTCATGCAGTGCGACGGCAATCAACCGTAGCCGAAATCGTCAGATTTCGGGGTCGCAGTGACTGAGTCCGAAGTCTCACGAGGCTGTCGAAAAAGTGTGGCACGACGCTCGGCGTCGTCAGTCCCGAGGAAGAAGTCCCGTCAAACGACGGGGATTCTCGACGCGGAGCGTCGAGCCACAATGTTTTTCGACAGCATCTCACGACTTCGGCTACCAAAGAGGGGCATAAGGCGCGCTGATGTTACGAAGTAAGTCCCTCTCGAAGCCGCTTCTAAAGACCGATGTAGCGCGAGTAGACGGCGCGCGCGATGCCGATGTCGTCGGTGCCTTTGATGATTGCGCGGCCGTCAGAGAACAGCGTGATCTCGTAGTCGGGATTCGTGAGCTTTAGCCGCAGCAAGAAGTTATTCGCAGTCACTTCACCGACGGTGCGTAACTTTAATGACATCTCGGCGAGCGAGAGCTGCGCGGCATTGAGCGGGCGAACTTGCACCGCGTTGCGACCGCAGAGCACTGTCGTCTGCGAGCCTTGTTGGCCCGAGAGCCATTTTCGTTCGCCGTGTTTGCAAGCCGGGCAGTTCGCTCGGTCACGCAAGTCTGCAACGCTCATCTGACGCAGCGTGCCTTCCCAAACATCGATCATCGTCAGCGAGAGCGCGACGGCATCTCGTCGACCGGCGAGAATCTTGATTGCCGTCATCGCTTGCAGTGAGGCGATCACATTCACTGTCGGTCCGAGAATCCCGGCGGTGTCGCACGTCTCGCTCGATCCGGGGTCGGGCGGCGAGTCGATCAAGCAGCGCAAGCAAGCTGTCTCATTGGGGAAGATTGGCATCGACTGACCGTGACTGCTGATGCAGCCGGCGTAGACCCATGGAGTGCCAGTCTCGAGCGCGCAGTCGTTGATCAAGAAGCGGATTTCAAAGTTGTCGGTGCCGTCGAGGATGAGATCGACGCCCTCAGCGAGCTTCCGAATGTTGGTGTAGTCGACGTCGGCAACGACGGGCTCAACGGTGACGTCGCTGTTGATCTGCTCGATCTTGCGAGCGGCGGCGATGGCTTTCGGAAGCTGGTCACGCACGTCGGATTCGTCGAAGAGAATCTGCCGCTGCAAGTTGCTGTACTCGACGAAGTCCCGGTCAACGATTCGCAAGAAGCCGACGCCGGCTCGTGCGAGTGTCTCGGCCAATACCGTCCCGAGCGCACCGCATCCGCAAAGCAAGACTCTGCTGCCGAGCAGTCGCCGCTGCCCGGCTTCACCGAGCTCCGCAAAGCGAATCTGGCGGCTATAGCGATCGAGATTGAGATCAGTCATTCGGGGGCCTCGGAGTTCTAACGTTTGTTACATCACTGCTGCGGCCACTTCTCACCGGAGGGCGATGCCGTCACGGACGTCGGCGATACGAATGGCCTAATTCCGAAGGGACGCAAGCACGGCGATTGCTGAGATCCCTGCGGGATCGTCCAATTTGCTTATCTTCGGAAAGGGTTTGGATTCAGGGTCGATGCTCGCGTGAGAAGTTGCGGGGACGCATTGTATGCAACTTGACTTACATAGGCACATCCGCAGGCGGGCATTGCTATCCGCAGGTAAGCATCGTCTGTTGGAGTCCGGATCCCTACGGATGGCAGGAGCCGGACTGCGGATGAGTGACGATTGGCTTTGATTGGTCACTCGCTCCTGAGTTCCGCGAACCAATCGCGAAAGTTCGCAGGGAGTCTTCTTGGCGCCGTGAGCAGACTTGCTGACAGAAAAATTACCCATTCACAGTTCGAGAAGAGGACCTCACCGGGCGGCCGGCACAATGGGTGAGGACCACTGGTACGACGGACTTGTAGTCCGTCGAACGTCGTGAGAAGCGACGGACTGCAAGTCCGTCGTATCCCAACACGGATGTGTTCCTCAGGATGACCGCTCGGAATTGTGCTACAAGGACTCGATCTCTGCGGGTCAGTCATCAGCACGAAGCGGGCAGAGGTCGTCGCAGAACTTGTGGAGCACGAGTCCGACGTTGTCTCGAAGTCATTGCGACGAGGTCGCCGGTTATGACAAACGCCTTTCATCTCAGCGTCTACGGTTTGACGACTTTGGCAGCGCTCATGCTGACGATCGCCGAAGAGTTTCCGTTTCCGACGATTATCACTGTCTTTCTCGCACCGGCGGCTTACGTCTTCAACGAGCGTCGTCGGACCGTGCGTCTCTCGGTCAAGAGTGCGAACCGATGGGGCGGAGTGGCCGTCGCGCTGGCGGCGTTCGAGTTCTTCATCGTCGCATCATTCGCGATGCCCGGCGAAGAGTCCGAACGCCGAGTTTTGTCTGGCGCCCACTTGCTCGGATACCTCAGTTGGATCTCGCTATTTCAAGACAAGCAGCCTCGAAACTACTGGTGGCTGATCGCGCTGGGGCTGATTCAAGTTGCTGTCGGCGCGATTCTGACAAGCTCCGCCATCTACGGCGTGCTGTTCTTCGTCTACTTCTTCTTAGGGTTATGGACGCTGTCGATCTTCTCTGTCTTTCAAGCAGAGCAGAGCTTCGCCAATGCCGGTGCGACTTCTCAAAACCTCATGCCCACTGAGCACAGTTCGGGTTCGGGACTCATCGCGCAGCTTGTACATCATCAAGCGGATGACTTTCGCAACGCGATTCAGCTCGATGCCGATCAGCATTGGATCAATCGCCGCTTTGTGCTCGGCGTGCTCGGCATCTCGGTCTTCGCGGCCTTTGTCGGAGCAGCGTTCTTTGTGCTGACGCCGCGCATCTGGGCGGGGCAGACCTATCAAGCGGTCGACAACGACGACATTCCGATTCAAACCGCGACGGGTTTTGCGGCTCAGGTTTCATTGGGCACGATCGGGCAGATTCTCGAAAGCAACGCGAAGGCGTTCGAGGTGCGGTTCTACGACGGGCATCGCAATGCGGAACTCGATGTCGAGAAGGTTGCGATTGAGAACGGCTACGAAGAGCCGACGTTCCGCGGTGCCGTGATGGGTCTCTACGACAACGGACGCTGGAGCGCCGTGCCGGGCAGCGAGCAACTCAAAGAACTCATCTCACCGACGGATCGCATTGGTGATGTCCGGCAGTCGTATGTGCTCGCCGATCCGCGCAGCACGACACTGTTTTGCATGCAGCCGACCTATGGAGCAGAAAGTACAGGCGACGGCGGTCAGATCCTGACTGACATCGCAACAGCAATGCTCGTGAGGCAAGGCGGCGTCGGTACGAAGTCGAACTACGAAGTCTTTCTGCAACGCCCGACGCGACCGCCGCGCCAGATGCCGCGCATCCGAGAAGACTCAAGCGACGCAGCTCGCAAGCTTCGTCGAGAGTTGTTGCCGAAGTTGGCAGAAGCTCCGCAAGGCATGCCGCGATTGACGGAATTAGCTCGCACGTTGCGGAGTCAATTGCCGCCGGATGCTGATGACTACGACATCGCTCGAAAGTTCGAAGGTCATCTGCGGAACTCGGGCGAATATGCCTATTCGCTGCGTGCTGATGTGCTCGATCCGAAGATCGATCCGGTCGAAGACTTTCTCTTCAATCGCAAAGAAGGGCACTGCGAATACTTCGCAACCGCGCTGGCACTCATGTTGCGAGCAGAAGGCATCCCGACTCGATTAGTCAGCGGCTACAAGGGCGGCGAGAAGAACACTTACTCGGGCGCATGGGTCGTTGAGCAGCGGCATGCTCACGCATGGGTCGAAGCACGAGTTCGCGATACATGGGGCACGTTCGACCCGACTCCGGCTTCGCGCGGCGACTTTGTTCGCGAGATCGGCGTGCAACGCAGTCTGCTCTCACGCATGAAGGAAGCTGTCGTCGGCATGTGGAGTCAGAACGTCGTCCGTATGTCGCTCGATACTCAGAGCGAGTCGATCTATCGCCCGATGGGCCAATGGATCGCGAAGAAGATCAGAAGTCTGACAAAGCTTTTCGGCGGTGAGGGCGGCGATGAAATTTGGGAGTTCCTCTCGAACCCCCGGAAGTGGTTCAGCACCGAGGTCTTCATCGTTGTGTTCATCCTGCTCGGGCTGAGCACTGCAGTGCGTGCCGTTTGGCGGAGATACCGTCCTGCTGACTTCACATGGCGCGGCTTCATCAAATCAATCTTGAGCGCGCTGCATGAACGCTGGCTCGATCAGCAAGGCGGTCGGCACATTGAATTCTACGACCGCTTCGTTCGCATCATGCGAAAGCACGGTCGAGTCCGCGCTCGCGCTCAAACGCCATTGGAGTTCGCCCGCACCGTCGAATCGCACTTCAACGCACTGCTTGAACCGCAAGGACTCAATGCCTTTCCGACCGAAGTGGTGTCGCTCTTCTATGAAGTGCGTTACGGCAACTCGGTTGCGTCAGAGCAAGAGCTTGAACGAGTCGAATCGCGCCTCAAGCAATTCGAAGCCGCGCTGGTCCCGAAGCGATAGGCCGCATCGCTCATGCAAATCAGTTGCCCCGATCGAATTGCCGGGGGCACGCTCTTCACTGACTCCGCGTCAGTGGAAGCAACGACTCGCGATCTTAATGAGCGACATTCCTTTGCCCCCATTCCTCTGCCACTTCCTTGCGTGCATTGAATTGGCAGTGAAATCGAGGCAGTGGAATCAGTGATCTCAGGCGCGCCCGCAACTCTGAGGAATAGCTGAATCCGGTGATGTCTTCTCTGCGTCGTTCGTTCCTCTGCGGTTCATGAAATCGGCTCTTACCGCAGAGGAGCGAAGGACCTAGTACCTCGACCGAGAATTGACCTGCCAATCAAAAGTGGCAGCCGACCTGTAG
>CAZNMS010000562.1:0-5528 GCA_964573505.1 uncultured Planctomycetaceae bacterium | reverse complement strand
AGTTCCTCATGTCTGAAGGACGTTGTGTGGGATGAAAACGAGACTGCGAGATCCCGCGTGACGGCTAATTCAACTTGTGAAAGTGAACGTCGTCCCGCTGCGGCTCGGGATGGAATCCCAAGCTACTTTTCGAGGCAGAGCCTCGCTCGGCGTTGCAGTGATTCGATGAGTTCAGTTTTTCTCGGCACGGTGCGTCGCTCTTCGCGAGTTCAACTATGCAGCAATTATTACATCAACGCCGTTCGGAAGATCGTCAAGGTTCGATCTTGCTGCTCGTGCTTGTCGTTGTCGCCGTGCTGACGCTCGGGGCTTACACGTTCTCTGAAATGATGGTTTCGGAAGTCGAAGCGACCGCGATGTTCGGGCGACAGGCGGAAAGCCGAGCGTTCGCGGACTCGGGAGTTGAACTCGTTGCCGCATTGGTCTCGAACCCGGAAGCAACCGACGACGCCAACATCTATCACAATCCCAGTCGCTTTCAGGGTGTAACAATTCGCTCCGGCGAGACGCCTCGGGGACGCGGGATGTTTAGCATCATCGCCCCGATTGAAACGGACCCGAAAGCAACCGGAGTGCGGTTCGGACTGATCGATGAATGCTCGAAGCTGAACCTCAATGCGATCGGAAATTGGGGACTCGATGAAACGGCTTCGCGACTGTTGCTGATGTATCTGCCGAGCATGACTGAGGATGTCGCCGATGCGATTCTCGATTGGATCGACGAAGACGACGTGCCGCGTCTGTATGGCGTCGAGTCCGATTACTACGAGTCGCTGTCGCCGTCCTACAAAGCGGCCAATGGCGGGTTTAAGTCGCTCGACGAACTGCTGCAGGTCGCAGGAGTGACGCCGGAGTTGCTCTACGGAGAAGACGCGAATCGCAACGGCATCCTCGATCCGAATGAGGATGACGGCGATGCCTCGATGCCGTTCGACAATCAAGACGGAATGCTGCAACTCGGATGGCAAGCGTTTCTCACTCTCGACAGTCGCGAGTCCAATCTGGACTCGACGGGTACCTCGAAGATCAATGTGAATGACGGACTGCTGACAGAGGTCTATGAGAAGCTCGCGGAAGAGTTCGACGAAGACATCGCGCGCTTCGTTGTTGCTCTGCGAGCGAACGGTCCGCGTCCTGATCCAAACGTGCAGACGACTGACGATGGCGCTCAGACTGGCGGAGCGACTCAAGGTGCGACATCGAACAATCGCTCGGGCAACAGCAGCAGTGGCCGCAGCGGGAATTCGAGTGGCGGGTCGAACTCATCGAGCGGCAACTCATCAAACAACTCGTCGTCGAATAACAACAACTCGAACTCTTCATCCGGTCGTTCGAACGGCAGCGGTTCAAGCTCCTCTTCGAGCGGCGGTAATTCTTCTTCCAGCAACTCATCGAACAGCAGTAGCGGCGGTCAGCTCAGTCAGAGTCAACTTGCGACTGGAGTGCAACGACTGGGCAACGCACTCGCAGGCGGAGTGCAGGGAGCGGTCACGCGCGGCGGCATCGATCTCAGTCAGGGATCGAAGTACGAACTCACATCGCTCTATGACCTCATCGGCGTTGAGGTCGAGACGAAGGTCGAAGGACGCGACACCGTTCTGCAAAGTCCATGGACCGACGACCCGAAGTCGATGAGCGAGTACTTGCCGATTCTGTTTGACCGGCTGACGACGCGACGCGAGACCGAGATTCAAGGTCGCATCAACATCAATCAGGCGCGGTACGAAGTGCTGCTCGGCATTCCCAGCATGACCGAGGACATTGCAAAGTCGATTACTGGCTCGTCGCTGATCGGCTCTGACGGCAGCGTGAATCCTGAAGAGATGAAGTCGCGGGCAAATACAGGATGGCTCGTGATGCAGGGAATCGTCGATCTGCCGACGATGTCGAAGCTCGACAAGTACCTGACAACGAATGGCACCGTGTTTCGAGCGCAGGTCATCGGCTACTTCCAGCAAGGCGGCGGATTCACGCGACTCGAAGCCGTGATCGACGCAACGAAGAAGCCGGCGAAGATTCTGACAGTCCGCGATTTGACGGATTTGGGTCGAGGCTATCCCGCTGACTTGCTGACGGGCACACCGGCAAATGGCAATGCACCGTAACGCGGTGCAGACTGAGTGGCACGGAGTACGACGAGCGGCAGTTGCGTCCTTAGTCGAGCGACGGACTAGAAGTCCGTCGTACAAAAGCGCGGCGCGACGGCAATCGCCTGTAGGCGAAACCTTCAGATTTCGGAGCCGCAGCGACTAAGTCCGAAGTCTCACGACTTCGGCTACTTGAGATGCGGAAGCCGTTCGACAGTGAAGCTGACTCGCATGTTCGAAACTCATTGGTCACAGACTGATCTCAATGACTGAATATCTCGCAATTGATCTCGAACCTCATCGCGTCTGCGGCGTGCTTGCCGATGTTTCGAAGGACCATATTCGAATCACGAAGTCCTTCGCGGCGACAGTGCCCGATGGCGTGCTGACTTCACCGCCCGAAACGGGTGCATGGCTGCGAAAGGTGCTGACTCAAGCAGGCATCTCGGCGACGCGAGTCATGATCGTGCTGCCGCGCGAAGAGGTCGTCGTCCGACATCTCGAACTGCCGCCGGCGCAAGACGACGAACTTCCGACACTCGTGCGTTTTCAAGCCGCGACGAAGTCAACCGTGCCGCTCGATCAAGTAGCTCTCGACTTCTTGCCGTTGCCTCAGCGTCCTGACGTTGCGGGGCGAGACGTGCTGCTCGTCACTGTGCCGCAAGAGCGAATCGGTCGTCTCTATGGCGCGGCAGTGATCGCGGGACTCGAGGTCGTTTCCGTCGGAGTGTCTTCGGTTGCGACGGCGGAACTCGTGCTCGCTGCCGAAGCGGCTTCCTCAAAGACACCGAGCGAACTGGCGCTCGTCGTTGCTCGGCACGGAGACCGCGTTGAATTGGCGGTCGTCGGAAACGGGCATCTCTACTTCTCGCACTCAACGCAGACAGTTGCGAATCAGCCCGATCGACCGAGCACCGCGATTCTCGCTGAGATCAGCCGCTCGCTAGTGGCGAACAGCAAGCGTTTGCCGCCGGGCAAGTTTGCTCGCGTATGGCTGATCGGCGGAGCAAAGGAAGATGTCGAACTCGGCAATGCGTTGAAGGAGCGGTTCGGTTGCGAAGTCGCGCGACTCGACCCCTTCACCGCGAATGGAGTTGAGGTCGTCGGAGCAGTCGGCAACGCAGAGCACTCGGCGTTCGCAGGACCGATCGGGCAATTGGTTGCAAACTGCCGCGAGGGATCGAGCTCGGTCGACTTCCTCAATCCGCGCCGGCCGGTCGTTAAGAAGGACTACTCGAACTACAAGCGCGGTGCTGCGATTGCTGCGGCAGTGCTGTTGCTCATCGGCATCTTCGCGGTGCGGTCGATGAAAGTTGCCGAAGCTAAGAAGGCGGTCGCCGACACCAATGAAGCGATCAAGAGTCAGCAACAACTCAACAAGCAACTCACGCCGAAAGTTGCGATCGTCGATCGCATCGAAGAATGGACTAACAGCAGCGTCAATTGGCTCGATCAGACTCAGCAACTGGTTGAAACAATGGACGGAACCGAGCGGAAGTATTTAACGAAGCTCAACGGTTCGACGGGTAACACAAAGGCGATTCGAGGCACATTGATGGCGAACGTTCGCGTCAAGGACCGCGTTACCGCTGAAGGGCTTAGCTCGGATGTGATGACTCGTCCGAACGTTGAGATCGAGCCGAAAGCCGTGCTCACAAAGGGCGGAGACAGCGACTTCCCACAGCAGTTCGAACTAATCGTGCATCTGAAGAAGCCCGAGGCCGAGAAGCCTGCAAAGCCGAAGTAGCGAGCATGTCAGAATTGTTGCAGCGGCAAGAAGCGAATTGGAGAGGGCACGCTCTCCACTGACCCTGCGTCAGTGGGAGCAACGACTGGTCGGCTAACGATCTCGAAATCAGAGCGATTGCGAAGCACGGCGGAAGGCCGTTCTTCGCTGAAGATGGGATTACTCGAACGGTCCGTAGCAGGCCAGTCGTGCTCCCACTGACACGGGGTCAGTGGAGAGCGGAAGACACCGAGCAGATTGGCGGTGCTAGCCAACAAGTCGTGCTTCCACTGACGCGGGGTTAGTGGAGAGCTACATCCTGCGATCCGAAACTGTCCGCGACTTGCCCTTAGAACGACATCACGATCGCTCGTCGTCCGAGAGCCGCCTCAATGCGGAACTGCGAACAACGCTCATCACCGAAATAGAACCTCATTCATGGACTCTAACATGATTCGTTTCTTCCCTCTCACAGTGGCAGCCGCCGCGATGTTGCTCGCGAGTGCAACGGCTCGCGCGCAATCCAGTCCGCCGTCTCCCGATCGTTTCTTTGGATACATCGACCGAGACCGCAACGGCGTCATTGACCGAAAGGAATTGGAGAACGCGCCGAGTTCCGTACGCGACGCGCTCGGGAAGCATCCGAGTTTGGATCGCGGCATCACGCTCAAAGAGTTCGAACAGGTTGCGCCAAAGATCATGGAAGAATTTCAGCGTCGGCGCGACGAAGACCGCAGCCGCGAGGAACGGGAGCGCGAACGCGATCGGGAACGAGAGCGTGAACGCGAAAGAGAGCGGGAGCGAGAGAGACTCGCCGAGCAACAGCGTGCTGCTCAGCAGTCATCGAGTTCAAGCGGTTCGTCGAACTCATCGAGTTCGTCGAAGTCGGCACCGAAGAAGCCCGCACCCAAAAAGCAGAAGATCACAGTCGAGCTACCGCGAACCTTTAAGCCGCTCGATACCAACAACGACGGGCAGATCGGGCTCTACGAGTGGGATCGCGCGAAGTTCGCTGAGTTTGAAGCTGCGGACGCAAACGGCGACGGCTTGCTGACAGCGAAAGAGATTCTCGCCGCGAAGGTTGCTCCCGCCGCGCCGAAGACCCTCGCGACGGATGCGACGAAGACTGCGAGTGCGACAGCGGGGGCGACTAATGCGAAGCCTTCATCGAGCACGACGACGAGTGGAGCGACAATTACATCCTCCTCGACAAGCAAGCCGTCGGTCTCGGCAACGTCTGCTGCCGCTCCGTCCGGAAAGGGAGTTGAGCCGTTGAAGGTCGAAGCCGACAGCTCCGAAGGCCGCATGGCGAAGTACATCTTCGGGCGTCTCGATCTCGATAAGGACGGATCGCTGACCGATGCCGAATGGGCGAAGAGTCAAAGTGTCCGGCAGAGCTTCGAAAAGTTCGGAGCGAAGATGCCGCTGCCGATCAAAGCCGACGACTTCACCGGATGGCAAGTCGCGGTGCAGAAGGCCGAACGCGCGAAGTAGAGCGAACAGCGTTCTGACTGGTACGACGGGCTTCGAGTGCGACTCTGCCTGAGGCCAATGGTCGCCTTTCGCTCCGCGAAAGAGCGTCTTCGTTCGGGCGTCATGATGAAGTAACGCCCAAACGATTTTGAGGCGTTTGAAGACGCTCTTTCGCGGAGCGAAAGGCGACCACAAAACTCGCGATGCGATCGAGCCTCATTCAGAAACGTCATCCGCTAGTC
>CAZNMS010000561.1:0-5531 GCA_964573505.1 uncultured Planctomycetaceae bacterium | reverse complement strand
ATCGCAAAGCTATTCTATCGGCGGTAAGATGACCGGCGGTTTGATTGTGCTCGGGTCGATTCACACCGAAATGGCTGCTCTTCTCGAAGACCGCTCGGCACCGCTTTACAACCGCACGACCGACGTGCTGGAGCTCAAGCATCTCGACATCGCGTCGGTGATGGAGTTGCTCCGCGATCATACCGCCGCTGAGCCCGAGCGATTGTTGTTCTTGTGGACTCTGTTTGAGGGAGTGCCGAAGTTCTATCGCGACTGTTGGGAGCAAGGCGTCATTGGGCTCGGTCGCGAGGACATCTTGCAGAAGCTGTTCTTCGGCAGTTCGTCACCGCTGCGGACCGAAGCGGACAACTGGTTCTTGCGAGAGTTGCGAGGCCGTTACGACACCGTGCTGAAATTCGTCGCCCGCAATCCGGGAAGCAGTCACGGCGACCTTGTCGAGACCATTCGTCAGGCCAGCGGCGACACTTCCAGTCAGATTGGCGGCTACCTGCAAACGCTGAGCGATCGCTATCGGCTGATCGAGTCGAAGTTACCGGTGTTCGCGGCTCAGACGGCTCGCAAGCGGCGCTACTATCTCTCGGACAATTTCTTGCAGTCATGGCTTGCGGCGATTTCGACCGCCGTTGCCGCGCGTGAATTTCGACCGGTCAATCAACTGATCTCGGAAGCCGATGCCCGGTTGCAGGTGGTCGAAGGCGGGGCTCTCGAAAAGTTGGTGGGGCAGCTTTACGAGGAACGCAGCCGCAAGGCGCTTGGCGACTTCCCGCTGACCAGTCGCATTCAGGGCTATTGGGATCGCAACGACACCGAGATCGACCTCGTTGCCATCAACGAGACCGACCGGCGATTGAGATTGGGTTCGTGCAAGCGATCGTCGAGCAAGTTGCTGTCGGACGTTCCCAACTTCTGCGGGCATGTGGACCGCTTCCTTGACACGTTTCGCGAGTACCGCGAGTGGCAGGTCGAACGAGTCTGCATCGCCCCGCGATTGAGTACCGAGGAACGCGCCGTCCTCGCACGTCACGACGTGCTGCCGCAAGACCTCATCGACTTAACGCGGGGGCTGTGATGTCAGCAGACGACGACAAGCGAGAAGGTCACAACAAAGCAGAGAGTCGCAGCAGCGACGGCATCAGCGGCTTAGGCCGAGACTCCGAACTTTTTTCACCGGGCAACAAACTGCCGGTCCTCTTGGATGAATTGAACGCGAGGAGTCGCCGAAGTCGTTGGCGGAATCACGAAGGACCAGAAGAAGGCCAATCAATCGGGAATGCGCGATGTCCCCTACTTGCGAGTTGCCAACGTGCAGCGCGGAGTTCTTGATCTATCTGAGATGAAGACCACTTCGGCTTCAGAAGGAGACATCACTGCGCTGCAATTGAAGGCGGGCGACTTCCTCTTCACGGAAGGAGGCGACAGAGACAAGCTCGGCAGAGGTTGGGTTTGGTCCGACGAACTCCCCGAGTGCATTCATCAAAACCACATCTTTCGAGCGCGAGTCTTTGCATCGGACATGCAGCCAAGACTGATCTCGCATCACGGCAATTCCTTCGGCAAGGAGTGGTTCATCAAGGCGGGCAAGCAAACGACGAACTTGGCTTCGATCAACATGGGCATCTTGCGTCGATTCCCGATCCCTATTGCCCCCGCTGCGGAGCAAGGGGAGATCGTCTCAGAAGTCTCCGAGGCGTTATCGCAAATCGAGTCCGCCGAGGCGGCGATCGAGCGGAGTTTGCGACGAGCGGCCCGGCTGCGGCAGAGCATCCTCAAGCAAGCCTTCGCCGGAAAACTCGTCCCCCAAGACCCCACCGACGAACCCGCCTCCCAACTCCTCGCGCGGCTCAAAGCCGACTCCGCCGCTAAGCTCTCCGAGTCGCCTCAAACGTCCCGAACTCGATCACCCCGAAAACGAGCAACGACCTCTGCATCGGAACCCCAATCATGACCACCATCACCCTCGATCAAGCGCAGTTACATCTGCGCGAAATCATCGAACGCCAGACTGCCGATAGCGAACTGGTCATTACGCAAGACTCGCGCCCGTTGGCTCGCTTGATTCCTGCCGCCGCTCCCGAGTTGCCTCAACCTGTATTCGTGCGAGGTCGCGGCAAAGTCATCGTCGTGTCGGAGGTCGGCAAACAGCATGCGTTGGTGAGCCGCCCAGAACCGGGGCTCTGCAAAGGCATGATCACCGTGATCTCAGAGGACGACGATCATCTGCAAGACTTCAAGGAGTACATGCCTTGAAGGACGTGACGTCTACCTCATTACGACTCGGTCGAAACGCGAGACACTCCGGAGGACGGAGCCCAACATGAGTAGTCCAATCGCGAGTAGCACTGCGAGTGACAAGCTGCGGTTGATGCTGGCTTCGACCGTCTATGGCTTTGAAACAGACCTGCAACAGATTGCCGCTGTGCTCAACGCCTACGGTTACGAGGTTTGGAATTCGCACCTCGGCACCATTCGCACTCATCCCGGCAAATCGAATTTGGAGAACTGCCTGATGGCAGTCGATGAGTGCGACCTATTCGTCGGAATCATTCGCCCGTTCTATGGCTCGGGCAAAGTCGGCACTCGATCCATCACTCATGAAGAGATGCGGCGAGCGGTTGCACTCTCCAAGCCGCGTTGGTTTTTGGTGCATGACCATGTGACGTATGCGCGGCAACTACTGCGGCCTTATCTCACGACCAAGAACGGCACTGCCAAGAGACGCCCGTTGAAGTTTCAGAAGACTCCGGTGATGGATGACCTGCGCGTGTTCGAAATGTACGACGATGCGATTCAGTCATCCGTCTCTGTCCCCAATCGAAAGGGACATTGGGCTCAGCCGTTCTTTCACTTGGATGAAGCCTTGCGATACCTCGAAACGAACCTGAAAGACATCAATCGGGTTCGAGACATCTGCGAGGAGATGAAGAAGCCATGATTGCCTCTGACCTGAAAAAACTACTGACAGCCGGAGAGTCCTCAACTGTTGAGTTCGTTGCGGCGTTCCATCCCAACGAGATCGCGAAAGCAGTGTGTTCGCTGCTGAATGCGTCTGGCGGACGAGTCGTTATTGGTGCGGATCACAAAGGCAAAGTGCTCGGGATCAAAGACGCCCAGCTCTGCGTTGACGAACTGAAAGGCACCATCCGCTCGCAAATCACTCCGCAAAGCATGCTGTCTTTCAGCGTCGAGACGTTGAACAAGCGGCAGATGATCTTGGTCGACGTACCTGCGGGTTACATGAAGCCGTACTTGGTGGAAGGCACGATCTGGCTGCGTCGTGATGCGACCGTGACTCCCGCTCGCGCCGAAGACGTGCATCAGCTCATTCTCGATCGGACGCGCGCTGATCAACGTTGGGAACGACGCGCGGCACTCGGCGTCACTCTGGATGCACTCGATGTGGCCGAGATCAAACAAGCAGCCATTGAGATTCAACGTGCCGGTCGGCGGCAGTTCAAATCACCCGACGATCCTCAATCCGTCTTAGAAGAATTGGGACTCGCAGATGGCGGGCTCATCTTCAATTCGGCGGTCGTGTTATTTGGTCGTGCGCCAACAAGACTGCACTCCCAGTTGAAGACACGTTTCACCGTCTACCAGTCGGACAAGACTGGCAGCGAACTTCTGATGGATGAGGTCTGCGAGCGGCATCTCTTCAGCGCTCTCGAACGATTGATGGAACTCTTTCAGCGTTGGATTCCAGTTCGGTCGTCGTTCCTCGAAGGCTCTTGGCAACGTCGCGACCAGTGGGACTTTCCACTGCCAGCACTCCGCGAGGCGGTCTTGAATGCTCTCGTGCATCGCGACTTCGAATCGCCATCGGGCAGCGTCAGGATCGAGGTGTTTCCAGATCGGCTTTCGATCTGGAACATTGGCTCGCTGCCAAAAGGCGTGACTCAGAAGACGCTCAGCATCGAGCACCCATCCCTGCCGCCGAATCCCGACATTGCCAACGTCTGCTTCCAGCGTGGCTTCATTGAGCAGATTGGTCGCGGCACGGTGATGATCATCGAAGAGTGCCAACGAGCCAGATTGCAGCGCCCCGAATGGAAGTCGGACGAACTGGGAACTCGCTTAGTGTTCTCGAACCGAGCGTCGTCCCTGAAAGCCAAAGTGGCGAGCTTCAATCAGCGGCAACTGACAGTGCTCAGCAAACTCGAAGCGGGGCAGAAGCTGACGCTCACCGAGTACCAAGAATTGCTCGGCGACTCGACGGTCTCCGACCGAACGATGAGGACCGATTTAGCTCAACTTGTCGAAGCGGGGACCCTCATTCGGCAGGGGCAGGGCAAAGGCACGTTTTATGTTCGGACTGAGGGCGAGGCTGATGGCTGAGACTTCCGGATTCTTCCGGAATCGGCCAATCCGAGCATCGTCCTCGCGTTTGTTGGCTTGCAGTTGAAGTATTTGTAACGCATTGCCTTGCAAGTCGTTGTGTTGACAAGAATGGTCACGCAATGCCTCGCAATGCCAGCGTTACCACCGCCGGTCCGATTTCCGGATTCTTCCGGAATCAATCATGTGTTCACAGCTTGATCAAGGCGATTGAAAGCACTTGCACAATCGGCTTCCACAGAAAGGTTCTTAGGTGATGACATCGTCCGCCGCCAAGACGATCCAAATCTTCTTGCCCACCGGAGAGCCGCGAGGGATTCGGGTGGCCGAGTTGACGACGCGCATCGTGCAGGCGGTGGCCATTCCGCGCAGTGACTTAGTGACTGCGAAAAGGCGGCCCGAGTTGGATCATGTCGCGATCTACCTTCTGTTTGGCGAGGCTGAAGGTGCCGCGAAGCCAATCGTCTATATCGGGCAAACAGAGGACGTGAAGACAAGGCTCGATCAACACAACTCGGGCAAGGACTTTTGGCAGATTGCAGTGCTGGGGATCTCGCGAACTCACAGCTTTACTCAAGCCCACATTCGATATCTGGAATGGTTGTGTTTGCAGACGGCGAAAGAAGTCGGACGATTCGAGGTTGCGAATGACAAAATGCCCAGCAAGCCGTTCGTCACCGAGCCGATGGAAGCCGACCTGCTCGACGTGTTCGAGACGCTCAGCACACTCGTCGCGACACTGGGATATCCGCTGTTTGATCCCGTCATTCGTCCGGCTTCGACCAACGAACTCTTCTACCTCAAAGGCAAGGACGCAGAGGCCACCGGCGAACTCGTCGAGGATGGCTTTGTGGTCCATGAAGGAGCGCTGGGACGCGAGGAAATCGTTCCCTCAGCCAAAGAGCAAATTGAGTCGTTTCGACGACCGCTTTTCGAGAGTGGAGTCATCGTCGCAGAGAACGGGCGAGTGCGATTCACTCAGAACTATCTATTCCGTACCCCAAGCGGAGCCGCCGGAGTAGTGCTCGGTCGCAGCGCTAACGGCTGGGTGGAATGGAAGAACGTGAGCGGCGACACGCTTAGCGATACTCACCGCATCTCGAACGAGGAATAGACCAAAGACATGAGCAACGCTTCTCAGCAGATCGTCAATAAGGCTTGGAACTTCGCTCATGTGTTGCGTGATGACGGGCTGTCTT
>CAZNMS010000560.1:0-5534 GCA_964573505.1 uncultured Planctomycetaceae bacterium | reverse complement strand
CCACTTGGAAGCGCACTAGCATGGACGCCCACGTCCGTGCTGCGTCGCTGTCGGATATAGGCGTCCAACCGACGCTACGCCAAATCGGGAAGCTATTCCTCGACTATCCCTGAGCTACTCAGTCGCGGCTCCCACCGACGCGGGGTCGGGGGAGAGAGCTAAGGCGAACTCATCGTGCGGGTTATTAAGTGGCGACCGATTGCGAAAAACGCACGCCGTTGGCGATGCGGTTAAACGATCTCTTTTAGGTCACTTCGAATGATACCTCGTCGACGCCGCTCCAAATGTAACCGGCGGGGTTCCAGTGGATCCCGCCGTCGAGCGGTTGCGAATTACCAAACACGTCGACCGCTCGGCTTAATACAGAGTGCTTTCCTGCCGGTAGCTGCACCTTGAGCTTGAATGGGTGCCATGCATACGCACTCGCGGGATATGTGAGTTCGGCTCGTCGCCAAGTTTGTCCAGCGTCGACCGAGACTTCGACGCTCGCCAGCTTCGTCTGCCCGTCGTTCCATGCAACGCCAGTTACGAGTACCTCGCGACCACCAGCAACCTTCTCACCTTCAAGCGGCGAGAAAATTACACTCTTAATCCTCATATTCCAATTGGGCTCACTGTTACTGAGCGTCGATTTGAAGGCGCTGCCGGGGGTAATTGGCTTCAGAGGAGTTCGATACCGCCCCACGTGATTGTAGTTCGGGGTTTCGTCAGCCTCGAAACGCAGACGCGAGAGCCACTTCACGTTCATGGTCGCGTAGTAGCCGAGCGTGATTGCTCTCACTGGCCCGCCATGAGCGAGCGGCAATGCCTCTCCATTCATATGAGTCACGATCAAGGTGCGGCTCAGAGCGTCACTGAGCGGCAAGCTGTGCTCGAAGTCTTCAGCACCCGGTTTGTCCGGCACGTCCTTACCCTCGACAGCGACGAACTTCGCATTCGGCTGCACGGCAACCTTCAACTTCTCCAGCAACTGGGAGAGCACGACGCCCTTGAATCGCACGTTGCCCATCGCGCCTTGTCCCCACGGAACGCCGTCGACCTTTGCCGTCTTCGCATACCGAGTGCGACCGCTGCCCGAGCACTGCAAAACGCACTCTGTCTCGACCTGCGGCATCTGCGCGAGTTCGGCAACGGTGACTCGCGCGGGCGCGTTGATGAGACCAATTAAGTCGATGCTCCAATCCGGTTGATTGGCGGGAGCGAGCGTCATCGAACCGGGCAGCGCCTGATTGTTGCGGATGAAGAGCACGTCTTTCGGAGTGATCGCGTTCTGACGCAGCAGTTCGATCGGCGTTTCGATCTCACCGAGCTTGCCATTGAGAACGATGAGCTTCGAACTCTTCCCGGCAATGACTTGATCAGCGGTCTCGGCAGCCTGCACGAACGCAGTGCCTTTGAGTTGAGAAGCCGCAGCCACAAGCGCGGCTGACGTCGCAAGAAACTGACGGCGGTCGAGTGCTTCGATCGGGCGAGAATTCATGGCGTGAGTCTTTCATGAATGAGGATTCGCGGCGGGGCCGGACTATGACGAGCCGACCGCACTCTGCGAAGTTCGAGGCAGCATCGCTCACGATGCCGTGCCGTCGTTCTCGGTGATTGCAATTCGCATGACATCAGAGGCGCAACTCGAATGGCCGGCTGCCGGTCTTGTAGTTCGAGGTCTGCGAGTGGCGGAGCGACTCGCCTACGTCGTTCCGTCGCGCACTACGACTGCTGCGATTGCTACGACCGGAAAGGGCTGCCCCAACCGGACGAACTGGAATGCAAGCACGTCTTGCCTTCTCGAACGACTTCAGTTTTTCCGGCAAGTTCTCCCAAATGGTGTAGGTTCAATGTCGAGCATTCATCGGCTCGTCAGAGTTCTCAAGCTGGAGCATTGTGCTCGGCGTGACGCTCGAAGTGGTGACAACTGGCAGCAGCGCGATTCGTGACGCGGGCTGCATGACTGCAAGCGAAGAGCAGCCGCGACTGTCTATCGCCGCCCTGCTTGCACTGTCCGCATCTTCGAGTTCGAGGCTTGATCGGAGAGATCATCCCGGCGCAGCACAAGACCTCTTAGCAAGGCACGCACTGACGATCCCGAATTGCATTAGGAGCACCTTTTGTCCGCATCTTCCACGAGGGTTTGAATGATGACCGTTGACGTTGCCCATGAGATGAGTGAATTGGTGAGCGATCGCCGCCGAGCCAGTGCGAATCGCCGAATCGGAAAGGAGCGTCGCATCACCGTCGACGCGACCTACGCCGGTCCCGAACGCCGAACAGGCGAGCGACGTGAGAAAGTCGAACGCCGCCGACAGATCGATCCGACGACTTGCGAGCGGGACTACTCAGATCCCGAACTCGAATTCATGCGAGCAATGGACCACTACAAACGCGCGAGCGGCCGCATGTTTCCAACATGGAGCGAAGTGCTCGAAGTCATTCATTCGCTCGGCTATCGCAAGGTCGCTGAGGTCAGCGAGATCACGATTCAGACTTAGGTTGAAGTCCGAGCTACGACATCAAAACAAAAGGCCGCTTCTCGCGATGCAAGAAGCGGCCTTTCGTTTGAGACGAGTTGTTATTCAGGCTTTGCGGCTTTGTCGTCCTTATGCGGAATGAAGCCGATGCAGAAGCACAGAACCATCGAGACCCAAAAGACCCAAAAGGCCGGCGAATTGGTGTGATGGAAGTCGAGCACGAGATGCTCGGGATCGCCGTTGAAACCCCAATCAACCAGCAACTTGCCGCCGATCAAGATGACGAGCAGATAAGCCGCCGACTCGAAGCGCGGGAACTTCTCAAGCAGCTTGATGAAGATCGCAGCGGCCACTCGCATCAGCATCACGCCGAGCATGCCGCCGGTCACAACGACCCATAACTTCGGATGAAACTTGACGCCCGCAGGTTGCTGACCGACGAGCCCAATGGCGGCAACGATCGAGTCCACTGCGAAAGCGATGTCGGTTAACTCGATGACGAGCACCGTGTACCAGAAATTCATCATCTTGACCGGTTTGCCCGGAGCCGGGTCTTGAATGTCAACCGGCATCGGCACGCGAGCCTTAATCTCGTCGGCCTCTTCTTCAGGCCCGACTGGCACGCCGGTCTTCTCGTGTACGAGGATCGGCTCCCCCTCAGCGTCGACGCGGACGACTTCTTCGTCCTCTTCTTTGGACTCGAAGAAGAAATGCTTCACCGAGATGTAGATCAAGTAGCCGCCGCCCAGCAGTTTCACGATCGCCCACTGCAGCAAGTACTGAGCGGTCGCGATCGAGATGAAGCGAAACACAAAGGCGCCGATGAGCCCGTAAGTGAGTGCTCGCGGCCGCTGATGCTCGGGCAGTCGGCGGGCCAACATGCCTAAGACGAGCGCGTTGTCGATCGACATCGCGCCCTCCAACAAGACGAGCACGCCGATAGTGGCAATGTCTTTGGTCTCAAAAATCTGGTCGTACATCGCAAGCAGGAACTCGAACATCAGCACTTCCAAAACGGACTCGGAGAAAGGGGCCGGTTTCTAGGGGGACTCCGCAGGTGAGTCGAGCAATGCATTGCTTAGACCGCCCTGCTTCCGTCCGGCACAAGCTCATGCAGAGCGAGGCTGCATTCGATGCGCAAAGACGAGTCTCACGGCGGAGGCAACTCACCGAGTGCAGAGCGAGCCATTACTGCCTTCACTGAGGGGAACCCGCAGACCGGAACATTGCGCCGGTCCGTTCCTCTTCCCGACCTAACTTCAAAGCAGCAGGTCGGGAAGGAGAGTGTTCCGAATGTCCACAGTTCAAACCGCAGTTGAGTCGCGACTCGTTCCTTATTCTTTGGAATCGCGATTCCGTTACGCCCGCACTGAATCCGAAAGTGCGATTCAGCAAATGGTCCGCTTCCATGAAGCGACGGCCCTTCCGCTGATGTGCGTTGATGCCGAGGCCGGAGTCGTCCTCGCCGCAACCAACGAGGACTTCGTTGAGATCCTGCCGCCCAATGTCTTCTCGACATTGATGGAAGGACCGCTGCCGAAGGTCGTCGAGTGGAACTGCGGCATGACCTTCTATGCCGTGCCGTTGCCCGAGCTTGATGGGCTTCGCACGATCGGCGTCGGCTATGTCGTCAACGAGTCGCGCCAAGCAGACGACGAACTGTTTGCATTCGCGACGGAACTCGGATGGCAGCCGCATCAACTGACGGAGTGGGCTGCGAGTCAGAAGTCATGCTCGCCCGACGTGCTGTATTGGTTGTTACAAGCCTATTGCGATCGCGAACGGCAGTTAGCCCGCGAGGCTGCTCAAGCGGATCAGCAGCGGAATCGTGCCGAGCAAGCAGCCGATCAAATGCAGTTCCTGCATCGCATGCTGGCTTTGCTCGCGCTCTCTCAGCAGGGACATGCCGTTAATGACGCATGTCTCGCCGGCTTGCAGCAACTCACTGAAGCAGCCGGCTGCGCGTTGATTTGGGAGCAGTCGCCGCAGCGCCATCTCGAGATCAAGCACGGGCATGTGCCGGTTGCTCTCAGTCGCCTCCCGCTGCTGATCGATCAGTGCTCAGACAACATTCCGTTTGACGCAGTGATTCGACATCGCGTCGCGGGCACATTGCTCGGAGCCGACTTTCCCGGCGTGCAGAACTTGCTGCTCAGTCCGATCCGAGAAGGCTCGCGCGTCACCGGTTGGATCTGCCTCTTCAATCGCGCGGCGCACTCGGAGTTCGGCGAGACCGATCTGGTGCTTGCAGACACCGTCGCAACCCTGATCGTCACGCATGCTCGTAACCGCGAGGTCTATGAAGCCCATGACGAACTCTTATTGCAGTTCGTCGGCTCGCTCGTGACGACGATCGACGCGAAGGACTCATACACCCGAGGCCATAGCGAACGAGTAGCGGCGATCTCGCGCTGCCTCGGCAAGCAAATGGGGTTGTCCGAACGAGACTTGCTCGACTGCTTCAATGCCGGGTTGCTGCATGACATCGGCAAGATCGGAGTGAACGACGCGGTCCTGCAAAAGACCGAGGCCCTCACCGCTGAGGAGTACGAGCACGTCAAGCAACACCCGATGATCGGCTATCGGATCCTGCGCGGTCTCAAGAGCATGCACCGTCTGCTGCCGGGCATTCGCAATCATCACGAAGAATTCGCAGGCACCGGCTATCCCGATCGGCTCGCGAGCAATGAGATCCCGCTGCTCGCGCGGATTCTCGCAGTGGCCGATGCGTATGACGCGATGCGCAGCGACCGGCCTTACCGCAAAGGCATGCCGCTGTCGCAAGTGGATCACATCTTCCGCAACGGATCCGGCAAGCAATGGGACCCGGATGTCATCGCGGCGTACTTCGACGCTCATGCAGAAGTCCGCAAGATCGGCGGTCCCGAAATCTGGTCAGATGAAGAACCGGGTTCGCTCGGTTGCTGAGACGTCCGCCCTGATCGCTCTTCTGTACGACGGACTTGCAGTCCGTCGCGCGCCAGCATCGACGGACTGCAAGTCCGTCGTACGAACGCGCCACTCCCCACCGCAGGAAGTCATCGCACCATCGCGGCTACAGTGGCTGCATCG
>CAZNMS010000559.1:0-5541 GCA_964573505.1 uncultured Planctomycetaceae bacterium | reverse complement strand
GCAAACGGCTGTTGAGCACGGGCAAGAAGCCCATGCTACGAGGGCTCAGACAGATTCACCGGTCGCGGTGCCAATCGGCCTAACAGCATCGCGATCGCGAAGACCAGCAGCGTTCCGCCGATGCCAGCAATCGAGACCGACAAGCTCTGCCATGCAGCGACGGGCGCGGGGACTTTGTCGTAGTCCTCGAAGAGTCCCGCGACCGCACCGTCTGATGCGGCGATGCTGAACTTCTCGGCGACGGCATCGAGCCCGTCGGGCCACTCGGAAGCGAACGGCGCGAGGAACGCTCCCACTGCGAGCGACGCAATCATGCCCGCGATGACGAATCGGCTGGCGCCTCGCGCGGTGCTTTTTGTCTCCGGCGAGTAAATGAGATCGACTCGATGCTGATAGATCATGCCGACGATCACTCCGGTGATGACCGCCTCGCCGATCCCGATGAGTGAGTGCAGGGTGACCATCAAGGTGAAGATTTTGCCGAAGTCGAAATCGGTCGCGGCATACGAGAGTCGAAACTCCAAACAGAACAGCGCAGCGGCTGCGAGCACGCTGCCCCATGCAGCGAGAACGGCTCCCATCACGTTGCCGCGAAAGCCGCCGCCGAGCAGCCTGCGGCACGTCGACATCACCGCATAACCGCCGATCGCGCCGATGACTCCCATATGCAAAATGTTGGCACCGAGCGCGGTCAGTCCTCCGTCAGAGAACAGTGCCCATTGCACGAGCAGCACGAGCGAGATCGCGACGCATCCGGCCCATGGCCCCAACACCGCCGCTGCCAGTACCCCTCCGAGCAGATGCCCTGAGACCGGCAGCCCGATCGGGAAGTTGACCATCTGCCCCGCGAAGATCAGCGACGCCATCATGCCCGTCAGCGGCACGGTGCGATCGGCCAATGAGTCCTTCAGCTTGTGCAACGAATAGCCGACCGCCGCTGTCGCGACTGTAGCAGTTGCTACACAGACCGGAGTGCTGAGATAACCATCTTGAATATGCATCGCGCGAAGTCTTCTTGATCTTGGAGTGCTTCGGCTCGACGAAGCCCTCCGACTCAGCGGCGCGTCGAGTTCTTGATGAGACGAGTCTCGCGTCATGACCGAGTCCCGCAGGACGTGTTATTGCGACGGTCAATCGTCATTGCGGCGCGAGATCATTGAGCCGCTGAGAATGGAGGGCTCCGCCGAGCCGGAGCACTCCAAGATTCTTAGGCGAGCGGCAGTTCAGAACCTACCTGCGAATTCTTGTACGACGGACTTGTAGTCCGTCGAGGATCGGGCGCGACGGACTACATGTCCGTCGTACCGGTATAAACACATCTGCCGCTCGCCTCACTTCTCCGGCTTCGGCTCTAAGCCCGCGAGCTTGATCGGCTTGATGCCGGTGCCTTCGAAACCGGCTTTGGCTTTGCCTTGATCGTCGAGCTTGTCGACCGACCACAAGAGTCCGCGCGAGACAACGCCGAGCCACTCTTCGGTATTCATCGTTTCGTTGTGATGACCGAGTGACGTGCCGAAGACTCGCGCCTTGCCGAACTGATTGGTCCAAATGACGGTGTGATCCTGCTTCGTGTCTTCACCGAATGCTTGAGCGAGCGGCGTGCAGTTCGGCCAAACTTTCTCGATCACATACAGCTCGCCGTTCGGCGTCTTCCACTCTTTCGGGAAGCCGAGCATGACGGGGTGATCGGCTTTGACGCTGCGAACCATTTCCGCGCGTTGCTTTTCATGCCGCCGAGATGTGACGCCGAGCAACTCGCGCCATGCGTCCGCTCCAACCGGAGCGTTGCGGTACGAGTGCAGCGAGCAATGAATGAAGACGCCGGGTACGCCTTCGAAGTGAGCTTGAGCGACCGACTTGATGAGCGCATCGTCCTTCATGTCGCCGAAGCATTCGTTGTGAACGACGACGTCATACTTCTTCGCCCAACCGGTTTGCTGATAGACCGAGACTTTGTGATCTCGCCCGGCCCCGCCCTCATGCACGACGTCAAAGCTGATGCTGACTCGTTGCCCGAGCCCTTCGGTGATGATCCGCTTTTGGTTCTCGTAGTCGTGACAGCAACCGCCCGTAACAAGCAGTCCTTTGAGCTTCGTTGCAGGCTTCTCGTCAGCTTGCACCTGCGAGTTCAGGCAGCACAGCGCCAGTGCCAAACACAGCAATCGTTTCATGAGTGAGTCCCTCAAAGTGAAAGGCGAATAGGAGTCGGTCCGAGTGGTCGTAGCAGGGGCTTTCAGCCCGTGCTTCTTGGCCGAGTTCAAACGGCGTCGAACATCCGAAAAGGCCGCACGGACTGGAAGTCCTTGCTACTCGGACAAATTCCGAGGTCGGTCGAAGCGGGGGCGGACTCTAGCGCGTTGCCAGTGGTCGCCCAACTCACGGGCAGGCATTGAGGGCGGTCAGAACGACTCTTCGTTTCGAATGCTGTGATGCTCGATTGAGGCTCGGTGCGGACGGTGTCATCGTCCCGCCCGCTTAAGGCGTTCGTCGTTCATTCAAGAAGATCAAAAGGTTGCGCATGTCGGAAATCTCTTTAGAGACGTTTGCTGGTGAAGTGGTGCTCGAGGAATTGGCCAAGTTGCGAGAACAGTTCCCGAAGACCGGTCTTTATCCCGTGCTCATCGGTGACGAATTCGACTGCGATCAGATTCAGGAATGCATCGAGATGGGTGCGGATGAAGGACTCACGCCGCAGTCGATTCTCGAAGCAGCCAGTCATGTCAAAGTTGGGAAGTGGCTGACGGAGCTGCGTTCCGAGCGATTAACGGACGGGCAGCCCGGTGAGTGGCCGACGGAGAACGTTTCGCAGCTCGAACTGGTGACGTATCTCGATCTCGAAACGAACGAGCCGAAAGAAGAAGTCGGCATTGCTCTGCTGCCGATCAAGCAGCCGTATCAGGCATTCGCAGCTCTCATGTGGGGCGGATGGAACTCGTGCCCGGATGCCGCCGACCATTGTGCGGTGCATCGTTACTGGGCCGAGAAGTACGGCGCCGAAGTGATGAGTGTGACGGGCGACATCGTCCAATGTTGGGTCGCAAATCCGCCGACGACTCCCGAAGCAGCTCTCGAACTCGCATGGGAGCACTACTCGTACTGCCCGGACATCGTGCTGCAGGGCACCGACACCGTCGCGGAACTCGCTGCCGCGCTGATGAACTCCGAGTTCTGGTACTTCTGGTGGGAGTAAGCGTCTGTCCGAAGAGATCGTGGGATAGGCTTCCAGCCTGTCAGAATTGTTCCAGATCGGAGTACCTCTGCCGACAGGCAGGATGCCTATCCCACTTCGCGGACAGACTCCGGCTGATTTCCCAAGCTGCTTCGGGACAACCTTTGTAAGTAGCCGAAATCGTCAGATTTCGGTTTGAAGTCAATTGTTTGTCGAGTCCTGCGCGACTCCCCGAAATCTGACGATTTCGGCTACTTCAAAATCCTTAACGGCGCTGCCCTGCGGGGCAAAACTTTGATCGAAAGGAAGGCCGATCTCATGTTTGCTGTAATTCTTGTTCCCGCGATCCTTGCCGCACTGCATCCGGCGTTGATCGCGGTAATTTCTGTTGCCGGTCTCATTGCACTCTTGCTGCTGATCGCAGCGATGAAGCCGAATGACTTCACGGTCACTCGGTCGTTGAAGATGAAGACATCCGCCGCGCGGGCCTTTGAGCAAGTCAACGATCTGCATCGCATGAATGACTGGAATCCATGGCTCAAATTGGACCCGAACGTGAAGCAGACTTATTCGGGAGCCGATGCCGGCGTCGGAGCGATCTACGAATGGGACGGCGCGAAAAGCGTCGGTGCCGGACGACAGACGATCGTTGAGACTCGACCCAACGAATTGGTTGTGATGCGACTGGAGTTCTTTCGACCGTTCCCCGGCACGAACGAAGTGCGTTTCACAGTCGTGCCTGAAGGCGAGTTCGTCGTTGTTTCATGGTCGATGATCGGCAAGCTCAACTTCTTCATGAAGGTGATGGGCTTCTTCATGAGCATGGACAAGATGTGCGGCGACAGCTTTCTCGAAGGGCTCAACGGCATGAAGGCGATCGTCGAAGCGTAACTTGGAGTGCTCCGACCTGTCGGAGCCCACCATTTCAGCGGCGCAAAGGCCCCATGATCAGCCGAAGAGGCCGTCATAGAGACGGTGTCGCTGTGAGGGAATTCGTGACGCTCGTTCCAAACGGGCTCGTTGAAGTCTTACTCCATCCGAGACGCACTACGTCGCTGCCTGACGCGGAGCGACCGCAGTCCCCCGTAGCCGAAATCGTCAGATTTCGGGGCCGCAGTGACTGCGTCCGAAGTCTCACGACTTCGGCTACAAACATGAGCAGACCTTACGAATGAAGAATCCGACTCTGACGGCGATGTCGAGCGTTCTTCACGCAAACCGTGCCGCTGAAATGGAAGGCTCCGACAGGTCGGAGCACTCCAAGTTGGCTTTGTGCACTGCATTGCAAACTACATGTCACCATTATTACTCCGCTCAAGGAATCAACGATGCAAGCTCCCGAACCGCAGATGGAACATCAATGGCTGAAGCAACTCATGGGCGATTGGACCTACGAGCATGAATGTGTCATGGGACCGGATCAGCCGCCGATGAAATGTGCCGGCACGGCGAAGACGACCGCGCTCGGCGAGTTGTGGATCTTGCTGGAGATGACGGGACCGGCGCCGGATGGCTCGGAGACGCGGTCGCTCATTCAACTCGGCTACGACCCGAAGCAGACGAAGTTTGTCGGCTCGTTCATCGCTTCGGTCATGACGCGACTTTGGCCGTATGCCGGCACGCTCGATGAGTCGAAGAAAGTACTGACGCTCGACTCAGAAGGTCCGAGCTTTACCGATGAGAACACGCTGATTCCGTATCAGGACATCATCGAAGTCGTTGACGACAAGCAGTTCATTCTCCGCTCGCGCATGCAAACTCCCGACGGCCAGTGGGTCGACTTCATGCAGGGGACGTTTCAGCGAGCCTCATCATCAGCCGCTGCGAATTGCGATCCCGAGCCGACAGTGACTCCGCATTTGATCTGCGCTGACGGCATCGCAGCGATCGACTTCTACAAGCGAGCCTTCAATGCGACCGAAGAACTGAGGTTGCTCGGACCGGGAGGCAAGCTCATGCACGGCTGCGTGCGGATCGGTTGTGGGGCGGTGATGCTCGCCGAAGAAAATCCCGATTGGGGATGTGTCGGACCGAAGGCCCTCAAAGGCACGCCGGTCACGCTGCACTTGAAGGTGCCCGACGTTGATGCCGCGATCGCTCAAGCAGTCGCCGCCGGCGCGGTTGTGGCAATGCCTGCTGCCGACATGTTCTGGGGCGATCGCTACGGACAAGTGATCGATCCCTTCGGCCATAAGTGGTCGCTCGCAACGACGAAGCAAAAGCTGACTCCTGCAGAGATGCAGGCAGCAATGGAGCGAGCGTTTTCGTTCGGCGGGAAGTAGGTCGCCGGTCAGTCGTCGCGTCGCGCGCTTCATTGGTAGCCGAAGTCGTGAGACTTCGGACGCAGTCATTGCGGCCCCGAAATCTCACGA
>CAZNMS010000558.1:0-5552 GCA_964573505.1 uncultured Planctomycetaceae bacterium | reverse complement strand
CAAAAGCCGTTGAACCCCCGACGCAAGGTCGGGGGCGATTTAATCACAAGCTCTCTGAGTCGAGCGCATTGCCGAACGCATCGGATTGATGACCGTCCGACTCAGCAACGCAATCAACGAGACGTCGAACGGAAATCATGTCCGCCCAATCGACCGACTGCTTCCGAACATCTTCATCTTGATGAGCCGTTCGCAGAGTCCGTCGATGTAAGAACTCTTCCCCCATTTCGCGTCTCAACCGAAACGGCGGAGCCCGCTCAAAGCCGCAGCAGCCTTCGCGCATCGCTGAGGCGACGTTTCAAATCATTAGGCACCGACTAGGATGACGTCCTTCTGTCATCGCGACCTCATGTAACGAAGGGACGATAAGTGCTTGATGCCTATGCCGATCGCTGGGCGCTGATTACCGGAGCCTCATCAGGCATCGGGGCGGCGTTCGCGCGCCTACTGGCGGCTCGCGGCATGCATCTTGTGCTCACCGCTCGACGCGAAGATCGACTCAAAGATCTCGCTGCCGAACTGCATACGCAGCACGGCACTCGTTGCGAAATCATCGTCGGCGATCTGTGTGATCCGCAGGCCGCAAAGAAGCTCTTCGATGACGTGCAACAGCGCGGCTTGCCCATTGAGTTGCTCATCAACAACGCTGGCTTCGGGTTTGTCGGCACGATCGACGATACCGACCCCGCGCGCATGATGCAGATGCTGCAACTCAATATCGCGTCGCTCGTTGAGCTGACTTATCTCTTCTTGCCGCAGATGCTCGCACGAGGTCACGGCGGCATCATGAATCTCTCGTCGATCGCGGCCTTTCAACCGGTTGCCTACATGCCGGTCTACTCAGCCTCGAAGGCGTTTGTGCTGCACTTCTCCGAAGCCTTATGGGCCGAAGCTCGTGATCGAGGTGTGACGGTCATCGGAGTTTGTCCCGGCACAACGGCAACTGAGTTCTTCGATGTTGCAGGCGTCAGCGGATGGCTCGGCAAACATAAGCACTACTCAGCCGAGTACGTCGCGAGGAAAGCCATTCGCTCGCTCGACAAAGGTCGGCAGTACGTGATCCCCGGATGGCAAAACTTCTTGCTGTCTCTCGGAGTCCGCTTAGCGCGCCGCAAGATGGTCGTGCTGCAATCAATGCGCTTCTTCCGCCCGCGTCCGAAAGACGGCGGCGCATCGCAATAGACTCACTTCGTACGAACTCGAATCCCGGCCGCCGCTCGTTTTCAGATGCGCCCCGATCAACTGCCTCGCGCTAGGAGTTTGTCCGAGTAGTTGATTGTCGTGGTTCGCTCCGCGAACCAACGCTCTTGAGGTCTACGAACTACGACGTTTTTCAACGTCAGACGTTGGTTCGCGGAGAGGCTGTGATTAAATCGCCCCCGAGCTTGCCTCGGGGGTTTAACGGCCTTTGCACTACTCAAATTGCCTTTGATTTTAAGTAGCGCAAAGGCCGTTGAACCCCCGGCACAAGGCCGGGGGCGATTTAATCACAGCCTCAGAGCGAACTACGACTATCCGCGACCTTCTCGGACACGCTCCTAGGTAGCAATGATTACTCAGTCGCCACTCAGATCCCGATCGGCGTCCCAGTCGCATCAAACAACAGATCGAACGCCGACGTCCCATCACGTTCCGGCGTGGGCACGACGCAGAACGCAGCCGCACGACCGACAGCGATTGCTCCGTAGTCCGCAGTGACACCGAGCGCTTCTGCTCCGCGCTGCGTGCCGAGTTCCAAAATCAACGGCCTGATCGTTCCGCCCGAGATCTCATCGAGCAGTCGTAGCTCGCTCCATAACGAGTAGTCCGGATTCGATGACCGCCCGTCGGTTCCAATCGCGACCGTCGCTCCGCGAGCGAGCAACTCGCGCCACGGATGAGGCTCGTGACCGAAGAAGCGATGTGTACGCGGGCAATAGACCGTCGCGATCTGCGGATGCCGAGCGAGAAACGCAAGCTCGTCTTCATCGAAGTAGTTGCCGTGAATGGCGAGTGCGGTCTCTAACGTCGCGAGCGACTGCAAGTAGTCGAGCGGCCGTCGGCCGCGCGGATGCAACTCATCGCGCCAAATGCCGAGCCGCTCAAGCATGCCGCGAAAGTCTCCTGTCGCGTCTCGCAAGTATTCGAGTTCAGCCTTTGTCTCTGCCAAGTGCATCGCGACCGGCACATGCTCGCGCCGCGCGAGCGAAACAAGTTGCTCAAACAACTCCGGCAAGACGGTGTAAGGAGCATGCGGACTCAGCCCTGCAATCAGAGTCGGCCCGCCGCGCATGCAAGCTGAAATTCGGGCGGCGTCACTCTGTCCGACATCTGCTGCCGATTGATTCCGGGTATGTCGTAAAAATTCCTCAGCGATCGAGACTTGCTCGGCCACTCGCTCCGGCGTCGGCGCGATGCACTCGCGAAACGCGATCACTGTTGAGCGTCCGCAGCGTGAAGAACCGAGATCAACGCTGCTCGTCGCAATCTCGCCGACAACCGCAGTCCCCGTCCGAACGCACTCAGTCAATCCGTCTGTGACGAGATATTGAACAGCACGCGTTCGCGCTCGGCGATAGGCCATCAAGTTCTTGATCCACTCAGTAAACGGAGCCGGCGGCTCGATCGGTCGAGCAAGGTCGCTGAACTCCAAATGAGCATGCGCATTCACGAGTCCCGGCAGCAGCGCGACATTGCCGAGATCAATCGATCGCGCATCCAACTGCTTCCCGCCAGACGCAGCAACCGCCGTAACCCGCCCGCCCGTCACTTCAACAACGCCATCAGCGATCGGCGATTCACAAACCGGAAAGACCCATCGAGTGCGCAGTCGCACGAATTCATCACCCTCAAGCGCCGCACGGGCATCATCCAAAACAGTCATAGAAGCCATTCCGTCCGAAGCTCGTTTAACCGCACGCCCAACGGGCTGCGCTACGCAAGAGCGAGAGTCGTGCGCCACATCATGTCATCGCGAAGTCCGAGCATGCCTCGTTCAACCGCAGCATCACCGCCACTCCTCATTGAAATAGCCCGCATGCATAACCTCTTCGAGCGCTGTGCCATTCGGAGTAAGTCGCAGCGCGGCCCAGTCGCCCCAGCGAGGAAACAGCAAGTAGTTCAGCTTCGCCAATTCGCTCTCGCGGAATGTGTGACCGCTATTGAGCACGACGTATCTCCCTTTTGCGCCAGGCAGCGGATTCGGCGCGATCAGAGCGGGCACGTGCTCGGCAGCAGCGTACTCGTGCCCGCCGAGTCGCAATGTCTTCTCGGTCCACTGCAGCGGCAGTTGTGGCAGCACCTTTGAGATCAATGTGTTGCTCCCCGGATCGCCGAACAGAATCAGATTGCTCATTCGCAAGTCTTCGTCGTTCACTTCCGAGTCATCTTTGATCGGCAAGTCGCCGCGAAAGTAGTGATGCCACTCATCAGCGAAACGCTTCAAGCTCGCGTCGGCATAAGTCTGAGCAGTCGCGTTCCATGCTTTGCCCGTTCCTCGCACGCACACGAACGGCGTTGTGAACGCATCGTCGATCGGACCTTGCAGTCCCGGTCGCTTACCGCCGTTCGCAGTGGGACGTTCGACTTCGTGCTGCCATTGCCCGTCTCGCAGTACGAAGACCATTCGGCCATCCGTCAGAGCCTGCGGCCATGCAAACTCGCGTTCGCCAATGCGCACGGTCTTCGGCACCGCCGGCACCTCACTCGCGATGATCCCGAAACGCGTGACATTCCGCAGTTCCGAGACATGCAGCACTGCGTCCTTCAGCGAGGCGACAACTTCCGCTCGTGCGTAGTGCTGCTTCAGTCTGAGCACTTCGATCCAATGGCAGAGGCTGTATTTCAAAGTCCATGTCACAAATCTGACATCGCGTGGACGACGCGGCGCGGCTGCAACGTGCTCGCTGATCTGTCGAAGTTGTTCGGCATGCGTCTTTGGATCAATGACATGCCCGGTGCCCGGCGAGATGAGATTGATCATCGTCAGCCCTTCTTTCCGCATCGCTTCGCCCATGAGGACGTGCGCCTGAAAGAAGATGTCTTTCTCACCCATACAAGCAATCGCCGGCACGACTCCGGTGTTCGCGGCGTAGTCGACGGAGTCGAGCATGTGCAGGCCGAGTTCTTGATGCTCGGGCAACGGTCCGACTTTCACGAAACTCCCAATCGGCGTCTCTGAGAAGCGATGCGTATCGACATAGCCGCAATACGGGCCCAGCGCCACAAAGCGATCGGGATGCTTCAGGCCGAGATGCCATGTTCCCGATGCGCCCATCGACATGCCGCGCAACACGATGCGATTTCGGTCGATGTTGAACCGCCGGCAAACGTCGTCGATCGCTTCAAAGACATCGGTCTCGCCCGCCCAGCGATAGCAGTTCTCAACGCGACCGAGCGGATGCAATTCGACATACGGCACGTCGGGAGCATTCAAGCTCTCATCGTCGCCCTCATCGAAGCGATTCATGAAACGCAGTTCGCTCATGCCGACCGGCCGCGTGCTGCCATGCAGAACGACATCAAGTCGCGTCGGTCGCTGCGGGTCATACGACTTCGGCACGATCAGTCCGTAAGGCTGAGTCGACCCATCAACGCGCGACACATACCCGAGCGTCACCTTTCCGCGCCGTTCGACCCACTGAGCTTTCCCTGTCGCAACACTCGCCTGTCTCGCTGCTCCGCGTTTAAGTGCTTTATCAATCAGCGCCACATCCGCTGTCGAAAACGCTTTGTCATAGGTCAGCGCCCAATGCACGCCCTTTGCAAAGATCTCCGCGTCAACAGCCAACTTGTGCGAACCGACTCGAGCGACTTCCGCTCGCAGCGTCGCCAGTCGTTCCGAGAACTCATTTCGTTGCACCTCAGTCAGTGGTTCCGGCGACAGAGACATCTGAGCCTCAGCCCGCGGCAGCAACATCCCCGCGCAAACACAAAAAGCTCCGAGCCATCGCATCGCAGTTCTCCGACTTCGTTGATTCCTCACATTCGCAAGACCGGATGGGAATTCATACAGAAAGCTGGCCGCAAACAGTCTTGCACGAGTCCGTGCCCGACAGACTTCTCGACCTCAGATAAATAACGAGCCTGAGGTTCTTAAGCGGGCAACAACCAATGACGCGCACCCGCGAGGAGCGTATCTGAGAAGGTCGCAGAGAGTCGTGATTCGCTCAGAGGCTGTGATCTTTTCGCCCCCGGCCTTGTGCCGGGGGGGCAACGGCCTTTGCGCTACTTAAAATCAAGGGCAATTCGAGTAGTGCAAAGGCCGTTAAACCCCCGAGGCAAGCTCGGGGGCGATTTAATCACAGCCTCTCAGCGAACCAACGTAGGATCTCGAAGACCAGTTAAGGCTCATTTCAGCATCGCATTGGGTAGCAGAGTCGCGCCCGATAGGAAGCGGAATCCACTGCAAAATAGTCAGAAAACCGCTTCCTAACGGGCGCGGCTCTGCGACCCAATGCGAGACCGAAGTGACCCTCGCCCGATTCTCCTCCAATTCGGAACGGGCATTGATGCATGGATTCTTGAGGATTGCGAGTCGCACGGATGAGTAAACGCTTTCGAGATTGGTCGCC
>CAZNMS010000557.1:0-5565 GCA_964573505.1 uncultured Planctomycetaceae bacterium | reverse complement strand
CGCAAAGGCCGCTAAACCCCTGGGACAAGCCCAGGGGCGATTTAATCACAGCCTCAGAGCGAAAGGTGACACTCAGAACGTCAGCGCTGCTTCGAAGAACGCTGCGAAGAGCACGTCGGCATCCATTGGCGCGTACTCCGAATACAAGTCCTTGAAGCCTTGATCGGGGATCAATGCTGCTCCGCCAAAGGTGAGGATCATGTTGTCGTTGTGGAATGGGCGCCATTCGAAGCCGCTGCTCAAGTCGAGACCGATCTTGCGACTGATGTCCGACTGAAACGTGAAGGCTTCGAGGACCGCAGTGTCGTTGAAGAGCAAGTAGTTCACGTTGTTGATCATCTTCAGCTTCGGCGTGATGTCCGCATCGAAGCCGACGTTGAAGAGCATCAAACCGGGGTTCGTGAAGTTTGCTTGTCCCTGCAGTTTGCTCGACCGCATGTCGGGTAAGAGGCTGTTGCGTTGCGACAACTGCACTCCGAAGAGCCCGATCTGCTGATGGTTCCAATAGCTGAACTCACCGCCCGCGAAGACTTGATTGTCGAGGATCGAATCGAAGCCGTTGCCCTTTCGGTCGTACGGATTGTCGTCGCCCGAGGCATAGAAGAACGACGTGCGGAATCGAGCCCAGTCGCGGTCGTATGAGAGTTCGATCGCCGCGAGGTACGCGTTGATGTCGATCTGATCGCCGGCAATCGGATTCAATCCGTCGCGACCGCCGACCCAATAAAACGCATGACTGACATTGAAGCGGTCGATGTGCCCGTCTCCGGCAAGGCCGACGTAATAAGCTTCGACTCGGTGCGGCGAGTAGACGCCGGCGGGATCCGGTCGCACTAAGAAGTTGTTGCGATCAAAGCGAAAGCTGGGAGCGTCGTTGTTGTAGTGAAAGCTCGTTTGAACGGTGTAACCGGGGAAGACGAAGTCCTGAATGTAGTAGTTCGCAATCAGGACGTTTTGATGGCGGTCATCAAAGGTATTGAGCCCGCTATTGGTCTCCTTCTCGGTCATGTCGAAGAAGGCGAGGTTGTACTGGTGCCGATTGGAATAATTCGTACCGAAGAGCCGTACGCCGCGATTGCAGTCGCTGAAGATCAAACCTCGGAAGTCCGAGTTGAAAGGCTGCGAGCCGGCTCTCACGGACACGAAGTCGTAGTTAGGACTGAGGTCCGCGAGCTTTGCTTCAACGAAGTATTCCTGCAGCGACTCGTCGTAACGCTTACGAGTGCGCCCTGCTCGAACATCGGGATTCACGATCGCGAGTTCGCGGACTTCGAGTCGGTTGATGTTGATGACCGGCGTTGCGACGACTTGCCAATCGAGCGGTTTGAACGCGGCGTCATTGGCATGAAACAGCGCAAAGCGACCGACGAAGTTCTGTAACAAAAAGTCCTGCGCCGGATTGCCGAAGAACTCCTTCTGATCGGGATCAACGGTGCTCTCGAACGGAGACGTCGGAGTCGGAACTTGCCGATGCTCGTAGCGCGTAATGCTCTGCCCGGTGAACTCGAAGAAGGTGTGCTGCCCGTAGATCGGGAAGTCGCCCTTCAACACGTTTTGGTTGTAGGGGTCCCACCAATGGCCTTCGACGCCGTGATAGTCGTCGACCCATGGATGCCCTTTGCCGTAGCGATCCGACGGTGCATAGCCGTTGCGCCATCGATCCGGCTGAGGCACGAAGTGTGAGTTCTCTTGTTGCTCGAACGGCAAGATCCCCGACGGTCCCGTGAAGCCGAAAGGAGCTTCTCGCTCGGGTTCGATCCACTCTTCAACTTCAGTGGCTGCGGCATAAGGGAGTGAGTCAGCGGCGGGCGTGCGATTCAGGAAGTTCGGTCGAATGTCGTCTTGCTGCCCGGTGCGAGTTGTCTTCACGGTTGTTGTCGTACGAGTGGTCGAGAACTCGAAAATGCTCTCTCCGGTTTCGGTGACAGAAGCGGATGCAGCGTTCTCGGTCGTCGTTGCGGTCACGAGCGAGACCGCGTCGAAGTCATGCTCATCGTCGATCATGTCGAGGCGCGAACGAGCATCAGGGATTGTTTTGCGTGATCGCGAACGTTCCTCGCCGGGTGTAGTAGTTGTTGTATCCACTTGAGTAGTGCGAACTCTCGGTGCGCGAACGCCGCCACTCTCACGAGCGACAGTCGCGACGCGCGGATCGGGATCTTGAATGAGTTCGGATTGCAGTTCTTCGCGCAGAGCCGGATCGACTTGTGCTAGCTCTCGGGCAAGCGACAGTCGCACGCTGGGATCGGGGTGCTTGAGGCGACTGGCATAGTGCAATTGGTCGTCGGTCAATCCGAGATCTTGCAGGTCAGCCTGCGCCTGCCGCATGAGTGCATGATCGCGCGAGTGGATCTGCAGCAGCAGTTTCAGCATGCGCGACCGCGGACTCTCGTCGATGATGTCCGTACCTTCGGCGATGACGAGCGTTTGAAACGGGCGAAAGTGAAATGATGCCCCGCAAGCCAGTGCGACAGTGACCCCGGAGACGATCAGCCATCTCCGGCGTCTGAGCCGATCAGGGCGCAGGTCGAAGAGTGAATTCAGTCGCTCAGCAATCGGCAGCAAGAGTCGAGGACGAATCACAGCAGAGTCTCGGTTTGCTCTCGCTCACGGTTAGCGGTCAAAGAAGTGAGCAGCGGCGAAGTCGGTCGGTAAGAATTCTTACTGAGCGAATCGCACACTCACATCAGCCGCAGACATCCGTCGCAACGAGATGAGCCAAAGGACGCCGTCACACCGCGCGTGAGTGCGCGGTGCTAGACAGGGAAACGCTTCGTCCTTTTCGTCAGTACCGATCGAAAGACTTCGCCGGGTCATGCGGGTCGGGCAAGCTTTGCTGGCACAACGAAACTCGTCCCGAGCCAGCTTGCCCAAAGTCTCAATACTTCTCCGCGTTTTCTGCGGACGAAGTCGAAATCGGCTCAAGTAGTTGCGAAGGCTCAATGGTGAATTCGCACGGTCCGAGCCACAGTCAGAAACCCGGATAAGTGCAGCATGATGGGCGAGGAGAACCGGTCAGCGACTGCCGCACACTCGATTCAATCGGCTCGTGAGCGAGCGGAATGGCCACTGGCTCAGCGTGCCGGTAGAGCGTGATGAAACTGCCGGAAGCAGTCGGCAATGTCCGATCTGCCGTTCGGCTTAGCGACGAGCTGCGAGCACCTTCTCGTAGACCGCACGAATTTGTTGTGTCATCGACTCGTGACGAAAGACATCGACGCACCGAGCACGACCGGCGGCTCCGAACTGCTGCCTCAGTTCCGGGCGCCTGATCAAAATGGAAAGCGCCTGCGTCAATTCCGAGATGCTCTCCGGCGGCAGCAAGTAGCCGGTCTCTCCCGAAAGCACGACTTCACGCGCGCCGTCGATGTCGTATGACACGACCGGTTTGCCCGCGATTAAGCCTTGAGGCAGCACGCGCGCGAGTCCCTCCCAAACGCTCGTATGCACAACGATGTCGCTCGCATTGAGCAGTTCAGGAATGCAACTCGGAGGAACTAAGCCCGTGAAGACGAAGTGTCGCTGCAGGCCGAGCCGCTCAATCTCCGCTTCAATCGCTGCTCTCAAGATGCCATCGCCGATCAGCAAGAAGCGGACATTCGGATGCAACTGCGCGACGCCTCGCGCAGCAGCGAGCAAGAACTCGTGCCCCTTGAGATGAAACAGCCGCGCCACTTTCGCGACGACGACATGCTTTGCTTCGAAGTTCAATTCTCGTCGCACGTCTTCGCGCGAACGCGGCGGATTGAGAAACGGCTCGACCTCCATGCCGCTATAGACCGTCGTGAACTTCGAGCGCGGAGCAATGCCGGCTTCAACGTATTGCTCAGTAAGTGAGTTGCAGACGCTGATGATGGCGTCACACCAACGTGCGGCGAGTCGTTCCGCCATGCGATATGCGTTGAAAGCCAGCGCACTTTGTCCGTGATGAAAGGCGGCTCCATGCACCGTATGCACGGCGGGGATGCCGAGCTTCGTTGCGGCAGCTCGACCGAGAATGCCCGCCTTCGAGCTATGCGTATGCACGATGTCGGGCTTGCGTTCTCGCAACGTGCGAATGATGGCTTGATAGCTCTGCCAATCGCGCCACGGATTGATGCTGCGCCGCATCTCGGGGATCTCGACGATGCGAATGCCGACTTGCTTCGCCCGCTCCATCAACGACCCTTCGGGGCCGAGTCCCGGGCCTGTAATAAGAGTGACCTCATCGCCGTGCCGACGAAAAAGGTCTTCGCAGTTGTAGAGCGTATTCTCCTGCGCTCCGCCGATGATTAAGCGCGTGATGACATGCGCCACATGCATGAATGAGGTTCCTTCCGTCGCGGCAGTGTCGCCAATGTTCGAGTCAGGCGAGCGGTAGGTGAGTTAATACCGGTACGACGGACTTGTAGTCCGTCGAAGACAATGCCTGACGGACAACAAGTCCGTCCTACAAGAATTCGCCGGTAGGTTCTCAAGTGCCGCCCGCTTCACTTGGGCGAGTGTAGGCCGCGATTCACCGAGCAGCGATGCGAGCCAGTTGCGCATCGATCGCTGCGTCATCTTTGCCGCAGCAGCGTTCTCCGAGTCAAGGAATCGATTAAGCACTGATCCCTCGGAGAGAGGTCGTCTCTCCGGAAACTCGTTCGGACAAGTAGCTTGGGATTCCATCCCGAGCCTCAGCGGGATGAGGCTCTCAATGAATATGCGAAAACGCCGTCAACATTCGGTGTCTAGAAAGCGTCAAAAGCGGATCGACTCAGACCGAGTTCCGAACTCACAAGATCGCAGTACCGAGCCGAGCAACTCTTCGGGAACTCGTTCGGACAAGTAGCTTGGGATTCCATCCCGAGCTTCAGCGGGATGAGGCTCTCAATGAAGATGCGAAAACGCCGTCAACATTCGGTGTCTAGAAAGCGTCAAAAGCGGATCGACCCAGACCGAGTTTCCAACTCACAAGATCGCAGTGCCGAGCTGAGCAACTGACGGCGAGCTGAGAACCGTGTCGCTCCGAAGTTCGTTCTACAAGCTCTCGACTGCATGCCAGCTTGCGCGCGGCGCGACTGCCGACGCGGAGCATCGAAACACACTGAACTCTGCTTTGCCCCGTCATTCATGCTCCGGTTCGGGCAATATGAGCCCTCCATCGGAACGCCGATCGCAGGTCCGCGACAATGCCGTCGGATGACCGAAAACCTCGGATTTTTGGTCACAATCGAACTGATCGGAGCAACTACCAAAGGCTTCTCGACCAACTGCATGGGGCGTGTTTCGAAGCGTTGCAAGCCCAGATACCCATTCCTATAGTCCCGCCCGCTTCGGCCCGGACAGGTAGCTCAGTTGGTAGAGCACAGGACTGAAAATCCTGGTGTCGCCGGTTCAATCCCGGCCCTGTCCACTTCACACATAGACCCGCACGACGCCGCAAGTTCTGGCATCATGCGGGTTTTTGTTTGCGCGGTCGCCAAGTCGTGTTCAGTGCTAGTCGTGCCGTCTGCGGCCACATGCGAGCCGATTCCCGAGCATACTGCTGCGCTTTCTGCTGCGCGCAGCACCGGCTTCGAACTGGCTGATTCAAAGAGCGTT
>CAZNMS010000556.1:0-5606 GCA_964573505.1 uncultured Planctomycetaceae bacterium | reverse complement strand
CGCAATGGTGTAGGGCAGCCTCTCCGAGGCTGCCTCTTCCGCAAGACGCGATCTCACCGACGACGCCCGCTTGAGTGTCCATGCACCATTCCGATGAAGGACTTTGAGCAGAGTCGGTTGTGTTGTTCGAACCGGCGATTCACGGCCGACCTCGCTGCGCAAACGAGTCAGCCTCGGAGAGGCTGACCTACGAATAAGAGGCAGTTCCTAATGTCGGAATGACGTTTTGGGATGAAAACGAGACTTCGAGTTCCTCTGTGACGGCAAATTCCACTCGCGAAAGCGAACGTCGTCCCGCTGCGGCTCGGGATGAAATCCCAAGCTACTTGCCAAGGCAAAGCATCCTTAGCGTTCGATCGTCTTGTACTCGCTCAGGATGATCTCGCTCACATAGCTCTGACGCAGGATGCGGTTGACCTCTTCGCGGATTTGTCGCTTCAGCGAACTCAGCGCGGGGTCGTTCAAGTCGTCGAGAGTCGACGTGCGAATGAGTCGTTCGACGGCTTCTCGGACGCGAGCTTTGTTGTCTTCGCGTGCCGCAGTCTCGAACGCTGACTTCTGATCCGCAGCAACGAGCGCATAAAGCTTGAACGAGACCTGCAACGTTGTGTCAGCCGCTGCGAGTCGGTTCGTGATGCTGTATCCGTCGAGTTCGCTTTCGACGAAGTTCGTCGGTGGCGCAGGCGGCGGTTCGGCTGCTTTCTTTTCTTCGCCGTGCTCGCCCCCTTCGACGGCGGCTTCCGCTTCGTGTCCCCCTGAGCCGAAGCCGACAACAAAGAAGACACCGGCCTCAACGATCATCGCCGCCATGATGATGGCGATGAACTTCATCTTGCCGCTCTTCGCCGGCTTCGCTTCTGCCTCGCCGTGACCATCTTCTGTTGGCGGCGCTTCCGGAGCAGCTTCATGAGACATCGCGATGACCTTTGCTTGAGTGATTGCCGAATTGCTGACCGGAGACGAGTCGCTCGCCAAACGATGGAACGAAAATTACCCGGAGCATCCGAGGATTCGTTTCCACTGCTCGCGATCGTCCGCGCCTCATGCCTCGCACGCATGAGGGTCGCCGGTTCCGCCTCAACTGTTGGTCGCTAATGCCTGATCGGCAAATCGAGCGGCGCTGCGTAAGGCTCGATGAGGTTTTTCCCCGCCCTACTCACTCACGATTGGTCGGTCGCTCCGATTTGAGATCTCGCAGCAAGCGATGTTGCGAAAACGAAACATCCCCGCCGAGCACTCGCTCGTCGGGGATGTTCGTGATGCGTTTCAGATGAGTCGCCGGAATGCCGCTCGATCATCGACGGCTTACAGAGCGTTGATCGCCGCAAGGATCGCAGCGCTCAGCGTGAAGGCTTCGTTGATTTCACTCGCATCGACATTGAGTGAGTTCGTGCCTTGATTGCCCGCGACGACATCGGTTGCGCCGTTTCCTGTGATGCTGTCGTTTCCGTCACCGCCCAAGATGCTGTCGCTGTCAGCGCCACCCGAGGCGAGATCGTTTCCGTCACCGAGCAGAATCGCATCGGTGCCGTCATCTCCCGTGACGTTGTCGTTGCCATCGTCGCCCGCAATCACATCGTTGCCGAGATCGCCGACGATGGTGTCATTGCCGTCACCGCCGCGAATCGTGTCATCGCCTTCGTCACCGAAGATCGAATCGTGCCCGTCATCGCCGCGCAATCGGTCGTTGCCCGCGTTGCCTCGAATGACGTCCTCGCCAACTCCGCCATCAGCGAAGTCATTGCCCGCACCGCCGGTCAACGAATCGTTGCCGTTCTCTCCGCTGAGCGAGTCATCGCCGTCGTTACCGATGAGATTGTCGTCGCCGAAGCCAGCTCGCAGTGTGTCGTTGCCATCGTTGCCATTGAGCCCGTCATTGCCGAATCCGCCAATCAGCGAATCGTTGCCCTCGTTGCCGTTGAGCACATCGTTTCCGACATCACCGTCGAGCGTATCGTTACCCGTGCCGCCATTGAGCACGTCATCGCCCCCGACACCGAGCAAGCTGTCGTTGCCCGCGCCGCCGTTGATCACATCGTTTTGATCGCCGCCGTCGATTGTGTCGTTGCCGTCAGTGCCGTTGATGGTGTCGTTCTCGGTGCCGCCTTGCAGACGAGTCAGCACTGCTCCCGTCGCTACTCCCGTCGCGTTGATGCGGTCAGCACCGGCATCTCCATTGAGAATGAGCACCACTGCCGGAGTTACCGTCGCAAGGCTCGTCACGTTGATCACGTCGCTGCCGCCAGCAGCATTGAGCGAGACAGTCTCAAGATCATTGCTGACGAACAGAGTCCCGAGTCCGTCGCTGAGTGTAATTCGCGTTCCACTCGCTCCGACCGTAAAGGTCTCTGAAGCCGTCGTGCCTCGGAACTCGACAGTGTCTCCGCCCGCGCCGCCAAAGACCGAATCGCCGTCTCCGCCGGATGTGCGAAGAATGAGATCGTCGCCGTCTCCGCCATTCACACTGTCGTTGCCACCTTGACCGTTGAGTGTGTCGTTGCCGCCGTCGCCATTGATGGTGTCGTTGCCGCCGGCTCCGTTGATCAAGTCATTGCCGAGACCGCCCGAAATCACTTCCGCAATCGCCGAACCGAAGATGGTGTCGTCACCCGTTGCCAGTCCAAGCGAATCATCTCCGAAGATCGTTCCGCCGGATGAAGCCGCCCGGATGAAGTCGTTGTCAGCACCGCCTTGAATCGTGTCTCGTCCCGATTGGCCGTTGAGAGTGTCGTTACCGGCATCGCCCAGAAGTTGATCGTTACCGGCGCCGCCATAGACGACATCAACTCCTTGCCCGCCTGAAACAAAGTCGTTGCCACCTCCGCCATTCACGGTGTCATTCCCGACGGTCGATGCGAACCGGTCATCACCGTAGACGATGTCGTTTCCTTCCGAGCCCATCGCGAAGTCGTTGCCCGCACCGCCCTCGAGTGAATCGTTTCCGGCATTGCCCGTAAGACTGTCGACGCCGTTGCCGCCGAGCAGAGTGTCGTTGCCGCCGCCGCCGAAGAGAGAGTCGTTGCCGTCGTCACCCTGCACGCTGTCAGCATCGAGACCGCCGATGGCGAAATCGTTACCCGTTCCAGCGCGAATCGTGTCGATGCCCGCTCCGCCGTCGATCGAATCGTTGCCGGTATCCGCCGTGCCGGTCGCATCGCCTTCAAGAGTGTCGGCACCGTTGCCGCCGAGAATGGTGTCACTGCCATCGCCGCCCGAGACGAAATCGTTGCCGTCACCGGCGTCGATCGAGTCATTGCCGGCGCCTCTCAGGATGTTGTCATTGCCGTCACCGCCGCGCAGCGTGTCGTTCCCGCTGCTGCCATCGAGGATGTCGTTTCCATTACCCCCCTCGATGAAGTTGGCGCCGCTGCCGCCAGTGATGTTGTCATTGCCGTCGCCGCCGCGCAGCGTGTCGTTGAGATTCTGCGAACCGGTGATGAGGTCGTGCCCGTTGCCGCCATCAACAAAGACGCTCGTCAGCGAAGGGAACGAGGACGACGAGACTGCCGCGAGATTGATCGTGTTATCGAGCCCGCCGCCCGTGACGCGCAGTCGCTGAACTTGACTCGTCAAGATCGTGCCCAATGAGGACAGCGGACTGCCATTCGCAAGCACTTCAACCCGCGTGTTATTCGTCGGACTGGGACGCACGGTGATGCTGTCGCCGGCATCAGACTGGATCTGCAGCTCGCCGAGCACGAGCAGTGCATTCACCGAAAGCAGCGAGCGATCTTCGAGCGACTCGCTGATCGCGGCTGATGGTTTCGAGGTCGTCGCTTTTCGAAGTCGGCGGTTTGAGCGGCGAACCGAACGCGACTGAAACTGCTGCAGCCAAGAGATGAAAAGCATGGCGGGGTTCCTGCGTGAGAGCGACGAACAGGCGAGGCGTCCGGGTTATCGCGGTTCTTCCGGCGAGTGAATGGTTCCGAGCGCGGACAAACGATGTCAACTTTCGCGCCCTCGCGGAAAAACCGACGACATCAATTGATGCCGAATTGACCTCAAAGTTCCTCGATTGGCCCCAGCTTCGGGCACTTCCGGGAGAAATGCTCAAGTCCGCAGATTCGACAACGTCGCGTCGAGCAGTGCTATTGAGGAACACCTCTGTCCTTTTAGGTACGACGGACTTGCAGTCCGTCGCTTCTCACAACGATCAACGGACTACAAGTCCGTCGTACCTGTGTTCCTCATTCATTGTCCCCGCCCGCCCGGTGAGGAACTCTTCAGAGAACTCAACCGACTTGTTGCCGTCAGAGCCTGCGGTCATCGTCCCTCTCGACGATCAGTTGCTCACTCCCCCGGTGCCGCCTTTTTGAAGATGCGCAGTTCTATGGAGTGCGGTGATTCATCACCGCTTTCCCATTCGGCGGAGCCGTCTTTGTCTTTGTTTCTCTTCGCCTCTAGCGCACCCGCGCAGCGCCGACTCAACAGAAAAACAAAGAGCGGCTACGCCACAAACCCCGTTCGGCGCCCCTGCCTGATTGCGCGGATCGCCTACTGAATCACGAGTCTTTCTTTCCTCACGACGATGACATCTCACACCACACACTCTGCTCGTTCGTGTTGTCCGATTACGACCGACATTTCGATGGCTGCGGACGTCTTACGAGCCGGAGAGCTCTGCGCGATCCCGACGGAGACGGTCTATGGACTCGGAGCGAACGCGCTCGATGAGCAAGCAGTTGCTCGCGTCTTTGAAGCAAAGAATCGTCCGCACTTCGACCCGCTCATCGTGCATGTCATCAGCGACGAGTGGCTCAAGCGATTGGTGCTCGACGTACCTGAAGCCGCTCGACGTCTTGCCGCCGCGTTCTGGCCGGGACCGCTGACGCTCGTCTTGCCGAAGACTGAACTCGTGCCGGATCTCGTGACCTCAGGACTGCCGTGCGTCGCCATTCGCATGCCCGCGCATCCGATCGCGCGCGAACTACTTCGACTCGTCGATCTTCCGATCGCTGCGCCGAGCGCGAACCCATTCGGTCAACTCAGTCCGACAACCGCGCAGCACGTCGCCGATTCTCTCGGAGATAAGATTGATCTCATCTTGGACGGCGGCCCGGCGACGGTCGGAGTCGAGTCAACCGTCGTGAACGCGACAACGGACGACGTTGAGATCTTGCGGCACGGCGGGATCACTCAAGAGCAGATCGAAGCCGTGCTCGGTCGGGCGGTGAGATCTCGCACCAGTCACGCCGGAGCAGCCCCGTCACCCGGCATGCTGCTGCAGCACTACGCACCGACAACTTCGCTCGTCGTGACTGCTGATTGGTCTGCTCTCGAAGTCGATCGACGCCGCACGGGCTTGCTCCTGCTGCAAGCCGACACTGCCGCGACGGACTTCGCTGCTATTGAAGTGCTGACCGCAGACGGAGACCTCACAACAGCCGCCGCCCGCTTCTTCGCCGCGCTGCGACGACTCGATCATCTCGATCTCGACCTGCTAATCGCCGCGCCGTTTCCAGAAGAAGGTCTCGGCCGCGCCCTCAACGACCGCCTCACCCGCGCCGCGCACAAAGCCGCCGCAAAGAATTGAGTTCGCGCGAGTCTTCCCCTCGATAGGGGTAGGGAGAACTGATTGAGTTCAGTCCCCCCTCCCTCCGAACCGG
>CAZNMS010000555.1:0-5629 GCA_964573505.1 uncultured Planctomycetaceae bacterium | reverse complement strand
TACAAGTCCGTCGTACAAGAATTCGCCGGTAGGTTCTCAACTGCCGCTCGCCTAATCGCGCCGGGTTCGCTGTCGAAATCATGAGAATTCGAAGCGGCTCTGCGGCGCTTGATATCGCGTGCCCTCACACATCAAGCCGCCTCTTAGAAGTGCGAGGCGTCCTGAAAATTAGCCGATTTTCGTTGTTCAATGCGGAGTCTCTCGCAGCGTCCGATGCACTCAGGTTCGTCTGCAGTTCCATCTTGACCCATTTTCGAAAACTGACCTAAGTTCCGCCGCAACCTTTCCGCCGGATCTTCTCTATCCGGCGTCCTCACCTCAGAGCCTTCCCCGACGAAATTCTTTCGTTGTCCTTCCTCCTGATTGCCAATCTCGTCACTCGCACTCGCGATGATCGGACTTCGGCAATCGTCTTCGACTCCCATCTTGAGACTGCTCGGGCATGACTCGCTTCCCGTTTCATCGGAGAGCGGATCGGAGTTCGAATGGTCGCTCAAGGCTGAGCGTTGAAGATTCATTGACCAATTCTGGTCGCGACTTTCCCCCATTCTCAGCTCGGGCGATCTACCGCCCTCACCGCCATTGCTGGCGGTCACAGCATCCCGGAAAGGATTCCCATGAAGCGTCTCGTTTCTTCGGCACTGGTTGTTCTGGCAGTTTCGAGCTTGGCGGGTTGCTGCTGCCCCGGCCCGATGATGCCTTGGGGCGGAGCCTGCGGAATGCAGCCCGGCTTTCAAGGTGCGACCCCGACTGGCTACATGAGCTACGACTCAATGCAGACTGCTAGCCCCGTTTGGACCTCGCCCGTCGCGATGCCGATGACGACCTATCCGACGACGGCGCTCGAGTCGCTCCCGACCTATCGCTAACGAGGCTCAGCCCCGAAAAGTCGCTTGGGATTCCATCCCGAGCCGCAGCGGGACGAAGTTCACTTTCACGAGTTGAATTTGCCGTCACGAGCGAACTCGCAGTCTCGTTTTCATCCCCGACAACGTCCTTCGGACATTAGGAACTGCCTCTGATCGCCGAGATGCAGGACGGACATCTTGTCCGTCCCACAAAGCAAGGCGCAGCGTGCTGAGTCATCAGCTTGAACCGATCGTCGTGCGCCGCCCTTCGCGCCACGACGATCAGTCAGCATTCTTGGCGCTGACTCCGGCATGCGGATAGTTCGAGACGATGTCCCATGCGAGCTGCTGCAAGATCGCATGCTGCTTGTCATCGAGTCCGCCTCCGGCCGGAACCGCCAATCCGACGGGACTGCTGCGATAGATCGCGACGTAGTTGCAATAGGCCGCTAAGGCTTGCACCGGTGCGGCTGCGTGCCCGATTGGATCCGTGAAGAGATCTGCTTGCGTCTTTACTCCCGGAAACTTTCCGTCGACGACCATTGCTCGCAGCTTCACGACCGCATCCCCCACTGGCACGATAAAGACGGCCTTTCGACCGTGCTTCTGATTGAGGTCATCAACCTGCGCTTCGAGCTTCTTTCGCCACTCTTCGATCGGCGCCTGTAGCTCCTCAATTTTCATGTCGTTGCGTTGTGCGTTGTCCTTGATGCGCCGCGCCGGATCCGCAACGTCGAACGGGTACCATGATCCCTGCACGAGCAGACGCAGCTTCGGATTATGTGCTAATCCCAGTTCCGTGAACTTCGTGATGCCGTCATCGGGAATCGCAAGATGAGCGGCCATTGTGAAGACGTCGACTTCGCCACTCGCGAGCGCAGGTTTGGCTCTATTCTTGTCGTCGGCCAGTTCCCAATGCTGAATAACGCGCGAGCCGCCGATGCCCTGCATCCCGACCAATTTGTGTCCGTCAATTTTCGCTACCTTGACGAGCTGCTCGACGCGCGGCGGTACAAACATATGAAAGCTGTGACCGGTATAAAATACGCGCAGTCCGACTGGCGGAGCACTCGGCTCAGCAGCGGGTAGCAAACCCGCGAATACCAGTGACGTCGCGAGTAACAAACTCGCAATCCGCAACATGTTCGAGGCAAGACGCATGACCGAATCTCCTTTTGTGGGGGGAAACTACTACGCGGCGTAGCATGGACGCCTACGTCCGTGCTTCCAGTTGGTTGCAAGACCGAGCGGGGCGTTCTCCGACGTAGGCGTCCGAGCTTCCGCGACCCGGCGTACCGACAACAAATCGTCGATGCGCTCGCCGGACGTGCTTCACCCGGAACTGCGGCGGAGTCGGTATCCGAGCTCCGCATCGAGTTCGCCTTCAAACACAACGCCCGAAGTTCGCCGACGTCCGACGCTTCGTCGCACGCGGACATCAGAGCCTAATTGACCGACCGCCCGTTTCGGCAGCGTCGACAACGCTCGAAGTGCTTGCCGTGCTTCTGCTTCCATTCATGAATCCCGCCGCTGCTGCGGACTTGAGTGGCTCGCCAGTCTGGCACGAGGATGCACAAGGCAGTAAATTCAGGAAGATTGGGTTATTTGGGTTGCTCCGAATTTGCCGCCTGTCCTGAGGAGATCTGCCGTGAGTCCGAATTTCAAATGCTGGTGCCTCATCGCCGCAATTGGGGCCGCACACCTTCCGAATTTGGCCTCAGCGGGCGACTTCCGTTTGCCGTTCGTCCCGCGTGCGCCCGCGGCGAGGGTCGGGACCGAGTCCGTCAATGTCGACGACGATGTCGGAGGTCTCGCACCCGAGCTTGAAGCTCTTCGTCGAGCGCCGGCTGACAGTCGTTTGATACGGGTTACTTTCTCGCAGCAAGCCATTATCAAGACGAAGAGCGAAAATGAATTAGCAACGTTCTCCGCCCCCGGCGCCAAAGGTAAGCCGACCGAAGCAAACGACTTCGACGCTGATAATGAGACTCACGTTGATAATCTCGTCATCAGCTACAAAGGCGAACTCCCGGCTGATCTCTTGAAGCGCGCCGGTCTCGCTGTTGCTGCCGACGATAAACAAGAAAATGGCAACGGTAGAAAACGACTGCTACTCACGCCGACGAAAGAAATTGGCCAGCAAACGGCGGAGATTCTCTCGCAGGCTGTGCGCAAAGGCGAGATTCTCGCCGCTGAGCCCGAGTATAAAGTCTACTCACTGCCGCCTGAGACCGTGCGCAACGCAAAAGAAGTGACCCTTAACGCGATCGGCGTCAAAGCTTCGGCCGCTGCCAATGTGCCGAACGATCCCGGTTACGGTCAGCTCTACGGGCTGAAAAAGATCAATGCTGAGGCCGCATGGAATCGCACAAAAGGCGGCAAGATTGTCGTCGCGGTCATTGATACCGGAGTTAGCTACCGGCATCCGGACATCCTTGAAAATATGTGGGTGAACTCACTCGAGCGCGACGGGACTCCCAATGTCGACGACGACCGCAATGGATTCGTTGATGACGTTCACGGCTTCGATTTCGTCAGGAATGACGCAGACCCCGATGACGGTCCGATTGGGCACGGTACTCACTGCGCCGGGACCATTGCCGCCATCGGTAATAATGGACGCGGAGTTGTTGGCGTCTGCTGGAATGCAGAAATAATGGCGGTGAGGATCTTCGGTGATAGCGGAGCACCCGCGTCGAATCTTCAGATTGCTCGCGCGATTGACTACGCCGTGCGAAATAAGGCGCAAGTCATTAATGCCAGTTGGGGCGGGCCGATGCGATCGCTCGAAATTGAAGCGGCGATCCGCCGCGCCAATCAGGCGGGAGTCCTGTTTGTGGCTGCTGCTGGAAATGACTCTCAAAACGTCGACTCACCCGCGACTCCGAGTTTCCCTTCTGGCTACGACATCCCGAATATCATTTCGGTGGGAGCGACTGACGCGAATGATCAGCGAGCGAGCTTCAGCAACTTCGGACGCACGAAAGTTGATATCGGTGCTCCCGGAGTCAACATCCTGAGTTTGGCACCCGGCGATAAGTATCAACAGATGAGCGGCACTTCGATGGCGACGCCGCATGTTGCAGGGGCAGCAGCACTGTTTCTGTCTGCAGCCACTCAAGAGAAAGCCGACGGCACGAGCAAGTTCCTGTTCGAGAAGTCGCGCATCGTCGACTCGCTTAGGCAATCATGGGGCAGCAGCCTTACGGTCAATCGTCCCGGATCTACTCTGAATGTTGCCGCAATTGCGGATATTCCGCAGTCGCCGGACTCAGAAACCCCGACTGATCCGCCGGAAGAGGTAACAAAAGCCGGAGGAGCGGTCTTCACAAACTCTTTTAAGGCAGAGCGCGATAGCGAAACGGTGACTCATCGGGATCTCGTTCTTATCAACATCACCATAGAAAAGCCGAGCCGGCTGCTTATCACTGCTAATACTGGAGTTCGCTCACTGAGTGGAACTACCGACTTGACACTGACCGTCGGCGATAAGCGTATTAAGAACGCTCTCAAAACAGATCCGAAAACGATGCCCGGATGGGATAATTCATTGCGGAGTATCACTGCCGATGAGGGACGATGGGTGAATATTGGCACACACTTCGAAAGGGCCATCTCGCCCGGAACGCATACGATCTACTTGAGCGTCTATTTGCACGACAAGAACAGCCGCTTGCAGTTTGATAACGGCACACTTTCCGTGACCGTTATTGGGGCGGAGAAGTAGACGCTGATTGGTTCTCGCTACCGAGGGGCGTGATAAAGGTATAACTTCCTGATTTGGGTCGCCTAGTGCGTCTTCAAACGCTGGAACTTCATTCGAAGTTCGTTTGCACGCGGACGCTCGAAAGACGCTCTTTCGCGGAGCGGAAGGCGACCATTTGTCGGAGGCGCGGCCTCGGTAGAGAACTCTTGTCGGAAACGATTCTATAGGGCCGAGAGGAGCATGATGATGAAGCCCCTAAGCCTGACTCGGCGCAGTGCCGTCATTGCGTTTTTTGCGATCATGACCGGTGTTACTACTGGATTCGCGGAAGCCCCGGAGAAGTCTCGCGGCGTGCGCGTCGGCCCGATCGAGATGGTCGGAGTGCTGAGTTACGGGACCGTCGGAATTGGCGGCGCCGCAACTGGAATTGCAGTGACCATTGGCGGGCAGTCTCTGCCTGTGCGAGTCGCCGACAAAAAATTGCTACTGTCGCTCGAGGCGCTCGATCAACAGCGAGTATGGATCGAGGGCGTGCTGAATTATGAAGAATGGTACGACGAGGCGTCGTCGAGCAAGAAGCTGGTCTTAGTGCTCAATGCCAGTCATATCCGGCCTCCGCGTCCTCAAGAGACCGAGACAACAAATGAAGTTGTCATAGAGGGACGAGTCGACGGTTCGCGCATTCGCTTCGGCAAGCACGAAGGAGCGGAGTGGCTGCTCAAAGGGGCCACTGACGAACTCGCCGTAAAGGTCGCGTCGCTCGAACGAGGCACTCAGCGTCTCGAAGGCCGTCTGAAATATCACGCTGACGAGAAACGCTGGGTCTGCGAAGTCACCCGCATTTTGCCGCTTAAGAAGGCCGAGTAGTAAGATTTGATACTCTGCCTCGCGTCTGCAGCAGCGATGTCGTTCATGGACGAAAGAAGCGAGGGCAGTTCCCAATGTCCGGATGATGTTGGGTCGTATGAAAACGAGACTGCGAGATCTCTCGTGACGGCGAATTCAACGAGTGAAAGTGATCGTCGTCCCGCTGCGGCTCGGGATGGAATCCCAAGCTACTTTTCGAGGCAGTTCC
>CAZNMS010000554.1:0-5630 GCA_964573505.1 uncultured Planctomycetaceae bacterium | reverse complement strand
GTGCAGAACGGAACGCTGCGAACGGGCGACGTTGTACTCTGCGGTAGTACCTACGGAAAAATTCGGAGTATCTACAACGATCGCGGCGAATTGGTGTCGGAAGCGCTGCCTTCGACTCCGGTGAAGGTCGCCGGTTTGATGGACGTGCCGGGCGCTGGCGATCGTCTCTTTGTGCTCAATGAGATTGAACTGGCTCGTGAGATTGCCACTGATCGACGTTCGAAGGGACGTCAGGCATTGCTCTCCGGTCGTCGGAAGCCGCATACGTTGGATGATATCTTGAATGCGGCGAAACGCGGTGAGAGTCAGCAATTGAATCTCATCGTTAAGGCCGATGCGCCAGGTTCAATCGAGGCATTGAAGCACGAGATCGGCAGGATCGAGCATCCCGAAGTTCAAGCTCGTATTATTCACGATGCTGTCGGTGGTGTTAATGAGAGTGACGTTTATCTCGCATCGGCATCTGACGCCGTCATCGTCGCGTTCCATGTCACCTTTGATGACCGCACGCAGACTCTGGCGGAGCAAGAAGGCGTTGAAATTCGCCGGTATGATGTGATCTATGAAATCACCGATCACATCAAGAGCGTGCTTGAAGGAATGTTGAGACCCGAGTTTGTTCGGGTCACAACTGGCCGAGCCATCGTATTGCAATCATTTAGTATCACGAAGGTTGGCACGATTGCCGGTTGCCGTGTCTTGAGTGGGCAGATCGAACGTAATCATCGAGTGGCAGTGATTCGCGATCAGCGGATTATTGGCGACTACGGCATCGCGTCATTGAAGCGCCATAAGGACGATGTTCGTGAAGTTCGAGATGGTATGGAGTGTGGCTTGAGACTCGATGGGTTCAACGACATCAAGGACGGCGATTTGCTTGAGGCGTTCAAGATGGATCAAGTGAAGCGATCGATCGAATAGGCATTCGGGGAATAGGTGACTGATCGGAACTCTGAGTCGGATTCGATGGCAGTGCCGACAGGAATTCAGCATAAAGTCGAGACGAATAGGGCATAGAGACTAAGGACTGCGACTGGTTAGAGACGGCTAGTCTTGCCTAATAGTCACTTCTCACGCGAGCAATTAATGGCGACACATAAGAGTAGTCTGGTCGATAAGCAGGCGGCGCTGGTCAAGATTTTGAAGAATCTCAAGCGTGCCTACGGTTCGGTGCCTAAGCCGATGCATCTGCCGGTTTTCGAAACATTGCTTTACGGCATTTGTTTGGAAGATGTTGATTTCGAGCGTGCAAAGAAGGCTTATGACCGGTTGAAGAATTCGTTCTTGGATTGGAACGAAGTCCGAGTCACCACTGTCACCGAGTTAGAGCATATTCTGGATCATTTGCCCGACAGTGCGATGAGAGCCGTGCGGATGCGGCAATTGCTCATGCATATTTACGATCATCAATACTCATTCGACTTCGAAGGATTGAAGAAGCGAACTCAGGAATTGGTGCATCGGCAGTTGGCGCGCATTAAGCATCTAACTCCCTTCGCGCGCAACTATGTGACGCAGACATCGTTGGGGGCGCATGTCATCCCGGTAGATCGACGGATGCTTTTGAGCGCGATTTGGTTGGGACTGGTTCCCGTCGGTGTCGACGAGGAAGAAGCGTCTGATTTGCTCAAGGGAATGGTCCGTAAGGCAGACGGTGTCGAATTCTTTTTCCTGCTAAAGAGTTTCTCGGCGACCAATAAGGTTGCTCGTCATTTGACTGAAGAACTCATTGCACGCACGACTGAAGGATTTGACGTTGCGACTGCGGCGAATCGGATGTTGGATTTCTTACCGACTGATAAGCCAGCGAATGCTGAGCCTGCTAAGGCAGTTGCAGTCGCTCCGGTTCGCCCAAAGCCGCCTGCTCCCGTCGAAATAAAGACGGTCGTTAAGAAGCCGGCTGAGGCCCCAGTCGCAAGTGTTAAGAAGAAGGCGAAGGAAGATCCGAAGCCTGTGCCCTCTATCGTGAAGAAGAAGGCTCATTGATACTGCGTGGGTGAGAACTAATTTAACGGCTAAACGGATACCGACTCGGTCTTGAAGTCGACTGGATTCCTACTCGATGCCGTTCTCGCAGTGATGTGGGCACTCATAATTGCGCATGACGTTTCGTGTGAATTTCTGGGACATGAGTAGCGCCGGACGCGCTTGTGATGCTTGAGGAGTTCAAATTGAATTGGGTCCTGCATTTTGAATGCGGGGCTTCCTCCGTCCGACGAGCCTTAGGAACAGTCGAGGAATAAGTTCTCGATTTGGCGTCGCGTAGGTTGGACGCCTACGTCCGACAGCGACACAGCACGGACTTAGGCGTCCATGTTACGAACTCGGGAAGTTATTCACCGACCATCCCTTAGTAGAGCGTGATTGAGTTGCCGATCGAGCGCACTCGTTATTCCTCTTCAGCCTGACTGCTGCCCTAGTCAGGTAGCCGCAGGTCAACAGTCGTGCCTTGCTGCGAATAGCAAGGCCGAACTGCAGACCTGCCTGTGTAAGTCGAATTGCAGGCCGATTGCCGCCTGCAGCTTTTCGCCCGATACTCGACACAGAACTCACGAACTCGGTTTTCAGGCGACCTATCGGTCATAGGCCAAATTCGGACTTAGCCATCGTTCGACCTCATCGATCGGCAGATTCTTTCGCGCGGCGTAGTTCTCGATTTGATCGCGGGTGACTCGATCGACTGCGAAGTACCGGCCTTCGGGGTGCGAGAAGTAGAGACCACTGACTGACGCTGCCGGAGTCATCGCGTAGGACGATGTGAGCTGCATGCCGGTCGCGGACTCAGCTCGCAGCAAATCAAAGAGACGTCGTTTCTCGGTGTGATCCGGGCAGGCCGGATATCCGAACGCCGGACGGATGCCGCGATACTTCTCGTTGATCATCGCATCCATCGAGAGCTTCTCGAATCGTCCGTAGCCCCAATCGACGCGCGCTTGCTGATGCAAGCACTCGGCGAACGCTTCGGCCAATCGATCGGCGAGCGCCTTCGCCATGATCGACTGATAGTCGTCGTGCTCGGCGTCGAACTTCGCGCAGAGTTCATTGCAACCGAAGCCCGTCGTCACCGCGAAGGCGCCGAGCCAATCCAGTCGGCCCGACTCAGCCGGTGCGATGTAGTCAGCGAGCGAGCGGAAGTCGTTCTGACCTTTGCGTTCCCATTGCTGACGCAGCATCGGGAAGCGGGTCAACTCGGCCTTCTTGAAGCGGCGAATGAGATCCTGTCGCGTCGTCACGTTGAGCTTCTGATAAACGCGATCCTGCTTGCCCGCGATCGTGCCTTTGCCCGTATTGAGCCGCCGCGCCATCTCGATCGGACGCAGCCCTTGCGACTCGCAGTTGCACAAATCGCGTTCAAGGATCGTGAGCAAGTCCGTCCGCTCGTCGCGTTCCCAAACGATGATGTCGTCACCGTCTGAGTTCGCTGGCCAGAATCCATAAACTCCGCGCGCGGTGAGTAATTTCTTTTCCACAATTTCATCGAGCAGCTTGCGAGCATCGTCATAAAGCTGCTGCGCCTGCGGACCGACGACGGCATCTTCGAAGATCTTCGGGTACTTGCCCTTCAGCTCCCATGTCATGAAGAACGGCGACCAGTCGATGTAGGGCACCAGTTCTGCCAACGGGAAATTGTCGAGCACCTTTGTCCCGAGAAACGCCGGAGTCGGGATCGACAGCTTCGCCCAATCGGTCGCAAAGCGGCGCGAGAGTGCGTCGGCATACGGCACGAGTCCGCGATCAGCTCGCTCAGAGAAGCTCTCTCGATCACGTTCTTGAGCCGCTTTGATCTTCGCCACAAACGCCGGCTTCTTCTCAGCATCGAGCAAGTTCTCAACCGCCGGCACCGAGACCGACGCATCGAGCACATGCACGATGGGCTCGTGATACTGCGGCGAGATTTTGACCGCAGTGTGCTTCGCAGATGTCGTCGCGCCGCCAATCAGCAACGGCACCGAGAACCCCTGCCGCTCCATCTCTTTGGCAACATGCACCATCTCATCGAGCGACGGAGTGATGAGACCGCTCAAGCCGATGATGTCCGCGTTCTTCTCGCGCGCGGTTTGCAAGATCGTCTCGCAGGGCACCATCACGCCGAGGTCAATGACTTCGAAGTTATTACAGCGAAGCACAACGCCGACGATGTTCTTGCCGATGTCATGCACGTCGCCTTTGACGGTCGCGAGCACGATCGTGCCGCGTGCAGATGAGGCCGTTGGCTTGTCCCCATCGGGCTTGCCCCGATGGTCCTCTGCCATATGGCTACCCTCCGCAACCGCGTCGCCGTCGGTAGCCAAGAGGCGTGAATCCACCGGGACAAGCCCAGCGGAGTTGTTGGCTAACGCCGCAGCCTTCTCCGCCTCCATGAACGGTTCCAAATAAGCAACCGCCTTCTTCATCACGCGCGCCGACTTCACGACTTGCGGCAGGAACATCTTCCCCGCGCCGAACAACTCGCCGACAACGCTCATGCCGGCCATCAGCGGGCCTTGAATCACATCAAGCGGCCGGCCGTACTTCAGCCGAGCTTCCTCGGTGTCCGTATCAATGAAGTCCGTCACGCCCTTGAGCAGCGCGTGCTTGAGTCGCTCTTCGACCGTGCTTGAACGCCATTCGTCGTTCGGGCCGGCTGTAGCTTTTCCTCCAGCCGCGCCTTTGAACTTCTCGCTGAACGAGATCAAGCGCTCGGTCGCATCGGGACGACGATTGAGCACGACGTCTTCAACATGCTCGAGCAGTTCTTTGTCGATCTCGTCATACACCGCGAGCTGCCCGGCGTTGACGATGCCCATATCGAGCCCCGCCTTCACCGCGTGATACAGGAAGACCGCGTTGACGGCTTCGCGCACAACGTCGTTGCCTCGGAAGCTGAAGCTCACGTTGCTCACGCCGCCGGATGTCTTCGCTCCCGGACACTCGATCTTGATGCGTTTCACGGCTTCGAAGAACTCGACCGCGTAGTTCGCGTGCTCTTCCATCCCCGTGCCGATCGTCAGGATGTTCGAGTCGAAGATGATGTCTTCCGGCGGGAACCCGACCTTCTGAGTCAGCAATTCAAACGCGCGCTTGCAGATCGAAACTTTGTGATCGGCGGTCACAGCTTGCCCGGTCTCGTCGAACGCCATGACGATGACCGCAGCGCCGTACTGACGAATGAGCTGCGCTTGTTCGAGGAATTTTTCTTCCCCCTCCTTGAGGCTGATCGAGTTCACAACGCCTTTGCCTTGCAGGCATTTCAGTCCCGATTCGATGACCGACCACTTCGAGCTGTCGACCATCACGGGCACTTTGGCGATGTCGCGTTCGGGCGCGATCATGTTGAGGAACTTCGCCATCATGGCTTCGCCGTCGAGCAGCCCTTCATCCATGTTGACGTCGATCATGTTCGCGCCGCTCTCGACCTGCTGCCGAGCGATCGTCAGAGCCTCATCGAACTTCTCCTCTTTGATGAGCCGCGCGAACTTGCGCGAGCCCGTTACGTTGGTCCGTTCGCCGACCATGAAGAAGTTGCTGTCCGCACGCAGCGACTGCGACTCGAGTCCCGAGAACGTCGTGAGCGGTGCAATAGTTGGTACACGGCGCGGCTTGATCGACTTCACGGCCTGAGCGATGGCAGCGATGTGCGGCGGAGTGCT
>CAZNMS010000553.1:0-5643 GCA_964573505.1 uncultured Planctomycetaceae bacterium | reverse complement strand
AGGTTATAGCTCCTCCTCAATCGAATTCGAAGCTCCGGTAAGATTAGAAGTCATTCCTCAGTTGCAGTTACGTGCCAGAGCCTATGCTGGACGTGTGGATGAACTCACAAGTTCTAATGGGCTTCTTTGTAAGGCAATTGAGTCCTACGTGAGTCGCGATTGTTCGATCGACGACATCTATTGGCCAGAACGTCTCGAAAAACTTCGCACAATTCTCCAAAAAGAGCTTGCGAATGCCGCGGAATCGCATGGCCGTGAGCTTCTACATTTTCACATACAATTCTTCTTTTCAGCTCCTATCCCAAAGCATGGCTCTCACCTTGCGTCTCCGATTGATGCGAATCAAGAGTACGACATTAAGGACTGGGGGAAAGTGAGAATTGCACACAAAATTGAAGCCAAAATTATTGATGTCGGGAAGTTCTTAAAACTGGAGCTTCCTGATGGTAGATTTGAGGCTTTTATAAAGAGAATAGCAATAGAGATCACTGGTAGTGTTTTGTGGGAAAAGTCATATGTTGAAATCGCGACCCGCTTTCGGTCACTGGGGACTAGTTCTCGCGAAGGGAATAGCGCCCCAGACACGGATAATTCATTCGAAGGTGAGATTCGCGGAAAGGTGCGAGAAGAGGCGGCCCGATTTGGTCTCGAAGTTCGGCAATACAGCTTGGCACCTGAAATCGAAGCCATTCGTCTCGTAAGAGACGGATTTCGGTATTCCGGCGATGTTGAGTGCTCGACGCGAAGTCGCGATGTCATCGTCAAGCTCCACATTTCGATTCATGGGCGGTTTTCGTCACTGGTTAAACTGCAAGACGATTTCAAGCCCGGCGTAGATGTCGTCAAGGATGTTATTTTTAAGTGGGGCGTGGACAGAGTCAGAGACAGGCTATTGCAGATAAGTCCGCAGCGATTTTTTTACCGATACGAGAGCCCGCATCAGTCCTCGGCGGGACAGAGTGATCACGAAGTTGCCACTTCCGTTGAGGACGAGCTGAAGGAAGCGTTTGTTCGCGACTTGTCGGAGCGATTCGGTGTTGAGCATTGCGAAGTCACTATCAACAAGCTGAAGACGCCGCTTGATGAGCGATATCGGCGTCTGCTTCAGCCATTTCAGAGGCCGGAAGTGGTGGTTTCACCGAATGACGGCGGTCCCGATCAAACGTTTGTGATCAATTACTATGTTGTGACTGTTCCAGAAGGATACTGGGACCAATTCATGAAGCTCGACGGTGTCTATCAAACTGCGTACGCAGAATTGGAGCAGGTTGATGATTGCATTCGGCGTGTGGCGAGTTCTTTACTTAATTTGCAGTGGACATCAGAGGCATTGAGGTTCCAGACGCCAGCGCATCGGTTGAAAATACAAGAAAAAGTAATTCAACAGCCCGTATCGGGTGTCGTTGCGACAGTTCTTCAACAGTACGGTTTGTTGATAGAGGTTATTCTCGATCGCAAGGCTGACGCGATTGAATCACACGAACAGAATCAGGGCCAGAAGAAGTTGGCATACGAGTCGCAGTATGAGCTTGAGGAATTGCAGCATGGGTTTGAGCGGCGGAGTATCACATGGGAGAAAGAAAAGGCGATTCGAGCAAATTCGACCTTCGACCCTCATGATCAAAGTGACCTGGAAGCTTATGCGAACATGTATCGAAAGGAGTCCGATAAACTGAAGGATGGCCTCGGAGTCGAGGGCTCATTATCGATGAAAAGTCGCAGCTTGAAGATTACACGTCGGCAACATGCGGATGAGGATCTGTTTCCTGAGGACATGAAGCCAACTGGGATCGGGAATGGATCACAGGAAGAGAAGTCTTCGAGTAATGACAACTCAAGGGAATCGACTTCATGAGACGAACTTATGTTAATGTTGTAGTTGTGATTGTGCTCTTCATCGGAACGGGGTTGAGCCTTTTTTCGTGGATGTCTACTAGAGGTCGAGCGGGAAGGGATGGGCCGCCAAGCTCCGAAGCGACAAAGGTTAAGAGTTCAGAGGTGGATACGCAGCAAAGTGTAGAATTGTATTCCGAAATGCTCCGCCGATATGTGTCTTCGGACTCCTATACGGATCATGGGACTTGCGTGTTCCGAACAAGCGATCTGAGAGGTGAGGTACGGATAGGGGCGCATAAGGCCGCAGTTATGTTTTCTCGGAAGGTCGGGTATCGTTGGGATACCGACGTGACTCAGCAATTGATTGCTGATGAGCGGACGGGGACACTTATTGAAGGGCTTCATATCTTTGTTTTGGGATCCCAGACATGGGCGCGCGAAACAAAGGAGAGACCGTTGGGATCTTGGACGGAGGTCCTTGAGTCGGGCAGGCCGGTGCAGGCAGTTTTGTTGACTGGCCGGGCTCCGGCGTTGGAGAAGTTGGATGAGGAGCGGTGTGAAGTGGTGATGCTCGGGAAGATTGGCTGTGGAAAGGTGAGTCTTACCGAGGCGGCATGGAAGTACGAATTTTGGATTGATCTGAAGGGCTATGAGTTGCGGCGTCTTTCGGTTCGGCCAACGAGCAAGGGAAGCACTTCTTCTGTGGCGACTTCCGGTTTTGATATTGAATTTGAGGACGCAGCATTGAACGCGCCAGTGGATGGTAAGGCGTTGATCTTTAATCGTCTCGATGTGCAAACAGTGTCGGAGTCGGAATGGCCTCAGTACGTCCCATCTTACGGTGTATCTCGCAAGTGACTTCGGGAGCGTGCTGCCTGCCCCGAATGCCAATTGTATGGGGCCATGCTGCCGGCCTGAGATTGCGAGTATTCATTGGCCGGTTATTGCAACAATTTAAGGTTCGCAAAGTCGCACATGTGGGATTGAGCGACGCACTCGTTCCTGCATCGGTTGAGGCAGCTCATCTCACTGATTTGCATCGTCAGTTGCTCGCTGGCGATGGTAGCAATGTCGGGCGCGTACTTCGGGAAATGAGCATCAAGTGCTCTCAGATGCCAGTGCGTTCTGGGGCGACTTCGGATGCCGAATTGCTGAACCAAACATTGGTCTTGCTGATGGACCAACCAGATGATCGCCAAGACGAATGTCTTGATACTGCGGTTGAATTAGTTGCGGAATTCAGAAAGGTATCGCTCGTTTGTGTTCCGGCGATTCACCTGCTCGCGATCAAGTTAGCTGAAGCTGGCCGGAACGATGTCAGGTCACTCAGGCTGTATCGAGAATTTCTAGCGAGTTCTGGAGTTGCACCAGAGAACGAACTGTATCGTCGAGTGTCTGACGTTTATGAGCAGATGATGAATCCCGCCGCCCCAGGGAAGGCACGGCGTCGAAAGAGATCTCGTGAATAGGTTTTACACTGAAGGGGCGAGCCGTGACTGCGAACACTGTTTCCCCATCGACGATTTCAGACAAAGCGAGATTGCCGTTATCGGTCAGTGCTCGAGTTGAATTGTCGCGTCGTCTTGTGGCCTTATTTTGGTCGAAGAGCGGTACGGTCACCGTCGATCAAGAGGTGACGTCTACCAATTTGCCGACAGTGATAACCTTGGAACAATTGAACGACGTGACTCGCCAGCTTTCGGAGCCATGTGTCCGGGAAGCAGCCAGTTTCGGTGTCGACCGGCTCGTTGAGTTTTGCCTGTCACACTTCTTGACTTATGAGCCCACGGCTTCGAATACGAATCAGCGAGAATTGGAACGCGACTATTTTCGAGACGACTTGCGGCGACGTCTCCGGCAACTGCATGAAGAGAGATTGGTACTTGGAGAAGTTGATACCGCATTACTATGCGCGGTGCATAATCTGGCTGTTGTTATTTGCCATCGCCTGAATCGGCCTGCCACTTACGAGGTGATGCGGGCGGCTGCCGGGCAGTTTTTTAGGGAATTCCGAGAGAGGAAAGAGTGTAATCAATCCGTAGCTCAGGCCGGAGTGGCACTGCGGATGTTTGACCTGCTGTTAGGCGAGCACCCGGCGTTTCGAACGATTGATGGGCTAAGTCCAACTGAGATGACTGTCCTGCTAAATGATGATGAGCAAGCATGGCTGCGGGAGTTGATATTGCTTGCACCGGAAGTCGGTAGCACTTTGATGATGTCTGCAGATGTTGCTGACCAGACGAGCGAAACTATAAACGACGGAATCTGGCGGCAGGTGAGTGCGCAGAATCGCCAATTGCGGGCCTGGCACCAAGAAGTGTTAATGGCGGGACAGGCCCGACCTGTTGGCCGATGTGTCGAGATGGGAATTGGGACACGCTGGCTATCGGGATGGCGGCATCGCGTTACGAGTGCGCGAGCGGGAGATGATCTGCGTTTTGAAACGCAGCTCGATCAGCGATTCAATCGTTTTACCGACAGTTTGTTTGCCGCTTCGTATGCACCGCAAACTCAAGGCGTGTCTTCGGTGCTCGGATTCTTGCGAGAGCAGATTCCTCTCGGGCGACGAGTGAATCCAGAAGTATCAAGTTCACTGCGGACAGTCTTGCGATTATTGTATCACGCGCTCGGTCCCATCCTTCCAAGTGCGGTCAACGATCTTGATGGCTGCGAAGCAGTGTCTGTCTTCGACTCGGAATCAGTCGTCTCTGTTTCTGATGCTGATGCTGATGCTGATGAGGCGATTGAAGAGCCAATGAAGGTTGCGCCTCTCGTTTCACATGAAGAGCTGCTTGCAGATTCTCAGGTTGTCGACAGCCTGAAGTTGGAGCCCGGTGATATTCATGCCTTGTGGATACTCCTCGAAGAGTTAAGGCGGCGATTCAATGATTCGGCGGATTGGCAACTTCTCAGAAAGCAATTTTCGGCGAGTGCTGCGGTCGTATTAAAGATGGTCTCGATCTGTCCGCCCGCTTGGTTGCGAGCGGTAACTCTTGAGCCGACTCCTGCTGCGACCGATGCCGGCCGCCGGGCAATGCGGTTGTTTTTAGAAGCGCCAACTCTGCGAAGCTTGCGAGGATATCTCATTCGACAGTGGCGTGATGAGGTTTTGCAGGGGACGACAGAGAGGCTCGATGCCACTCGCGCGGCGTTGGATGCCGTTGCCAGAGGAGAATCGGCAGCCGGAGTGGTAATGGCGACCGAGTTGCTGCGGCATCTTTTTGAATCGATACTGGCGCCTGTATTTCGCGAATTTGATTCGAAGAAAAATATTACTTCGAATGGGCGTCTCTATTCCGTAGATCGTGGGACAGAGGAGTGTTGGCTGCGTTTTCATGAATGGTTCGAACCCGGTGCATGCCGAGAATGGTTGATTGGGTTGTTGGGCCAGATCTTTGCTGGGCATCGTCGGATCAAAGAATGTGTAATTACACCTCTTGTTGATCGATTCCGGGCTCAGTGGTCCCGCATTTCTCAATTGGGGACGCACGGGTTGTCACAGGACTGGCCGAAAGTCGAACTCCAGACACTGGAGTTGTTCTGGCTTGATGTGTGTTGGCGAGCGATCGGTGCGTCAGAGAGTTTGCCCGCAGGGCTTGATACCGGAAATGCGGAACTTGACCATCTCGACCGATTTGCACGCGACCTCTTCAAGAAGTTGGTTCAACGTGAAGTCGAACGGCGAAGGGGACGCGGGGCAGACAGCGCGCGTCCTATTGATATCAATGTCGGAGAGCTACCGGAGTTGATTCAGCGGCTGCTCAAGGAAGAAGGCCGGCTACAAAGTATGCTCAGCCTGCACGGTAT
>CAZNMS010000552.1:0-5658 GCA_964573505.1 uncultured Planctomycetaceae bacterium | reverse complement strand
CGGGGCTTCTCGTTCTTTGCTTCGAGTGTGATCGAAGGTCGGTCGCTTTCGAGGTTGAGATTGCGAAGGCGAAACGATGCCAACTCAACTTTGGGTAGGGGGGCATTTCGGTCTCGCGTTAGGTTGCAGACCCTCGCCCGTTAGGAAGCGGTGCTTTGGATATCTCGTAACAGATTTCGCTTCTTGGCGGCCGCGACTCTGTAAGGTCACTTTGAATCATGCCCCCAAAAAGACGGCTCCGCCGAGGTTGAAAGCGGTGATGAATCACCGCACTCAAAAATTTGAACTCGTCAGGCGGATCGAACTTTGGAATCTCGATGTTGATGATCTCCTTATCGAACTGCGTTTCAAACCCGGCTCACTCTATGGGGCATTTTTCTTCGCATCCTTCCCGGCAACGAATTATCAGAACAACCAACAAGTCGGCCACGGATACTGCTGATAATTCGGAGGAGCATTCGCTCCGCTCGTTGATACCGCCCGCATTTCGATACTCCAGTCTAACCGTCTGACGGGCACCGACGTCAGTTAGTCCGAGCGGCGGCGTTACAACTCACACGCTACGGTAGAGCCGCGTCTGAATCGCAATCTCGGCGTCGACGAAACTCGGGAGATGTAATGATTCTCAATGCTAATCGGGGCTGATTGGGATCGGCTTGCTACTCAGGATGGAGTTCGAGTTGTTTAAGCTGCGGGATGCGTTCGCGGGCGCCGCTGCGGGTGAGGTATTCTTCGAAATTGGCGGATTCGAAGATGAGGCGGCGGAGAAATTCTAGGTGCTGAGCCGGATCTTCTTCGACTTGCAGCCATTCGCGCAAGTGGGCTTCGTCGGAAAAATACTCATAGGGCATGTTGCCGGGGTAGCTGCCGAAGGGGACTTCACAGACGGCGTCGACGCAGAAGTAGGGAATCAGAGTGAGGCTCGGGTCGTTGCGAATTTCGTCGTTCGAGATAATACGCTCGCAACTGATAATGAGACGCTTTGCCGCTCGGGCGAGTGGAATGTCGGCGACCGTTGTTCCTCGCAATCGACAATTTCCGTAGCAATCGGCTTCGTGTACGTGCAGCACTGCAACATCAGGAAAGAGTGCCGGGACGGCGACGAGTTTCTCGCCGGTAAATGGGCACAGAATTGTTTTTGCGGCGGAGTGCTTGAAGGTATCAGTCCCGGCCATTGAGCGCAGCGGCAAGAAGGGCACTCCGGTCGCTGCCGCTTGTAAGCGGACGGCGAGCGCGTAATTGGTCCACTCGCAGAACTCGATCTCGCCACTCTCTGAGCAGCGGCGCGCGTGCGGAGAAAGTCCTCTCGCTTCGAGTCCGACGATGTAGGCGATGTCGACTCGCTTCAGCAGTTGACCGCGCCCGGTCTGATTTCCGGCACACAAGATTTGATAATCGTGCGTCGCCGTATGGCCGGCGAAGCTGAGGTTCTGCTTCTTCTGCCGAACAATCTCGTGCAGCAAAGCGGTAGCAATTCGGTCGCAACCAAAGCCGCCTGAGCAGAGATAGTCGCCATCTCGAACAAAGCGTGCGACAGCGTCTTGAACTGACATCCGCTTATCAACGAGGCCCTTTTCCTTCGTGCGAAAGAAGTCTCGGGCAGCATCAACGTGCGGCGAGACAAAGAGGGGGCCTTGCCCTTGAGGTAAGTCGGTCATTGAGGGGCGCCTTCGTTGAGACAGTGATTCACGCGATGATCAATGGAGTTGAGAGCCAAGACTGCCGGGGCGAATCAGGTAAGGATCTGTCCGGGAAGATACCTCGCTGTGAAGCGAGGCGGCGATGCCGCAAATCACTGCGCGTCGGCCGACATGAAATTGCGGACGAGTCGTATGAGATCGGTTTTGGAGGGTGAGTGTCAGCGCTGATGTCGCGCGAAAAGCGCGGCCCGATGGGCACGCGGTTAAACGACGCGGCGGGCGGGGATGATGTCATGCCGCTGTTGATGTTGCGCGGGCTCTTTGCTGACGGCGGGGCGGCGGGCGGTGCGGTCTTTGTGCCGCCGAGGCTCGGGATGGAATCCCAAGCTTCGGCTTGCTGCGACATCGTTCCGAAAAACACGGCTCGATAAGCGCGGCCCGATGGGCACGCGGTTAAACGAGATGGGATGACGCGACTTGAGAATCGATCAGCGCACGGTCACGAAGTCGTTGTGATTCAGCAGGGCCTGCACCAAGCGGGTGCGAGCTTTGAGGCTTGCGTCGGGAGCACTCTTCAAGAGCTTCGACCACTCGGACAATGCGGCGAGACATTCTTCGCGTTCGGACGATGTCGGTTCGGTCGCGAGTACGGCGATGAAGGCTCGTCGCACGAAGTCGCTGTCGGCTGAATCCGTTGCGCTACGCATGAGCTTTGCTGTGATCTGCTCCGCCGCGCGGCTCGCTAGGGCGCTGTTCTCAAGAGCTAATGCTTGCTGCGGCACAATGCTCTCGGCGCGGCGATAGCACTCTTGAACTTTTGCGTCGTCGAACATCTTCAAGAAGCGGTTTTGATCGTTGTTCGAGTGAGTGAAGTAGAGGCTGCGGCGCTTTGAGTTGTCGTCGGTTGCCGGGACGCTCGCGCCGCCGATCGCTAAGTCGAGTTCTCCCGACAGTGCGAGCAAGCTGTCGCGCACGATCTGAGCTTCCATTCGAATTGGGTTCGCGTGCCAGGAGAGTTTGTTGTCGGGATCAACCTCAAGGCTGCGAACGTCGTCGCTGAGTGTCGAACTGCTCTGCCGATAGGCGTTCGAAGTGACGATCAGCCGATGCACGTGCTTCATGCTCCAGTTGTGCTCCATCAGTTCGACCGCGAGCCAATCGAGCAACTCCGGATGCGTCGGCGCGGCTCCTTTGCGACCGAAGTCAAAGACCGTCGCCACAATCGGCTTGCCCGTATGGCGCGACCACAAATGGTTGACGATGACGCGTGCCGTCAGCGGGTTCTTGACCGATGCGATCCACTGAGCCAATGCGGTGCGACGACCGGTGCTCTTCGTCGGGAACGGCTTTGAACGCGAGTCTTCGGATTCGAGATTCGATTCGAACGTCTTCAGCGCGCCTCGCAACGTTGTGTAGTTCTCGCCGGGGGCCGCTGCTGCTTTCTTCGCGGCTTCGAGTGCCGTCTTTGCTGCAGCGAGAGTCTTCTCAGCCGCCGTCTTCTTGTTGTTGGCAGAAGCTTGCGCGAGTCCCAATTCCGCTCGCGCCAGTGCCGCTTCGGCTTCGGCAAGTGCTGCGGACTTCTCTAATCGAGCAGCCTCTTTTGCGAGAGCGCTGACGGTCTCCGATTGAGCTGCCGAATACTTCGCGCGATCAGCAGCGACTCGTGCTTTGATCGCGATTGGTTGCTGCTCTGCGGCTGCGAGTGTCTTCTCGGCTGCGGTCACAGCGAGCACCGCGACTTCGTAAGGAGCAACAGCTTCGGTCGGCGCGCTGCCGCCGGGAGATGTAAGAATTGTGTCAAGCGGCAGCTCACGCAGTTCGAACGCCAGAAACTCAACGGCAGCGTCGAAGCACATGACTTCGAACTCGCCCTTCTCGCGATCAACCGGCAAGCGATATGCGAGGTCGAGCTTGCCATCGATCGTCACGTTGACGAGCGGGCCTTTCGCTTTCACTCCGAGTTCATACGGCGTCCCGAGCTTGACGTTGCGCGCGACCATTCCGTCCATTGGGTAGTGCTGCCCGCCGCCGTCGACATACGAGACCTGCAACTTCGGGCCGCCCGCATAGGAACTCATATAGACCGCCTTCTGTCGGCGCTCGCCAACGAAGTCGAACGTCATGCCGACCGACTTCCACTGCTGCCCGCCGGTTGTCACGAACTTCAGCTTCGCCTCGAAGTTCTCGGGGGCCGGCTTCTTCAATCGCAGCGAGCGACGTACAGCTCCGACATCGGCTTGAATCAGCTTGCCGTCAGAGTGCTTCCAGTCGCCGGGCGAGAGCTGCCATAGCTCGGGCTGAGGCACTGCGAAGTCATCTTTGGCGATCAGCGTGCCAGTAGTTTTTGTGACATCGTTTGCCGCAGTCGGTTCGGGCATCGGCTGCTTGTCAGTCGGCGGAGATTTCGGCTTCGACGCTTCGACTTTCGCGAGATCAGCACGAGCCTTCGCGAGAGTTGCCTGCACTTCCTCAATGGCCTTTGTCGCGCCGGCGAGATGCGTTGCCGCAATGAAGTCGCGCAAGCCCGGTTGATGGGCTTCGAGAGGCAGCGTGACGGGCTCAATCTTGAAGTCGTCGCGGGCTAAGAACGCGGGCACTCCGGGCTCGATGACTTTGCTCTTGTCCGGGTTGCGATCGTCACCGCGCACATGCAGATGCGTGACCGCGTCGAGGTTGCAGTCGAACGCGCGCGGAATGCCGTTCTTCTCAAAACTGGACTCGCCCGGCACGAGATCCGTCCGCAGTTGATACGGCTCGAAGAAGGCTCGCAGGCGGTAGTACTCGACCTGACTGATGGGGTCGTATTTGTGATCGTGACACTTCCCGCAATTGAAAGTCAGACCGAGAAAGGCTTTCGAAGTGTGCTCGATGGTGTCGTCGAGCCATGTTGTGCGATTGAACTTGAAGTACTGCCGCGCGAGGAACCCCGAGCCGCGCAAGCGATCGAGATCGTTCGGGTAAAGCTCATCGGCTGCGAGCATCTCGCGCAGCATTTGGTCGTAGCCTTTGTCGCCATTGAGCGAGTCGATGATCCAATCGCGCCAATGCCAAATGTGCTTTTGACTGTTACGCACCTCGGCCCCGAGTCCCCACCAATCGCTGTAGCGCCACACATCCATCAGATGCCGGCCCCAGCGCTCGCCGTAGTGCTTACTCGCGAGCAGTCGATCAACGGCCTTCTCGTAAGCGTCGGGCGATTCGTCGGCGAGAAAGGCTTCTTGCTCAGCAAGCGTCGGCGGCAAGCCAACAAGATCGAGCGAGACGCGCCTCAACAACGTTCGCTTGTCGGCGGCGCGCTGCGGCTTGAGTTGCACCTCTTCGAGCTTTGAAAGGATGAAGGCATCGACCGGGTTCTTGATCCAGTCAGCATTCTTGACCGGCGGTTGCTGAGGCCGCGTCGGAACTTTGAAAGACCAATGATCGCGCGGGTCACGTTCGGGCTGCTCGTCCGCCGGGGCCTTAGCACCTTGCTTGATCCAATCGGAGATTGCGGCGATCTGCGCCCGAGTCAGCGGCTCTCCTTCCGGCGGCATGCGTTCGGAGTCACCGGTCGCGGTCACTCGCTTCAGCAACAAGGAAGCGGTTGAGTCACCGGCCTTGAGTGCCGCGCCACTGTCTCCGCCTTTCGTTGCGAGAGCGGCGGTATCGAGCCGAAGCCCGGCTTCTTGCTTCAACGCGCCATGACATGCAAAGCAGCGCGCTTGTAAGACCGGCTTCACCTGCCGGAGATAGTCGACACCATCTTGAGCCAGCGCGCTGACAGCGAACGTGAGTGTGAACGCAAACGTCAGGCATCGTTTCATGAAGCACCTCGTTTGAGTGCGATGAGCAGTCACCGCGAGTGAGTCGCGGCGGAGTCTCATTCTTTTCGCACGAGTTGCAGCGAGATGCCAGTTCGGTCGCTTCGACGCAACAGTGACCACTTTGCACCACTGGCTCTCAAAGTCTTATTCGCTGGCGCGTGATAGTCGCCTTTCGCTCTGCGAAAGGCAGCTTTTGCGGAGAGGTTGTGATTAAA
>CAZNMS010000551.1:0-5662 GCA_964573505.1 uncultured Planctomycetaceae bacterium | reverse complement strand
CGATCTCTCGATCTCCGAACCAAAATTTGACGGCGTTTTCAAACCTTGCTTGAGAACCTCGTCCCGCTGAGGCTCGGGATGGAATCCCAAGCTACTTGTCCGAACAAGTCCGCTTGAGACAGCCGCCGCAACGAACTCGCATCCCGGCTCAATTCACGAATCGCACGTCCGCGAAGTACGCGCCGCACTGGTCCTCGCCGGCAGCATTCTGAAACCATGACTGTAATTTGAATTGCCCCGGCTTCAGCGAGAGCTTGAATGTCACGGCTTGATCTTGAGCATTCGCCTTTGCACTCAGGGCCTGCTCGCCGATCGTCAGCTTTGCCCCGGCGATCGGGAACGACTTGCTCTTCTCGTCGAGTGCAGCAGAGAGCGCGAGTTGCTTGTCCGCCGGCCAACGTCGCACGGTGATCTCGTAGTTACCGGCGCGATCGACGAGCACGTTCCAATGTCCGCCGCGAGGTCCGCCGACTCCCTGCCGAATGTGATTCGAGTTATCGGCATAGATGTTTTCCCAATCGGAACTCGTCAGTTCGACGACTGGCTGCTTCTCGGACCCGAGCGTTGTTGTCACGAACTCGTTGACGCGCGGCTCAACTCCGCGCCACCAATGCTCGTAGTACTCGCGCATGCGGGAGAGCACGCCGGGATGCTCGGTCGCGACGTTCTTCTCTTGAGCCGGATCTTCTTTGATGTCGTAAAGCTCGGTGCCTTTGACGAGCCGGAATTGATTCCAAATCACGCAGCACTCGAACTTGTTGACCTGCTGCCCATATTGGACAACGAGCAAGCGGTCTCCCATTCCTTTGCCGCGCAGCAATGGCACGAGACTGTCTCCGTCGAACGTCGCTTGCTCGGGCTTCGCCACGTTGCAGAGTTCGAGCAACGTCGGCAGCACATCTTGATTCTGACTCGGGTATGCGACGTCGCGCGGCTTGCCGATCGCTCCTGCCGGCCAGCGCACCCAGCACGGCACGCGATGCCCGCCGTCGTAGTAAGTCGTCTTCCCGGCGCGCATTCCGGCGTTGAACGTCTTCACTCCCGCCGTGCCTCCGTTATCCGTCATGAAGACAACGATTGTGTTGTCTCTCAATCCCGACGACTTCAAGAACTCATCGAGCTTGCCGATGTTCTCGTCGATCTGCGTGATCATTCCGAAGAAACGCGCTGCCGGATGATTCCCGAAAGGCTGCGAGTACTTCTCAGCGGCATCGTGCGGAGCATGCGGCGCGTTCGTCGGCAGATAGCAGAGGAACGGCTCTTTGCTTTCGTGCCGAGTTTTCATCCATGACATCGCCTGCTCGAACCAAAAGTCAGTGCAATGCCCTGCGAACTTCTTCGGCACCGCATTGTGGAAGTAGCGACCCTCGAACAACGAATTCGAGAACTCCGGCGCCGCTGAGATGCCCCAACCGAGGTGATACATCGCTTCGTGAAAGCCGCGATCGTTCGGGCGATGGGGGTAGTTGTCACCGAGATGCCACTTGCCGAAGAGTCCCGTTCGATAGCCGCTCTTTGCGAAGATCTCGGGCATCATCGGAATGCCCGGACGAACGAACGCGCGGCCGGCCGTCACTGACGTCGCCCCGTTTCGAACTGCATCGACTCCGGTCATGAGTTGCCCACGCGTCGGAGTACACATCGGCGCGACATGAAAGTCGGTGAAACGGACAGACTCGCTGCGCAGCTTGTCGAGATGCGGCGTCTTGAGGATCGGGTTGCCGTGCGCCGAGAAGTCGCCGTAGCCCTGATCGTCGGTCATGACGATCAGCACATTGGGTCGCTCGGCAGCAGTCAGTTTGTTCGCAATTCCGACAGTCAGCAGCAGGCCAATCACGACCGCCAATTTCAACGCTCGTTGCAGCATGAAGAGAGTCTCCGCAGTGAGGGCAGCAGGTGCTCGCAGAGCAAGGATGCATTGCGAAAGGGGCGAGCACGATAGGCCGAGACCTATACATGATCCTTTCCCGCAACTGCCACTCGCAGGCTTAGTCTTGATGACACTGAAGACGCACGCTTTTGAAGTGGCGGGGAGTCCGCTGATGATCGAGATGCAATCTCGATCTACTGGCTGATGCCGAGCAGACGCAGGCATTCCGCTGCGAGGCGATCGCGGCGCAGGGGCAGTTGATGAAAGGCGCTTGCTCCGAGTTCTCGGAGTGTCGGCTCCAGAACGGCGTGCGCGGTTGTGCCGATGACGATTGAGGGGACATTCGGCAGCGAGAACTGAGTCCTCTCCAGAAACTGCAAGACGTTGCTCAACGCACCGCTCATGTCGATGATGGCGAGACATTGCATGTGTTTGGCGCGGCACTCGGTCAACGATGTTTGCAACTCGGTGAACGTGCCGCAGGCTCGAATAGAAATCGGCAGAGCGCCGAGTTCCCGCTGTAGGCTCGGGCGCCAACGCGATCGCTTCTCAAAGATCAAAATGCTGGCGGTCATGAGTTGGCTTTGGAGCAAGTAGGAACGCAAGGAAGTTCCTCACCGGGCGGGCCGCCAAAATCGGTGAGGAACACTGGTACGACGGACTTTTAGTCCGTCGTACGATGTCGTCGTGACGTGCGACGGACTGCAAGTCCGTCGTACCCCCAAACGAGTGCGTTACTCAGGGGCCATTGCATGCGGCGAGAGATCATCGTTCGTTGAACGCTCATGCTGAGTCAACGCTGCGAGTTGAGCGAGGTGAAGAGCAGGCGATCTCAAGCGGCGCGGGCGAAGTCGATAGTCGCCTTTCGCTCTGCAAAAGGAAGTGTCTGCTTTTGCTTCGCAAAAGCATCCTTTCGCAGAGCGAAAGGCGACGATCAATCACATTCTCTGAACCGAGCACGACCCTTCGCCGCTGCTTCCGACTACAACGGGGCGAGACGATTCTTGATTTCTCTCGCCGCAAGGCTGCTCTTATGAAGCCGTTGAAGTCATTGGTGCTGAACTACCTCGCGAAGTCAGGCGATAAGCCGGTACGTCCTCGCGCATTGGCAAAGAAGCTCGGGGTTGCGAAACGCGATCGGCAAGAGTTCGAAGACTTGCTGCGCCAATTGGCGGCAGAGGGAAAGACTCGGCTGACCGACGATGGGCGTGTCGGAAATCGCGATCAGGAAAGCCCGGCTCGCAGCGGTCTCTTGCGGGGCATCGTTCGCATCACCGAGCGCGGCGGATGGTTCGCTCAGCATCCCGACGACGACATTCCCCGCGACGCCTTTACGTTTGAGCGAACCGCGAATGACCTCTTCATCTACCCGGAGCATCTCGCGGATGCGCATGACGGTGATGAAGTGCTCGTGAAGCCGCTGTCGCAACGAGTCTCGCACGGCCGTCGTTCCGGTCGCATAGAGAAGATTCTGAAACGACATACGACGAGCTTCGTCGGTACGTACTTCGAAGAGCACAAACGCAGCTTTGTTCGCGTTGACGGTAAGTCGTTCGAGAGCCCAATTGACGTCGGTGATCCCGGCGCGAAGGGGGCGACTCCCGGCGATAAAGTCGTGATTGAAATGGTGCGTTTCCCGTCTCCCTCACGCGGCGGTGAGGCGGTTATCACTCGAATTCTCGGCGCGCGAGGCGAACCCGGTGTTGACGAGCAAATTATTATTCATGAGCTCAGCCTGCCGGATGCGTTTCCTGAAGAAGTCATGGCCGCCGCGCGAGAGCAAGTTGCGAAGTTTGATGAAACAAATCTCGGGGATCGCACTGATCTGACGCAGGAAGTGATTATCACAATTGACCCCGTCGACGCGCGGGACTTCGATGACGCCATTTCGTTATCGCGGACGAGCAACGGACATTGGCATCTCGGCGTTCATATTGCCGATGTGGCGCATTTCGTGCCGGCGAAAAGTGCTCTTGATATTGAAGCCGCGCGGCGCGGCACCAGTGTGTATTTGCCGGGGCGCGTGCTGCCGATGATTCCCGAGCAGATTTCGAACGGGCTTGCGAGCCTTCAGCCGGGACGAGTGCGTTTTACGAAGTCGGTGTTGATCGAGTTCAACGCGGAAGGAGTGCCCCTGCATACCGAGTTTCGCAATTCCGCAATTAAGTCGGCGCGGCGATTTGCGTATGAAGAGATCATGCCCATCGTGAAGCATCCCCGCCGTGCCGCAGAGACTGTCGAGACAGAAATTGTCTCGCTCATTTCTAGAATGCACGAGCTCGCGATGATACTGCGGTCACGACGTTTTGAGGGCGGTGCTCTCGAACTCTATCTGCCGGAAACGAAATTGAAGTTAGACGCCGAAGGCAAAGTTGCGGGAGTCAAAGTCGCGGAGCACGACGAAAGTCATCAGATGATTGAAGAGTTCATGCTGGCGGCGAATATGGCGGTCGCCCAAAAACTGACGGAACTCGATATCAACTTTCTACGCCGCAATCACGGACGCCCCGATCTGTTGAAGCTCAAGGCGTTTGCCGAGTTTGTCGATAGTCTCGGCTTTCCGTTAAGGAAGTATCAAAGTCGGCATGAGCTTCAAAGGCTACTCGATCGCGTTAAAGGGCAGCCTTTTGAGCAAGCGGTGAATTTCGCGATGCTGAGAAGTATGAAGCAAGCGGAGTACTCGCCGGAGCCTCAAGGACACTACGCGCTGGCCGTCGAAGACTATTGTCATTTTACGAGTCCGATTCGGCGGTATCCCGATTTGACCGTGCATCGCTTGCTTGATGCGGTCATTCGAAGAGAGCAGGGCGGGTGCTTTCAGTCGTCGCTTAATCGTGATCCCGCCGGAGTTGATACGAGTATCAATTCAGGGGCGGTCCTTCAGCGTGAGCGCGAAGTGCCGATGTCTGATGATGATACTCAGTCCGTATGCGAGGCGCCATTCGGGAGTGGCATCGAGTCGCCAGTGGCCGAGACGAACAACGCTGAATCAATGGTGCGGCGGCGCCGAAAATTGTCGTCGTCGAAGTCGTCGCACGACCCGAGTAACGATCGCAAGCGTCGGCGGCGGGAGTCAGTCGCTGAGAAGGCTGATGCCGCTGAGTCGGGAGTGTCGCTCGATACGACTTCGAGTGAGCATCGCATCGAGCACCACAGAGGGATTGGAATGGGGATCCCGTTGTTGCTGAGATTGGGATTGCACTGCTCGATGACCGAGCGTCGCGCGGCTCAGGCTGAACGGGCACTGATTCGGATGAAGTTGTTGCGGCTGTTTGAAGGGTTTCGATCGCGGACTTTTGATGTGGTGATCACTGGCGTCGAGAAGAAAGGGATCTTCGCTCGGTCTCTCGAATACCCCGTCGACGGTTTCATACCGGCCTTCAAGTTGTCTGCGGGCACGCTCGACTACGACCGCACGACGCGCACATTGATCAGTCGACGCGGCGGAGTTTTTCGTCTCGGTGACCGGCTTGAAGTTCGTATCGCTCGCCTCGATGCCGACGAACGCGTGCTCGAGTGGGAACCGCTCGAATTCAAAGCCCGCGACCGCTCGGCAAAAGGCAGCAAGCGTCGCGAACATGATCGCCAATCAGAGCCGACCGAACGTCGTCGCCGGAAAGAGAAGACTCGGTCGGTCCCTGCGAAAGGTCGTCGTCGCCGCTGAGTTGATCAGAGAGCCGACCATTCGACCTTAGCTTCTCGGCTCGTACTACTAGTTCGCGATTTCTTGTCGGCTTGCGCAGTGTGGCGCGACGCTCCGCGTCGCGACTCCCGACGCGGAGCGTCGGGCCA
>CAZNMS010000550.1:0-5743 GCA_964573505.1 uncultured Planctomycetaceae bacterium | reverse complement strand
ATCGCGCTAATTACCCAGCCTTCCAGGTTATCCCAAAGTGCGCGCTAGCCCTGCCTTTCACTCCGAGGCTGTGATCTTTTCGCCCCCGGCCTTGTGCCGGGGGTTTAGCGGCCTTTGCGCTACTCGAATTTGCCCTAAATCGTAGTAGCGCAAAGGCCGTTGAACCCCCGAGGCAAGCTCGGGGGCGATTTAATCACAACCTCTCCGCGAAAGAGCGTTTTCGTTGCGGTGTCATTGCAAGCTGACGCTGTCGTTGTCGAGCTGCCTTTGAGGACGCACTTTCGCGGAGCGAAAGGCGACCACAACTACGTCCACAATTCCGAAATGTCGCGCGAGCTATCTGCGAACTGTTTGATCTCTAGCCCCATCAACTTCGCGAAGGTCAGCCAGAGGTTTGAGTTCAACGTCCCGCTCGGGCAGTTCACGAGACGGCCTTGCTTGATCTGTCCTTGAGCTTTGCCGGCAACGATCATCGGCAGGTCGTAGTACTGATGAGTCGCCCCGTCTCCGAGCCCCGCTCCGTAGGCGACGATCGAGTTATCCAGCAGGCTCGAACCGTCTGACTCCTTCATCGCCTTCATTCGCGAGAGGACGTACGCGAGCTGCCGCATGTGGAACGCGTCGATTTTTTGCACGTCCTTGTAGCCGTCGCCCTTTTGGTTGTGCGTCATGCTGTGATGTTGCACAGGCTTGTCGAAGACTCCCTCGTACATGAGCGTCGCGTCCCAGCGTTCCGGGCCGATCATGAACGTGCAGACGTTCGTGATCCCCATCTGAAACGCGAGCAGCATCAAGTCTACTTGCAGCTTTATGTAGTCGCCGCGCGGCAACACTTCGTTCTTCGGAATCTTCACGTCGACATTGGCGAGCAGCTTGTTGAGCTTCGCGATCCGCAGCTCGATGTCGCGAATCATCGCCATGAATTGAGCCAGCGTTTCTTTGTCATCGCGGCCGAGCTTCTTTGAGAGCGAATTCGCATCCGCGAGCACCAGATCGGTCACATCGGCAACATGCGTGCGAAAGCTGTCTCGCAGAAACAAGCGGTCGTAGAGCTTCTGAGGATCCTTGATCGACGGAGCCATCTTGTCCGGCCCGTACCAAGAGATGTTGTCGAACTCGATTGTTTCTTTCGGTGCGGTGAAGCCGTTGCAACTGATCTCCAGCGTGTTGAAGACAGACGTGCGACCGACGGCGTCTCCGATGATTTGATCGAGCGTGCGACCGTTCGGATGACGAATACCTTTCTTCCCGGCTTCTTCCGGCGAGAGGCTCGTGAGGTAGCAAGACGAGCCTTGAGCATGCACGTCTTGCCCATCCTTGTAAGAACGATCGAGCCCTGTAATGAGAGTGACATCATTCTTGTGCTCGACGAGCGGCTGCATAGTCTCGGTCAGTTCGAGCGAATGAACTCCCGACAGGCGTTTGAGGCGGCGTTCTTCCTTTGTCTTGTCGGCATTGAAGCCCCCGATGAAGCCGGGCAACTCCGACTGCTCTTCACCGGGAAAGAAGCACCGCCGCACGATCCCGTTGGGGATATACATGATGACGAGCTTCTTGCTCGGCTTTGCAGCGACCACTGTTTGCTCGGCAGTCGCGATCGAATGCAAGAACGGCAGCGACAGCATCGCACCCTGAGCCCGCAAGAAGTGTCGTCGAGAAATTCGCATGGAGTAAATCCTACAGGCCGAAGCTATCGCATACTGGGCCGCGATATGGCGTCATTTAGGCGGCGATCGTCGCACCGTCATCGCGATTGCCGCGACACGTTATGAGCCGCGGAGCGACAACAACAAATCGCTATGAGCATCAGTTCGTAGATGGTGTCGTCCGTGTAGACCGTTAGTCACATTCACTTCACAACCGAAACTTCAATATTGATACCATCTTTTTGCCAACCAATCGGCGAAACGACTCTTGCAAGTTGCCAGCGAGGCTCCGCCGAGCGGTCGTCAAACCAGCAGGCTGAACTCCGAGTGTTGCGCTTGAACTGTGAATTCGCCCCGCTCCAAAAACGATCTCGCCCCGAGCTCCCAATGATAACCAAGGAAGTCCGGGGCGATTTGTTTTGATCGTAAAACACGCGATTGTTGCAAAATCAAGTGAATTCAATAGCAAATCTACTTGGCAAACTTTGCAAGATCAATGTCGAAATTATTGTCGCCCTCTTGGACCTCAAGGATGATTTTTGTTGTACCAACATTCGTTACTGACGAAGGGATGTTCGGGTTCTCAGCAGCCTTTGTCTTGGCGTTGGCAGGTGCCGACGCTTTCATCATCTCTGTGTACTGTTCAGATCCAACCGGCGCATTCGCGGGTTGAGGAGAATTGACTACAACTTTGTATCGCCCTGCAGGAATGCCAATTGACTTCACGGCGGGGATGATCTGGAACTTGCCGAGAGCATCTATTTTTGCACCAAATGTGGCACCGTGTTCGTCACAAATAAATGTGATGATCGTGTCGGTTTCCAGTGATTTTCCAGCGTTGGATAGGGATCCCTTAATTGTGGCCTGACGTGTTGTGGGGAGGCGTTCCGATTTCGAACAGCCAGGTGCGGCTAAAGCTAAATAGAGGCCTGAGAGGGCAAAGAAATTGAGCAGTTTTGTCATTGTGACCCATCTTGGGAGAACTTAATGGACATTATGAGAAACACCACCTTGATCGATCAAGGTGGTGTTGAGTTCCTTACTTGGCAAGCGACCGAAACGGTCTCCGTTAACTAGCCGGAGCCAGCGATTCCATGTCTGTAATCTGGCCGTCGTCGCGAGTGCAGAGGCGGCGAAGAGTTTGCATATCGACATTGTCGCCTATGAAGCGAACGGCACCATCACCGAACACTCCGTGGATGCCACCCGGATGAGCAGAATTTAGAGGGTTGTTAGCGCCAAAGTTATCGGACACGCCCGGCCAGTTCGCGACATCGTCGAGTCGGGCAGGGGCGTTTGGCTGGTATCGGACAGTGGTCATGTTGAACTGCCGTTCGAAATACCAACCCCCACCGAGACCGCCCGGCGCGAATTCTCCGCCTTCCTGCGGATTGAGATTCGGACTACCCATGATCATTCCGTGAGTCCCGCTGACCTGAACTGTCTGCGATGTGCCAGTTTGATCCCAAATAAAGTTCGAGTGTTCTCCTAAGAACATGATATTTGAGAGGCCATCGAGAGCGTGCTGGGGGGCTAGGGCAACCGTCATGCGGAGCATTCCGCCGATGGAAAGAATGGAATTATTGGAAGACGGGTCGCAGCATGAGCAGCAGCGTGCCACTCGGTTTGCACTATTAGTAAATCCGTTGCCATCAGTGGCTCCCATGATTCCCCAATAATTCGGATTTGTTTGACGGCAGGCGCCAGCATTGCCGGACTCTCTCATTGGGGCGAGGGGACTCGATGGGCATAGGAACGCAGCAATTCTGACACCATTCACAGCTTGCATATTCTGAATGGCAGAAGCATCGGCCGTAGATGTCCAACCTGGATGTACTCCTTCGTATGTCATCTTGTTGAGGAGTTGCTCTTGGTCGACGTACGGCAAGATTCGGGTGTAGAATGAATGCCCCCAGCCTCCGACGATTGAGGCGATATTCGCTGGGGGATATAAAGTTGTTGTTTCTTGATAATTCGCGAAGGCAAGCCCGATTTGCTTAAGGTTGTTGCGGCACTGGGCTCGACGCGCCGCTTCTCGTGCTTGCTGCACTGCCGGCAACAACAGTGCCACTAGGACGGCTATGATCGCAATAACAACTAGAAGCTCAATTAGAGTAAAGCCGCGGCGACGCATACTTGGTTCTCCAAGAGGAAAGAATAAATGAACAAGACAGACGAGCAGTTTACAGGGCCTCGGAAATACTTGGCACACGTCTTGGTGCGGCCGGGACGTTCGAGTTGGTAGATCAAACTATAACGGCCCGCAAGAGGCGAATCTCCTTGATGAGCTAGGGATACGCAAACGCGTGAGGTGCTATCGTTTTTTAGGTAGAACAACGAGGTCTTCGCCACTGGGAACGCTTTGCGTCCATGGCGAACGAGGATCACCTTCGATAAACGTAATCTGATTCCAGGCGGACGGCTGATTCCATGACGAGATTGAGCCATCGGCCCACCTGACTTCGAACGCCACTTCGTTCTCGGTTGCGGGCACTGCAAACCTGAGGACATCTTCGTTTGAGACTAGAAATCCGTTGCCTCCGGTAACGAACCGAGTTTGCCGAATGGCTCCGCACATCATTGTGACAGTGGCTCCGACTGGTCGAGTGTGCTGCCTGCCAAGAAGACGCAGGGAGATCGACTTGCTTTCTTGCTCTGATAAATTTGTTACTAGTGAGAATGGTGCGTGAAGATGGCTGACGGCAAAGTCTGCTCGGCCGTCTCGATTCCAGTCTAGCGTTGCAAGGCCGCGTCCGAGGTAGTTGCCGGCAAAGAACTTTCCGAGACGTTGCGCGGTGATATTCTCAAATCGCTTCCCACTTCTGTTGGCTAGTAACTGGGGCGGCATCCGATCGGGTTCGCCTCGCCGGGTTCGCTGATCGACGTGGCCGTTGGTCACAATGAGATCTTGCCACCCGTCGCCGTTGAAATCTTCGAATTGGCTTCCAAAACCAAGCATCCAGAAGCCTTGTTCTCTGAGATTCATTGCTTGTGTTGTGTTCTCGAAGAAGCCGTCATTGCTCAGTGAGTATAGGGTCTTCGACTCTCCGTAAAATGTGGTGATATACAGATCGAGTTGACCATCGCCATTGGCGTCTCCAGTTGCGACGCCCATTGATGCTTGAGCGTTGCCGTTAGGATCAAGTGCAACACCGCGAACGACCGCTTCGTCTTTAAGTATCGGCAGCCCGGAAGAGTTCTTTCCGTGATGTGCAAGCAGTGTGTTTGCCATCGTGTCGTTAGCCAGAAAGAGTTCAATGCGGCCTCGTCGGGTGAAATCCCAAGCGATAATTCCAAGACCGCGGCCCGCTGGGAGTTCTGGTTCTAGCAGTTGCGAGACGTCTCGAAATTTGCCATTGCCTTCATTCGAGTAGAGTCGTCCGCGTTCCGGTGTGAGGCCGTCGGGAGTGCATGCAACTTGTTTCTGATTTTCGTAGCAAAGCTTCTCCTTGGTTGCCTGCATTTTCGAGTAATTCATCACATAGAGGTCTGGGAGACCGTCTTGCGTTAAGTCGGCCCAAGCACTGCTGGTGCTCCACTCGTCACCCGCAACCCCGGCGTCTGTGGTGACGTCATTGAAGGTTCCGTCGCCGTTGTTGTGATAAAGGCGGTTTGGGCCAAGATTTCCAAGGTAGATGTCAGGGAAGCCATCAGCGTCGAAGTCGCCGACTGAGACGCCGTGAGTAAAGCTTGTGTCTGCAGTTCCAGTTAATTGAGTGACATCGTCGAAACGGTGTCCATCACGATTGCGGTAGGTGCGGTCAAAGTGCTCTGGCTGAACTTGGTCGATCTGCCAATTATTGGCTTGTGCAATGTGGATGTCGGGCCATCCATCTAGGTCGAGATCGATCACGCCCATGCCGCCTCCCATTGTGTTGAAGATATGCTGCATGCGAGTCTCTTCTGTTGTGCCTTCGAAATAGGTGAAGTCGATCCCTCGCGATGTTGCCTCGTCTTGAAAGTTCCAATTCTCAGCCCCCCCTTCACTCAGTCTTTCCGTTGAGGGGGGGCTGGTACTATTTCTCAGATGCTCCCAGTTGGGGGCAGGGCTAAATCACACTAAGTCGTTACGCCAAATACTACTTCGGCGAGGAAGT